>JBBIRM010000146.1:0-7439 GCA_037441765.1 Deltaproteobacteria bacterium | reverse complement strand
AAATCAGAAAAGTTAAAAGTCTTATCCGGTTGGTAAACCACCCGGAGAAAAGGTTTCGTAAATCGAACTTCTTTAAGGACAAAAGCCATCCGAAGAGCAGAGAGGCTCTGGAGATTAAGAAAGGTTTCTTCACATGATAAAAAAGTTTCCTGGCCCCCTCGCTCTTTTACCAACAGGCCTCTTCCCGTCAGGGAAAGTGTAAAGGGGTTGACCTTAATCTGCTGGATGGTCACCTCCCGATGGAGGGCTTCCGAAAGTTTACTTGTCAATATTGATTTAAGAATGGGAGGTAGGATGAAGAAACCAAATAAAGTAAAAACAGCGAAAAAGATCACCAATCCAATATTGATTTTTTTCAGTCTTTTCATCATTACACCCATAAAAGCCAATTGAGAAGATTTTAATTTCATTTTATCTTCTGCATAAAAAATGGAAAAGCCTTTCTATTCTCTCTCGGGATTTTGAAAAAGTCTTTCTATCTACCGAATACTTCTCTAAGGAGTTCAGTAGTCCGTGCAGTGGGGTCTTTTCTTATTTTTCTTTCCTCCTCACCTACCATATGGAATAATCCATCAAGCGCTTTAGTGACGACATATTGGTCGAGGTCAAATTTTTCTTTTTTAACGAATGGGATGGATTCATATCGTCCCACCAGTTCTTTATACCGACGAGTCACTCCCACCTCGTTCATCGCTTTGGAAACAATGGGCTTAAAAATATCTGTCAGTCTTTTTGTGGTCTTTTCTTTAAAATAGTCAGTCGCTGCGGTTTCATGTCCTGAAAGGATTTTTCTTACATCATCAAACGTCATCTCCCCAATCGCATCCCAGAAGATCTGTTTGGCAAAGGGAGCTGCCTTTTCCGCTGCGCGGTTCATGCTCAGGATGAACTCATCTACCTGGGGGCCATAACCCACTGCTCTCAGTCCTTTCTCAAAACTCCTCAATTTCTCAGGCATCAGGATTTTAATAGCGAGGTTTAAAAAGTACCCATCTGTCTTTCCAGTTAAATTGACAGCATTTTCAGTCCCGATACGAAGTGCCTCTTTTAAACCCGAACCGATCTTCGCATCGCTAAGCCCGCTGCCTTTTTCACCTATTCCCAGACCTTTGAAGATCCGATCCAACTGGGCTGATGCCTGGAATGAGGTTAGCGAAATCACCATAACTATTACCATGATCCGAAAGATCATAAGTTTTCTCCTTTTTCCCAGTTAATGGGTGATATAAATGATTATTTTTGTATTTATTTAACCTCAATTAAGAGTAAAAAGTCAATAAATTTTTAATTTTAAAGGTTACCCCACTTGGGGTCTGAATCCTCGGGCAACCCTCTTTTAAATGAGTATTTTTTGTGATATGAATCTCTTAGATATGGAGGCTGAGAATAAAAGACTTTTACTGGAGGGGGCAAAGGCATTCGGAATCCATTTAGATGAAAAAATCTGTAGGTATTTTAATATATATCTCAAGGAACTAATCAAATGGAACCAGAAGATCAACCTCACTGCAATCCGAAAAGAGAGGGAAATTATTTTAAAACATTTCCTCGATTCCCTCTCGGTCATTCCTCATCTTCCAAAAATCTCCTCCCTCCTTGATATCGGCTCAGGGGCCGGATTCCCAGGAATTCCAATAAAAATCGTAAGGCCTGATTTAAAAATTACATTGATCGATTCTGTGCGTAAAAAGGTCGATTTCCAAAGACAAATCATTTATTCACTCAAATTAAAAGGGATCGATGCCATTCACGGTCGTGTTCAAGAACAGAGGATCCTTCAATGCCTTGGAGGAAGGTTCGATGGGGTGGTGGCAAGGGCCTTCTCTGATCTTCCCACCCTCCTCACCCTGAGCTCCCCTCTTTTGAAAGAGAAAGGGACAATCATTGCCATGAAAGGGAAAATGAGTGGTCAAGAAATACAATGCCTCACCGAAGAAGATGCCATACAATATTGTTTGAAAAAGACAGTCTCCTTCTACCTCCCCTTCAGTTCCTTTAAAAGAACCCTTCTCCTCTTTGAGAAACAAGTAACACCTCACACATCCGGGGAATCGGGTAGGGATGTCGGAGAAAATCTTATATAAGTTTTGTCTTTTCATCTATCCCTTTTTTATGGTATAAAGATTATATTTTGATAAAATGGAATGATAGAAAGAATGGGCCATTGGAATAATGGATAAAAGATTGAGAAAACCAGTATTCTTTGTTTTAAATATTTCTTAGGAAATCCTATGGCCAGGGTCATTTGTATTGCCAATCAAAAGGGAGGGGTTGGGAAGACCACCACAGCGGTTAATCTTTCGGCTTCCCTTGCCGTGGCAGAAAAGAAAGTCCTTCTCATAGACATCGACCCTCAAGGAAATTCAACAAGTGGTATTGGGTTAAGTAAGGAGCAATTAAATGGCACGATTTATCAGGCATTGCTTAGAGGCTCTGGCCTCCGTGAGATGATTAAAAAAACCTCCCTGGCCTATTTGGATGTAGTTATCTCCAACATGGACCTGATCGGGGCAGAAGTGGAGTTGATCCAGGAGAGAGATCGTGAGAGGAAGTTAGAGCACCTCATCAAAGAGGTGGAAGCCGACTATGATTACATCTTTATTGACTGTCCCCCTTCATTGGGTCTATTGACGATTAACTCGCTGACTGCAGCCCACTCAGTAATCATTCCTCTCCAGTGTGAATACTATGCCCTTGAAGGGTTAGGCCACCTCCTCAAGACGATTCGCCTGATCAAACAGTCTCTCAACCCAAAACTTCAGATCGAAGGAATTCTTCTCACCATGTTCGATACACGGAACAACCTCTCTCATCAGGTTGCCAACGAAGTGAGAAATCACTTCAAGGACAAGGTATTTAAGACGATCATCCCCAGAAACATAAGGCTGAGCGAAGCTCCCAGCCATGGGAAACCGGCCCTATTATATGATATCCATTCTAAGGGGGCTGAGAGTTACTTAAATTTAGCCAAAGAAATCATGGACCACGGGAGAAAAGATGGCGACTAAAAAGATGGCTCTGGGAAAAGGTTTAGGAGCACTCCTTCCGGAATTTGGAGAGGAAGAACCGAAGAGACTTTTTTACTGTGGGATTGAAGAAATCATCCCAAACCGTTCTCAACCCAGAAAATATTTTGATGAAGCAAAACTTCAGGAACTCGCAGAATCCATCAAGGAGAAAGGAATTCTCGAACCTCTAATCGTCCGAAGGGTCGATCAGGGCTATGAACTTATCGTTGGGGAGAGGCGCTGGAGAGCGGCCCAGAAGGCAGGGCTGAAGGAGGTTCCGGTCATACTCAAAGAGAGTGATGAGAGAGAGGCCATGGAACTCTCACTTATCGAAAATCTCCAGAGGGAGGATCTAAACCCAATTGAGGAGGCAGAGGCCTTTAAAAGATTAATTGAAGATTTTGGGCTCAGCCAGGGAGATCTGGCCACCCGACTTGGAAGGGATCGAACCACCATTACCAATGCCCTTCGCCTCTTAAAACTTCCCCTTGAGATAAGAAATGAAATCCTGAAAAATCGTATCACCTCTGGACACGCCAGAGCCATCCTGAGCCTTGATTCGAAGGAGAAACAGAAAGAACTCTGTGCCCTCATTATTAAAAATAACCTTTCGGTAAGAGATGCAGAAATCTTGGCCCGAAGATGGTCAGGCAAACAGAGGAAGACTCCATCTCAAAATAAAAAGTTGGAATTGGAAAGCATCCTTCTCAGCTTTCAAGATTCTTTAAGAAACTATCTGGGCACAAAAGTTCGCATTACTCCAAGGGGGAAGAGAGGAAAGATTGAAATTGAATACTATTCTGATGAAGACCTAACAAGAATTGTTGAAACCATCATTGGTAAATAAAAAATCCGAAATTCGAATATCGAAGTTCAAAACAAATTCAAAATTCAAATCTTAAAATTTAGAAAGATTATCTCCCCCCATTATAATTACGAAAGGAGTCCAAATGTTAAAAAGAAAATCCATCTTAGAAAAAGTGAGCCCAAAACCTTCATCTTCCTCTGAAGAAATCAGCGCATTTTTGGGTAAGGAGACTGTCTTTGAAGGAAAGATGACGTTTGAAGGGGTGTTTCGATTGGAAGGGAGGTTTGAAGGTGAGATCTTTAAAAGTGGAACATTGGTTGTTGGCCAAACCGCTGTGGTGAAGGGAAAACTGGAGGTCAACTCGATCATTATCAATGGCCTTGTGGAAGGAGAGATATTTGTAAAAGAGAGAGTGGAAATCCATCCTACGGGAAAGGTCTTTGGAACCCTCTACACTCCGATCCTCATTGTCAATGAGGGTGGAATCCTTGAGGGCCAATGCAAGATGCGAGAAGTCCATACTAAAGAAGAAAGTCTTCAAGTTGTCCCCCATAAGGGAGAACATCTAACTCCTTGAAATTAAAAAATAAAAAAACCATTGACATCTTTTTAAATGTATGTTAACTAATTCACAATTTATTTCTCCCCCAAATTGAACCTTTTGTAGTAAACCTTTAAATAAAGGGGGCAAATTAATATTTGCCTAACCGTTTTTGGAGGGATCTCTGAAAGAGTGGGTAAGGCCCCTTCAATTCTTACTTACGGTCGGGTGGTATGTTGCATTGAGTTTGATCGTGCCTGTAGGGATTGGTTACTGGCTCGATCGCCCTGAGATGCTTAATAAACGCCCTCTGTTCACCTTTATCGGACTTGGGGTGGGAACGGTCATTGCTTTTGCTGGGCTATTAAGAATGCTTCTTCGGTATCAGGCTGAGGAAGAAAGAATAAGGAAGGAATCGAAAAAGAATAAAGCAAATGGGTAGAGGCCAACTAAAAATTCTCATCCTTTTTTTTGTCCCGGTTCTTCTTCTCTTTGGAGTGGGTTTAATCTTTGGTCCTCTTGGATCCAGTTTCTTTGGGAAAGAACCCCCTGCCATCTTTAAAGTTCCAAGACCCCATGTCTCCCTTCCTGCTGAACCTCTCATCCATGTGGGTAATTTCGTAATTACCAACACCCTTATTGCTTCCTGGTTTACCATGCTGGTATTGCTCCTTCTATCGATCTTTCTTACCAGAAAGATGAAACTGATCCCGAGCAGGCGACAGGCTATGGCAGAAGTGATCGTAGAGGGATTACTGAACTTTGTTGAAAGTGTTGCGGGTAAAAAACATGCTCGAATGCTTTTCCCAGGGGTGGCAACGATCTTTATTTACGTCATCTCAAATGCCTATCTTGCCCTTCTCCCCTTTTTTGGAACAATTGGGATCTATCATGAGCATGAGTTTGTAGCCATCTTCAGGGCAGCAAATACAGATATCAATGTTCCGCTCTCCATCGCCCTTATGTCATTTTTCTTTGTTGAGAGCTGGGGGATGAGGGCGGTAGGGGGCTTCCGTTATCTTGGAGAGTTTATCAACCTTCGCCAGTTTTTACAGGGGTTAAAGGAACTCTTTACTGGAAAGATTAAATCAGCGCCCATGAATATTGTTTTTGGATTCATTAACATGTTCGTGGGTGTTCTCGAAATATTCAGCCATCTGACCCGAATGCTCAGTTTCACCTTTCGTCTCTTCGGAAATATGACTGCAGGCGAAATCCTGATCCTGGTATCCTGTTTTTTGATCCCTTTAATCTTTACGATTCCTTTTTATAGCTTAGAACTTCTGATCGGATTAATTCAGGCTCTGATCTTTTCAGGCTTAACATTGGTCTTTGGAACGATCGCTGTATCACCGCATGAAGAAGAACACTAATCCATAGAGGAAAGGAGGATGGTCTATGACACCTGAAGTAATGAAGATGTTAGTTATCGGCTTGGCTGCGGGGTTGGGTTTCTTTGGACCAGCATTGGCATTGGGCTTGATCGGGTTTTCAGCCATGCAGTCCTTGGGACGAAACCCTGAAGCGCGCGGAGCGATCCTCACCAACATGATCTTGATCGGGGCGCTCGCTGAGGCCATCGGAATTTACGTATTGATTGTCTGCATCATCTTAGCAATGGTTGTCAAATAAGGAGGTGCCATCATGGACAACGGAGGCGGTGGGTTACCCATTAGTTTGGCGCTCATCATGATTACAATCGTGCTACTGGTATTTTCCATGGCAGGACTTGTGACATTTCTTGTCCTGCGGGGGTAGACCTTTGGGAGATCTTTGTCTCCTGACTATCCATCACTTAAGAGGAAGATATGGGAGGTTTTGCCAGCCTTGGTATTAATTTACCGTTATTGGTCGTATTCGTCATCAATTTCATTGTGCTTCTTGTCCTTCTACGCCTTTTCCTCTATAAGCCTGTATTGAAGATGCTAGATGAAAGGGCCCGAAGGACTAAAGAAGCGATGGATCTGGCGGAGGCGACCAAAAAGGAATATGAGCAGGCCAGGGTCGAAGTCCAGAGACAGATCGATCAGGGACGTCAAGAAGCCCAAGCCCTTATCAATCAAGCACTTCAAACCGGGGAAAGGCTGAAGGATGAATCGCGACAAGAGGCAGCCAAACAGGCTCAGGCAATGATTGAGCGCACTCGGGCAGAATTGGAATCAGAGCGAGAGAAGATTGTTGATAACCTGCGAAAGGAGTTTGTAGAGATTGCCATAGCGGCTGCTGAAAAAGTGATTCAGGAGACCCTGGACAAGGAGAAACATCGAAAACTGATTGAAGAGACACTTCAACAGAGCACCATTTTCAAAAAAAGTTGACCTCTTCATTTAAGAAAAAGAGATGCCAAGAATCGGTTCTGGAAAACGATATGCCCAAGCCGTTTTTGAGTTGGCTTTGGGAAGAAACGAACTCGAGAAGTGGCGGGAGGCTTTGGAGAAAATTCTCGAGATAAGCACTGATGAAGACTTTATGACCCTGCTCGAAAGTCCAAGGCTTCCCTTTGAGACAAAGAAAGAACTCCTTCTTAACCACTTGGGAGAAATACATCCTCTTGCCATAAATCTCACCCTTCTCCTTGTCCAAAAGGGCACGTTGAGGCTTATTGAGGATATCTACCAAAACTACCTTGCCTTACTCGATGCCCATCGAGGCGTGGAGCGGGCTAAGGTGATTTCTGCTGTCCCCCTTAGCGATGAGGAGAAAGATTTTCTTTCTATGGGCCTTGGAAAATTGATGGAACGAAAAGTGGTCATTGATCATAGAGTGGACCCTGCCATTATTGGAGGATTTGTTGCCCGAGTGGGCGATATGCTTATAGATGGAAGCATTCGTCAGAGATTAGAGAGTTTGAAAAAGAGTCTGGTGGAGGCCGGCCGATAGAGAAGGAAAGTGTGGGTGTTAAGGAGATGGGGATCTGTTGCTACACTTACCATTAGACTCTTATTTTCTGAGGAAGGTTAAGAGAGGATTAATATGGCAACACGAGAACATGATATTGTGGCAGTCATTAAAGAACAGATAGAACGTTTCGGTGCTTCAATAAGCCTAACCAATGTAGGAACAGTCATTGAAGTTGGAGACG
>JBBIRM010000145.1:0-7460 GCA_037441765.1 Deltaproteobacteria bacterium | reverse complement strand
AGATGATAGATAGGCTCAAGGGGGTGCCAAAGGAGAAGCAGTCTGAGGAGGGGATAAGGATCTGTGTTGAGACGATCCAGAGGCTCAGAGAGATCCCCGGGGTGCGTGGGATTCATATCATGGCTATTGAGTGGGAGGAGAAGGTAAGGGAGATCGCCGAGATGGCAGGATTGCTACCCAGACCACAGTTATAAAAGATAGGTTGTGTGCCTTTAGGCCACGGAAACAATATAAAAGGATACGATAGATGCAAGTGAGATTGAATAGTGATTTTGCTGAAACCATCCGCAAGGAGACCGGAGAAAATGTCTTTCTCTGTTATCAATGTCAGAAATGTTCATCGGGTTGTCCTGTGGTCGAACACTTCGACCTCGCCCCCAATCAAGTGATGAGGGCGATTCAATTAGGACAGAAGGAGATGGTTCTTCACTCAAAAACTATCTGGCTCTGTGCGATGTGTGAAACCTGTGCCACTCGATGTCCGCACGATATCAACATCACAAGGATCATGGATGCCCTAAAAATTATGGCACAGAAGGAGGGAATTGAATCGAAGGTTCCCTCTGTTCCTCTCTTCTATCGCTCCGCTTTGAGAGGGATAAGATGGTTTGGAAGAATGTATGAAGCGGGTTTGATGGGAGAGATCTACCTCCGTCAGTGGCTAAAAGGTCAACTTGACATAAAGCAGGTCTGGAAAAATGATCTCCCGATGGCTTTAAAGATGTTTAAAAATGGAAAATTGAAAATCTTCCCCTCTTTTGGTAAACCCAAGCCCAAGGACAAGAGGATTGAGCAAAGGGATGGAATCGCTTATTTCCCAGGATGTAGTCTTCATGGCACTTCAAAAGAGTATGATCTTTCTACCAAAGCGGTATTTAACCAACTCGGTTTTCCCCTCCATGAGCCAGAAGGATGGGGATGTTGTGGAACAACTCCCACCCATTCCACAGACCATTTTCTATCAACCTTACTTCCAATGAAAAATATTGCCTTAATCCGTGCAGAAGGCTTCCAATACATCACAACCCCTTGCCCCTCCTGTTTTTTAAGAATGAGGGTGGCATTGAAGGAGACTAAAGAAGATAAGGATTTAAGGGATAGGGTTAGCCAGGAGATTTTAGATCTCTCCTTAAATGGAACGAAGGTGGAACATCTTCTTAACACAGTTACAGAGAAGATTGGATATTTAAGAGTAGCCTCTAAGGTAACCCACCCACTTAGAGGGCTGAAGGTAGTCTGTTATTATGGATGTATTATTACACGACCTCCAAAAATCACAGAGGTTAAGGATTACGAATATCCCACCCAGATGGACCGATTAATGAAGGTCCTTGGAATGAGTCCATTGGATTGGTCCTATAAGACAAGGTGCTGTGGGGTTTCGCTTGGAATCACACAACTTCCGATTGCCCTGGAACTAAGCAGAAAGATTCTAAGGAATGCAAAGGGAGTTGGAGCAGATGCCATTGTGGTTGCATGCCCACTGTGCCATGTCAATCTTGATGCACGTCAGAAACAGATCGAGGAGGAGTTTAAGGAGTCTTTCAACCTCCCCATCCTTTATTTTACCCAGTTGATGGGATTGTCCTTTGGTCTGTCTTCAGAACAGTTAGGTCTGGATAAACACTTTGTTGACCCTCTCCCCTTGCTAAAAAGGACTGGCGCTCTTCGATAAAACTTCATTTGTTCTAATCATAGATATTATCATTGATTCTAATCTTAGAAACATAGATGATTTCGCAAGACCCATTTCCTGTATCCGAACGGGAGAGGCTCGTATTCCAGTAGACCTCCTGACCCTTATAATTTCCTTTCACATTGACCAGAAAACCCTCCAACACAACCTTATCCTTTTTCTTAATGGTTTTTAGGGCACGCCGGATATTTTCATTGTCAGGGATGATGTGATTGTTGGAGGAGTGAGAGATGATGTAGGTCTCATCGAGTGGACAATCCTTCTGGTATCTATAAAAATACCACCTATCCCTCTGGCTATAAGAAATAAATCTTTCATATTCGGGCTCCGTTAATTTCCCCCACACTATAGCCAGATCGTATGGTGAAACCAATGACTCCCAACCATCAGAATAAGATCTAACGCTCACAACCATTCCCGTAAGTTTATACTCTGTTAAAGGAGTGAGGGTGAATCTTCCCTCTCTCGTCTCCTTGAGGATAGGCTCACTGGAAGGGAGGGAAGATTGAACGGGGCCTTGAGAGAAGTCGATACCTTCAGATCCCACTCCAGTAATTTGGGCCTTCTCGCATCCGAGGAAAAATAATAATATAAGTAGAGTAAAGGAGAAGAGAAATTTTTTACCCATAAAAAGGTCAATTTTTCTTCATCATATAGGTGACAGCCTTCTCCAAGCCATCGAGGGTGAGTTCAAACATAGGAAAGATTTCTCGAATATATTGGATGGTGCGGGTGTAAGGCCATTCCTCCGCCATGACTGGATTGATCCAGACAGCATGGGGAAAGTTTTTTGCAATGAATTGAAGCCTATCGTAACTTGGTTTGCCAGACCTCTCTTCAATATGGATTGACCCATCGGTCGCTATCAATTCATAGGGAGCCATGCTTGCATCTCCTACGATGATGAACCTCGTTTCTGGATCGAAGCGGACCAGCTCATCTACTGGAAAGGGTTTGAAGCGTCTGGGTGGGTCCTCCCAGAGGTAATCATATATCGTATTGTGGAAGTAAAAAGTCTTTAGATCCTTAAATTGAGCCCGAGCGTAGTTAAAAAGTGTTTGTACTAATCCCACATAGGGTTCCATAGACCATCCGCCATTGTCAATTGCTAAGATCACTTTAAGTCTATCCTTCAGGCTTCGATCAAAAACAATCTCTATCTCTCCTCCATTTTTCATCGTTTGATAGATGGTCTTCTCGATATTCACCTTATCTTTTGGACCCACGGGGATTAAGTTTCTCAGTCGCTTCAGGGCCTCACCGATCTGTGATTGGGTCAATGGTCCTTCCTGAGAATAATCACGATACCTTCGATCCATAGCCACTTTAACCGCAGATTTATTTCTTGAAACCCCTCCAACTCTCATCCCTCCAGGGTGATAGCCCGAATGGCCAACCGGTGAGGTTCCTCGGGTTCCAATCCATCTACTCCCCTCATGATGAGCCTCGGTCTGCTCCTTTAATCGATCCAGAAAGTATTGAATCAGTTCTTCAGGGCTTAATCTACTTAATTCTGCTTCATCTACTCCAAGGGCCTCTGCTAAGACCTTTGGGTCTTTCAACCATTCATCAAGCAGTGCGCGGACAATCTCTGATAGTTCAAACTCGGTGGGTTCCTTCATCTCAGCACCCTGAAAATGATGGGCAAAGACCTGGTCGTAAAGATCGAAATATCTTTCGCTCTTGACGAGAATGGTGCGGGCACCTGTATAAAAGTCATCAATCGAATTAATCAGCCCCATGCTCAAGGCCTTCTGAAGCCTTAGAAAGGAGGTGGGGGAGACAGGGATTCCAACTTTTTTAAGGAGGTAGAAAAAATCAACAAACATCACTTCCCCATGGATTAGTGGAATAGTAAAAATATTTGTGCGAACTTATACCCTAAACCTTGCCACTGCATTTTGGGCAACCACATAGTCCGGGCTCTTCTTAAAGAGGACTCCTAAGTAAGGAACCTCTCCTTTAATTAAATCCTTTACCCTGAAGTCAGGGTCCGCCCTGAGTGCCCTGATCCAGTTAATCAATTCACGGGTGGCGGGTTTCTTCTCAACCCCTTTGATCTCCCTGAGGCGATAAAATGTCCTAACCGCGCTTTCGAGTAATTCTCTATCAATCGAAGGGAAGTGGGCCTGAATGATTCTCCGCATCATCTCAGGCTCTGGAAAGGCAATGTGATGAAAGTTGCAACGACCCAGAAATGGATCCGAAAGATCCTTTTTCGCATTGGAGGTTATGATGATTATCGGCCTGTGTTTGGCTTTGATGGTCTTGTCAATCTCAATGATATCGAATTCCATCTGATCGAGTACATCAAGCATATCATCTTGAAAATCTGTATCCGCCTTATCGATCTCATCAATGAGAAGGACCACTCTCTCCTCGGACACAAAGGCCTGCCCGATCTTACCCATTCTTATATATTCCTCAATATTGCTCACGTCCCTTTTGGAGTCTCCAAAACGACTGTCATTTAGGCGAGTTAATGTGTCATACTGGTAAAGGGTATCAACAAGTTTCATGTTAGATTTGACATTGAGAACAATAAGTCGCATTTGAAATGCCTCTGCAATAGCATAGGCTAACATAGTCTTGCCTGTCCCTGGTTCTCCTTTAAGCAGGAGTGGCATCTCCAGGGCGATGGAGATGTTAACAATCTTTGCAAGTTCCTCATCGAGCACATATTTTGATGCTCCAGTAAATTTCCTCTCCTGATTCTCCTTAACCATAATCCTCACTCCTCCAAATGATTTTTCTTCTTCCAACAAAAAATAATGATAAAAAATAATAACCATTTTTCTTTCTTGTTTCAATACATGCTTCTTTGAATTCGATAAGAAAGAATTTTTCAATCTCTTGAAGATCTATTGAGAATTGGGTTAAATTTGGCCAAAACTTAAAAAAGATTATTCAGGAAAAAAATCACTAACCTTTTTAGAAATAAGATATAGATGATCTTTTCGGGATGGAAAAGTCGTGGTTGGGTAACATTAAATGTCTCCATCGGGGTCTTTATGTCCACCCTTGATGCGAGCATTGTGAATATTTCTCTGCCTACAATCACCCAATCTTTAAACACTCATCTAAAGGCGGTGGCATGGGTGGTGACGGCTTATTTCATCATAATCACAGGCTTTCTTTTATTGATGGGAAAATTATCTGACCTCTTTGGCCAGAGAAGGATCTATCTCTTTGGGTTTTTCACTTTTACCCTGGGCTCGGCCCTTTGTGGCCTTTCCCCTTCAATTTCTTTTCTTATCGGTTCAAGGATGCTGCAGGGTTTAGGTGCCTCTGCACTAATGGCCATTGGCCCGGCTATCCTCACTACTGCCTATCCTGAGGGAGAACGGGGGAAGGCCTTGGGCATCCTTGGTTCCATTGTCTCTATAGGTTTTATAGCCGGCCCTATTCTTGGAGGCTTCTTGGTAGAACATTTTGGATGGCGATCTGTATTCTTTATCAATCTCCCCATTGGTACCATTGGGATCCTCCTTTCTTCAAAATTTTTAAGCAGGGATGGAAGAAAGCAAACTCCAAGGGTTGATCTCTTAGGGGCAATAATGTTATTTTTTTTCCTCTCATCTCTTCTTCTATTTATCAATCGAATGGGTTTTGCATGGATCTTCTTAAGCCTTTTCTGCTTAGGTCTATTTATTCTGGTGGAGATAAAATCTCCCCTCCCCCTGTTAAACCTCCATCTTTTCAGAAAGAGGCTCTTTCTCTCCTCCCTCGTCGCAGGTCTTCTCTCTTTTTGGATGAATGGAGCTCATAACTTTGTCCTCCCTTTCTTCCTTCAAAACATCTTGAAATACTCACCTTCTGAAGTGGGGATGCTCATCTTTCCGGTCTCTCTAACCGTAATGGTTATGGCCCCCATTGGGGGAAGGATATCTGACCGTGTTGGGGTAAGAGTTCCTGCAACAATCGGGTTATTCCTAACCTCATTTACCGTTTTCTCTTTCACCTTCTTACAGACCAATGCAAGTACGTTTGAGATTATATGGAGGCAGATCATTCTTGGCATTGGGATAGGACTCTTCAATCCTGCCAATAACAGTGCAATCATCGGCTCCCTGCCTCGAGAACATGTGGGAATAGCTTCCAGTCTATTGGCCTTCTCAAGAAACCTCGGCTTAATGGTCGGGGTTGCCTTTGCAGAAATGGTGATTGCATTAAGAATCCCCGAGGACCTATCCAAACCAGGCAATGGAATTCCTTCCCTTGAAGGTATTCAAGACGTCTGGAAATTGATGCTTATCTTTGGTTTGACAGGAATTCTTCTTTCTTGGGTAAGGGGCAAATCTTCTAAGGTTGACTTTTAACTCTTTTTTTGTGAATATTTTTGATGGAGGCAAGGATGATTCGTTCAGATGGGAGAGGGCCACGAACCCTGAGACCGGTTAAAATTATTAGAGATTATCTGCGACACGCAGAAGGGTCAGTCCTCATTGAAATGGGGGAAACAAAAGTCATCTGTTCAGCCAGTGTGGAAGAGAGAGTTCCCCCTTTCTTAAAAAATACTGGAAGAGGTTGGATCACCGCAGAATATTCCATGCTTCCCCGTTCCACCAATACACGCACTCCCAGAGACAGAGGGGGAGGCAATGGCCGGACTTTTGAGATTCAGAGATTGATTGGAAGGTCCCTAAGGTCTGTGACCGATCTAACTGCATTTGGGGAAAGGACGATCTGGATAGACTGTGATGTCATCCAGGCTGATGGTGGGACAAGGACCGCATCGATCACAGGAGCCTATGTAGCATTAGTAGATGCCTTTAGAAAGATGATAAAATTGGGAATGATAGAAAAACTTCCTGTCAGAGATTCAGTGGCAGCAGTGAGTGTAGGGAAGGTAGGAGGAAAAATCTTACTGGATTTAAATTATGAAGAGGATTCCAGGGCAGATGTGGATATGAATGTTGTGATGACTGGAAGCGGAAAGTTTGTGGAAATCCAGGGAACGGCGGAGGTGGCCACCTTTACAAAGAAAGAGATGGATGAGTTGACAAAAGTCGCTCAAAAGGGGATAAAGGAACTTACAAAAATTCAGAAAAGGGTTTTGGAAGGGAAGGGCCAAAATTAAAAGACCATTGGAGTTGGTGATTGCAACTAAAAATTCGGGCAAGGTCCGTGAGATAAGAAAGGCTTTAAGGGGGTTAAGAATTCGTCTCTATTCACTAAATGATTTTTCAGATGTACCAGATGTTGAAGAAGATGGGAAGACTTTTACTGAGAATGCCCTGAAAAAGGCCAGGTTCTATGCAACTTACTTTAAAAAATTGACAATCGCTGATGATTCGGGTTTAGAGGTAGAAGCATTGAAAGGATTACCTGGGCCTTATTCAGCAAGATATGCTGGAGAGAAGGCTTCAGACCAAGAAAATAACCGAAAACTTCTTAAAGAGATGGAAGGGATTCCCCCATCTAAAAGAAAGGCAAGGTTTAAATGTGTCTTAGCCTTAGTCTCCCCTGATGGAAGAGAGGCTATTGTAGAAGGATCATGTCAGGGTAGAATTGGACTGAAGGAGGTTGGGAAAAGAGGGTTTGGATATGACCCGCTTTTTTTTCTTCCACGATATGGGAAGACCATGGCCGAGCTTTCCATCGAAGAGAAGAACAGAATCAGCCATCGGGGCAAAGCCCTGAGGAAACTGAGAAGAATATTTACCAAAGGGGGAATGGAGGGTTAATATTTTTCATTTGTTATTAAGCCGGGGCGTAGCGCAGACTGGTTAGCGCGCCTGCCTTGGGAGCAGGAGGTCGGCCG
>JBBIRM010000144.1:0-7481 GCA_037441765.1 Deltaproteobacteria bacterium | reverse complement strand
GGCTCCCAGATGAGTGTAAAAGACCCTCTGTCTATTTTTTTAAAAAACTGCCTCAGGTTTTCTATATGCTCATCCGACGGGTAAAAACTTGCAGGTGATTGAAAAAGGATCTTCTCAACCCCCAATGTTAAGGCAAACTCTTTTGTTTTAAGCCACGCCTCCTCCACCTCTTCTGTCCATTTAAATAAACCGTAAGCCTTTTTCTTCTTTTCAGGGATCTTCAATCTCAATCTTCGATAGGTGGGGCTGGAAGGTTCATGTGTGATGAGTTGCCAGGCCTTCATTGTAAATTCAAAATCCGAAGGGGCATCTTCTCTCCATAGTTTCCCTGTGCGGAGTAGGGGGAGTTGATAGAAGGTCTGTTGGATTTCCACCACCTGGAAATTCCGGCAGTAAATTTCCCTTTTAACGGGAAAACCACAGCAACCCACCTTGATCATAATCCAAACAAAGTTTAAAATTCCTGATTCTAAGGTTAAAAAATAAATCAGTGTTCTGAAAAAGGTATTGAGAATGAATTTATGAACTGTGTAAGTAGGGTGAAAAAGCCTTAATCTAAAATAATTTTAGTTGCTCTTCCGATTCCCCTTCTTCCTTTTTCTCGGGAAAGAGCGAAATCTTCCCGTAAACCCCATCATGACCTGGAATGATTGAAACCCTACCCTTCCTCATCCGAATGATACCCTCCAGAATTTTCAGGGGAACAAAAGTAGCCAATTCTTCTGGAGTAGCATCGAGGAGGATATGAAATTCAGAACCTCCTCGCTCTGTCAATCTATCATATTCAGTCTCCACTGCTTTCGTCCCTATCCGATAGCCCATCGCCTCTGCGAGGATCTCCTCCAGAGGGATCAAATGAATGGAAGGTATAGCATTTCTCGGGATAAAGCCCTCTGGTCTATCTGAAAGTTCCTCAACCCGATGCATCACCCCAACGGTCAGCCTCTTGTGACATTTCGGGCAGAGATACTGATTGGTCCTTGTTTCCTTAGGAGAAAATATCACCCCGCATTGCCTGTGACCATCGAAATGGTATTTCCCCTCTTCAGGAAAGAACTCTATGGTGTAAAGAATTTTTTTACGATCCTTCTTTCGAATGGCATCGATGATCTCTTTATAATCCAGTTCGCAATCAAAAGCATTGGCCTCCCTTCCAATTCGGTTAGGGGAGTGGGCATCCGAATTGGAGATCAACGTTATAGGGTCAAGGGCAGAGAGTCTCCAATTCATTTCTGGATCGGAGGAGAGGCCTGTTTCAATGGCATAGATATATTTGGATAGTTCTCCAAAACATTCTTCAATCGAATCGAATCCTGAATTGGCTCCGAATATCGAAAACCATGGCGTCCAAGCATGGGCGGGAATGACCAAACAATCGGGGGATATATCAAGAATCATTTTCAATAACTCTTTTGAGGAAAAATTGAAAATAGGCCTCCCGTCGGATGAGAGCTTCCCGAGATTACCAAATTTTGACCGAATGGTCTCAGCCACTTCAAAACCTGGGGCAAAGATAAGATGGTGGATTCTTCTTACCCTTCCATTCTGTGTGTAGATATTACTAACCTCGGTGGTCAACATATAGTGGACTCCATGATCTCCTTTTTTTAATTGGAAAAGTCCATTTCCAGAGGGCTTAAGTTTTGATCGAAGTTCGACGAAATAGGTCGGATGGGTAAAATCGCCTGTGCCAAGAAGTGTGATTCCCTTTTTCTTTGCCCACCGTGCAAGGGTTTCAACCTCCATCTCTTTACTGGTCGCTCGGCTGTATTTGGAATGAATATGAAAATCAGCAATAAATCGCATACCCCAATCCATGAAATCAGGATTCCGAATTTACTGGCAACTCTACATTCATAACCCAATAAACCCAGATAAACGTTTGATGGCATCTACCTTCTCCCGGTCCCCTACCTTTGCTCTATCGATAGCATTTTTCAAAATTTCAATCGATTGATCATAGACCTTTCGATCTACAGGATAGGGATGGCTATCCTTTCCACCATGAGCAAAACTGAATCGGGCGGGGTCCTTAAAACTTGGTTTTGCACCGTAAATCAATTCAGAAATCAGACTTAGTGCTTGAAGGCTCTTGGGGCCCACACCCCGGACTGCAAGAAGTTCCTCAAAATTTTCTGGAGAATTCTCATAAATCTGAATAAAAGATTTTTCCAATCTTTCGACCCGGACGTCTTCCATCGGGATGGAATGTTCCTTCGGGAGATAAAGCTCTTTTATCCTCTTTGCCTCTGATATCAGAATTTCTGGTCTTTCCCATGATAACCTTGTGATGGCCTCTCGCGTCTTTTCACTTTCCAAGGCCACCAAGTTTAAACATCGCTTTCTCTGGTCACTGCAGACTGCCCAATGAGGCTCGCAG
This sequence comes from Deltaproteobacteria bacterium, assembly GCA_037441765.1. Lineage (GTDB taxonomy): Bacteria > Desulfobacterota > BSN033 > BSN033 > UBA1163 > JBBIRM01. The sequence goes on along the minus strand of JBBIRM010000144.1, from coordinate 5,101 downwards.
ACAAAGTCCCTCACCCCCTCGCTTAACCAATGATACCTTCGGGCATAGCAAGACTCTTCGTTCATCCCTTGTTGGACCACTGCCCATTTGCCCGATCGGGTGAAGAGAAAGGTGTGATGATAGATTTGAAAACCATCCTGAAGGGCAGCGCTATCGACCTTGGCAGACATTCTGCTTGCATAGATCAGGGAAGAGCCATCCATCGATGCTTGATGACAGATCTCTTTGATCTCCTGAGGGGTCTTTCTTGACGTCTTTCCTTTTCCTCCTGCGATGTAAAAACCTAACTCTCTTTCCATACCCTTCAAACCTTCCTTGAGTGCTCCGCAAACAGTCGTTGTTACTCCACTCGAGTGCCAATCAAAGCCGAGCACACAACCAAAGGCCTGAAACCAGAAGGGATCCGAAAGCCTGCGAAGCATCTCATCTGCCCCATACTCATCTATAATGAAAAGCGAAATCTCCCTTGAGAGGCTCTTCATCCTCTGGAACAGCCAAGATGGTGCCTTCCCATAATGAAGCGGAAGATTGGCAACGCCTGTTCTCATTGTTTTTCTTTATTCGATCTTTCGTTCAGGGAAAAGTTCTTTGATAAACCTTTAATCCCTTCTCTGCAAATCCTAATTTAATTGCCATATGGGTCATCCCTTTAGATTGATATATTACCCTATTGAAAAAAGAATTAAAATCTTTTTCCCCGTGCATAGAGCAAATGTAAATTTCCTATTCTAACTCTTCTAAGCCCTTCCTCCTCAGCCACCTCTTTACAGCGAAATGCCATATCTCTTGAAGTAGTAGGCAAATCTCTAAAAAAGAATTGCGGATAAAAGACCAATAAGGAGTAGGGAATGTCTGGATTGAGAGATGCGATCCATCTCGAAATCTCTCGAATCTCCGCCTCATCAATATATCCAGGAACAAGAAGGGTGCTGGCGATAAGAGGCGGAGGATTCTCTCTCCTTTCAACCCATTGACTGGCATGTTCGAAATTCTCTTTTGTCCTCTTATTGGAAACTCCACAGAGAGCCTGGTGGAGCGAGTCGTTCCAGGCCTTGATGTCAAATTTGAGGCATCCCCCTGAAGTAATAGACAGTTCCATCATCTCTTCCAACAGGTGTGGATTCATTGAACCATTCGTCTCCCAGCAGATTCGAAGGATTCTTCCCTTTGCTCTCTCGAGTGCTTTTTGACTTGTCAGGATGGCATGGGGAAGTTGAGGCGTTGGATCGCCACCAAAATAGCAGATACAACTGGTTTTTTCATCGACCACCTTTGCCAGTCTTTCAGGACTGACCCTCTCTTGATCCCAAACCCTCTCTCTATATGTCCAATTCTGACAGAAGAGGCAATCAAAGGAGCACCCATGGTAAAAGACTGCCAGGTTTTTAAAACCATACTCAGGCCCATCTCTATAGGCATATCTGGGATACCCAGCCCCCGTCCCGCCCGCACAGACCCAATCTCCAACACAGTTCGTAGGCAATCCATCAAAATACCAGCTCACATTTCCCTTCTCTGCTGATACCCCAGTGAGAACCCCCTCTTTCTGTGTCCTTAACCCACAGTAACCCCATCTACCTTCAGGGATTCTACATTGATTGATGCAGATCGAGCAAGGAACTCCATTCTCATCCTTTGGAGGTCGATCGACTAAGCGAAAGGGGAGTCTACATCGATGATGGGCCTCCTCGATAAAAGGCTGAACATCTTTCCTCCCTGAGCGAAGGCAATCCAAACAGATGGGAAGGGTATGGGAAAGAGGTCGGTCTTTCTTTCCACAGGTAAGACATCTATCCTCCCCTCCCATTGCCTCTCTGAGGATCACTCCTTCACCCGTATCATCCTTCGCCCTCAGTTTTCCAAACTGGGGATGAAGGCAATTTCAAATTCTATGGAGAGAAACCCCATCCTTCGGAAAGATAGATAGGGGTTCACTCCACAATTTTATAAACGTTATCGTGCTCCCTAACTCTTTCTTTCACCTTAATCCCGATATCTGCGCCAGGACCTGCCTCCTGAACATTCTTATTCTCAATCTGCATGGACTCCACCGTTTGGGTGATGTCAGTGGTATGGCCGACAATATGGACCTTATCTCCTACCTTTAAGGTATCGGTAAGCCGAATGGCCGCCACACTAATCTTCCCAAAAAACTTGATAACCTCACCGACTTTCTTCTCTTCCATCTTCTTTCTCCTTTCTAAAATGGAATTTCAGTCCCATCTTGCCTATCGCCTTCAGTATATCATTGGTTTCAATAGATCTTAAACATTCGAAATTTTTACAAAGGAAGAACCGTTCCTCAGAGCAGGGCGAGCAAGGTATCTCTCTACGAACAACGATAACCTTCTCTCCTCTCGGAGACCAAACTTTTGGATCCGTCGGTCCAAAAATGGCAATCGTAGGAATTCCCAATGCAGAAGCCATATGGGTGATGCCTGAATCATTTCCAATGAATAGTCCACTTCCTTCCATTACTGAGGCAAGTCGAATGAGGGAAAATCCCCTCACGACAATGGGGGAAGGTTTCCCTAATCTCTCAAAGACTCTTTGGACCTCTATCCCTTCTGCTGGCCCGATGACTATGAGGAATTGGAGGGAGAAATGACTCTGAAGGGTTTGAACAAGTTGAGCAAATCTTTCCACAGGCCACACCTTCTTTTTGCTCCCACTTCCGGGGTGAATCACCACCACATTATCCCTTCCCTCTCCACCCAAACCTTTCTCTTTCCAGAATTGATTTCCCCAACTTCGGTCAGATTCATTAAGAAAGAGTTTAGGCAAGGTCTCCGAAATGGACAACCCATACTTGGAGAGTTGGCGAAGGAGGTGGTCCGTCAGATGAATCTTTTCCTCCCATGTTGGAAAAGAATTGATATGAAGTATTTGGCCCTGGCAAATTCGCTTAAGATTTCGAAGAAGGATTCCTCCTTGATCCTTTCCAAAGACCACCACCATATCAAATTTCTTGAAGAATTCTGAGAGCGTATAATCTAAGAAACCATCCTGGACAAAGAAAGTAGCCATCCCTTTCTGATCGATTGAGAGGACTTGATCTGCATAGAAATGCCCTTCTGCCAATTCAAGGATCCTCGGATATCCCAAGATGACCATTTTGGCATGTGGGAATTGATCCCGTAGATTTTTTAAAACGGGAAGGGCAAGAATGAAATCCCCCAATGCCCCCTGGTGAACCACCAGGATTGTCCGTACTTCTGATCCACTCTTTAAAATGGGGTAGGCCATCCTCCTTTCCCTCCTTCAGGAGATTCTCTCCAGGCGTTTTCGAACATGTCGATCATCAGGGTTAATCTGGAGTACCTTCTTATATTCCTTTTTAGCTAAATAGTATTTCCTTTGCTCCTCATAGAGGACACCTAAATTAACCCTTGCGAGGAGGTACTGAGGGTTGATTTGAAGGGCCTTTTTTAATTCTGAAATGGCCTCTTTATACCGTTTTCTATCACTATATAGTAAGGAAAGGTTGTAGTGGAGGTCTGCATAATTGGGATTGATGCCAACCGCCCTTTCCATATTCCAGAGGGCTTTCCGTGTTTTCCCCATCAAGCCATAAATATAACTTAGGTGGGCATACCCCATTCCATAGAGAGGATTGATCTTCAAGGCCTTTTGATACTCCTGAATCGCTTTCGAATAAGATCCTCGATAATAATAAACCATTCCGAGATTGGCATGGAATAAAAATTGATCAGGACTCAGTTTCGCCGCCTTTTTCAGCTCCTGAACCGCCCGGGCATAATGGCCCTTTTTGGCAAGGTAAAGTCCTACCCAGTGGTGAATTTGTGTAGATAAGTAATTCTTAGGAAACCTCTTTAAGAAAATTTCTGCCTTTTGGCCGAGATCAAGTCTCCCCCTTTTCCAGAGCCCGTTTTTTTTATAGAAATCCTCATAATAAGAAGAACACCGAACCACCTTCCCCATCCGGGAGAGGGCTTCTCCCTCCCTTCCCTTTTTGAGGTAAACCATTCCTAAGAGGTGGTGAAGGGTCCCTTCCTTTGGGTACTTTTTCAGTTGGGTGACGAAAATCTTCTCGGCCTTAGTTCCTCTACCAATGTCAAGGTATAGGCAACCAAGATTCTTTGCGGCCTCCTGATACTTTGGATTGATTCGAAGGGCCTCTAAGAAATGGCCTTCTGCTTTCTTCAGGTCTCCTTGTAAAATGAAAAGAAGGCCCAATTGATTGTGGAGATCTGCATAATCTGGATGAAGTTCGATTGCCTTTTCCATCTCTCTCAAAATCTTTTTATAAATTCGATTGGGTCTTCTCCTCATCTCTTTTTTCCTTTACCTCTTCCACTTTCTTTTTCCTTTCTATAGGAATCCATTTTCCTCTCTCCTTTCTCCAGTTCTCGAATTGAAAAAGAACATCAGAAACCCCTGGAAGATTTCTAACCTTCTTTTCGAGAGAGAAAAGAGTTTTCTCTGAAATCTCCCTGACCTTCTCCTGGTCATCTCCGATTAATTGCGGAGGCAACTGAAAAAGGCCACGAAAATAGACCACCCCTCTGATACAACCAAAATCCATCCTTGAATAATCGATACTGGTTCGAATCAAAATGCGTCGAATATTAGAAAAGATGACAAAATCCTCTTTTAACATTGCATCTCCAAGGATGATATAGGTCTTCCTTTAACCCTCAGGTCTTTGTGTCAAGGGCCCTTTCTATTGCATCCAATAGTTCCTCTGGATCATATGGCTTCTTGATATAAAACCTCGCCCCTAACTCCATTGCCCTCCCCTCTGCATTTTTTTCTGGGCTCCCGGTAAGGAAGATGATTTGAATGGCTCTGGTATCGTCCGACTGCTTCAGTTTCTCAGCCACACTAAACCCATCCCCTGCTGGCATCCGTATATCGAGCAGGATCAAATCTGGCTTCTCTTTATGAACCATAAAAACTCCTTGGGCCCCATCGTAGGCGACCGCGACCTCATATCCTCTTGACCGAAGCCGAATCATCAAAGCCTTCACAATATCTCTTTCATCGTCAACAATAAGAATTTTCTTCTTTTCTTTCTTCACCTCTTCTCCGTTGCGCATCTTCCCAATTCAATCCCTTCATCTATGCTCTTCTTCAAAGG
>JBBIRM010000143.1:0-7522 GCA_037441765.1 Deltaproteobacteria bacterium | reverse complement strand
CTGCGGAGGATTACAACTTTACCCGGTTACCCATTAAATACTCGGATGAACCAAATTAAATAAAAATTTTTACCTATGAACACTTATTATATTGTCTCTAGTGCAATAACTGGATCACTCAGTTTTTTACTAGGGCTTTTTGTTTATTTAAAAAATAGATCCTCTAATGTTAATAGAATCTGTATGTTGTTAAACTTTAGTGTTTCTTTATGGGCATGGTCTCTTTTTGGGAGAGAGATAACTTATGAAAAAACAACAGCTCTTTTTTGTGTAAGATTAAGTTATGTTGGTACAATTTTTTTACCAACCCTTTTTTTTCATTTTATACATTCTTTATATAATTTTAAAAAGAAATTACTAATTAAATATTTTTATGTTTTAAGCTTAATTTTATTCTTATTCAATTTCACCCCCCTTCTTATAAAGGATGTAGGACCAATTCTTTCCTTCCGATTTTATGGAATTCCGGGTCCAGTTTATATTTTTTATACTTTATTTCTTATAGGTGTTATAATTTTCAGTTTTTCTATTTTGATTAAATATTTCAAGCAATCAGGAGGACAAACAAGAAATCAAATTAAATACTTATTATTAGCCTCAACCATTGGATTTTTTGGAGGAGCTACAACATTTTTGCCTGTTTTTAAAATTGAAGTTTTTCCATTTGGTTTTTATTTAGTTTCTTTTTACGTATTGATCACTTCATATGCAATTGTTAAGCATCGATTGATGGATATTAATGTTGTTTTTGCAAAAGGAACAACTTACATTCTTTTGTTATTACTGCTGTTTGTTCCGTCTTCGATTGCAACTCTGATTGCACAAAAGATTTTTTTCAAAGATATCCATTATATATTTTCAGCCATCATTATTTTTCTTCTTTTATGTGTGGCTTTCCTGTTTAATAAAATTAAACCCAGAACAGAAAAGGCAGTGGAACAACTTTTCTTTAAAGATAAATATAACTACCGGGAAACCTTAGGCCGATTTAGCAAGGCCATGGTTTCCATTCTTGATATTCAGTCCCTCTCGAGAAGAATCATTGACACCATTACCCAGACCATGGGTGTGGAAAAGGCCTCTCTTTTCCTATGGGATGAAGAAAGGGGGGAATACCTTCTTGCCGAATCAAAAAAGGTGAACCCCTCTCCACCTACCCTTTCAAGAGAAGATCCTCTTGCAAGATATCTAAAAAAATTTGGAGAAATTATTATAAGGGAGGAATTGAGCAAGGGGTCTAATATCCCTGAATTGAAAAATGTAGTTGAGAAGATGTCTTCATTAGAAGCAGAGGTAAGCATTCCCTTTATCTCGAAGGGAAAACTTATCGGGTTAATGAATTTGAGCCATAAATTCGATAAAGAGATTTACTCCCATGAAGACATCGAATTACTGAGCACTCTTGCTAACCAAGCCGCTATAGCGGTTGAGAATGCGAGGCTATATGAAGATTTAAAGAGATCTAAATCCTATATTCGAAGGGCTGATCGTCTGGCCTCCTTAGGAACACTCACTGCTGGACTGGCCCATGAAATCAGAAATCCTTTAGTGGCCATCAAGACCTTTACCCAACTTCTTCCCGAAAGGATGGAAGATGAGGAGTTTAGAAGTCATTTTCTCCCGATTGCCTCCAATGAGGTTGACCGAATTTCGGTTCTGATAAATGAACTGCTGGATTTTGCAAAACCTTCTGAACCAAAATTGGAACTGGAGGATATCAACGAAATTCTCGATGGAATGATTCTTCTTGTTTCCACCGAATCGAAAAAGAAGCAAATTCGGATCGAAAAAATGTATGGAGAAAACCTACCCATGATCAAAGTGGACCGTGAACAGATTAAACAAGTATTTTTAAATATTTTACTCAACGCCATTGAGGCCACGCCTGAAAACGGCCAGATCACAGTAAAAACTCGTTCTTTTTCAAAACCTGGAGGTGAACCATACCTTCAAATCGAGATTACTGATACTGGAAAGGGGATCCCCGAAGAGTATCTGGAGGATATCTTCAATCCCTTCTTCACGACCAAAAGTAAAGGGAGTGGATTGGGGCTATCAATCTCCAATCAGATTATCCAGGAACACCATGGATATATCTCTGTCGAAAGCCAGTTGAATAAAGGGACCTCTTTCTATATAAATCTGCCATTAAAACAAGAACATCCGAGGAGAAGAAAGACAGATTTTGAAACCCAAAGGGAAAGAACCAATCCTTTTGAACCATGACTGATTACCAAATCTATCTTCAATCTCCGCTTCTTCCACCCCAGGTGGTCAATTTGACCAAAAAGGCTTCCCATAATAGTGTCCCCATTTTAATTCATGGGGAACATGGAACGGAAAAGGAACTGGTGGCAAAGATCATCCATTACACGGGAGACTGGAGGTATTACCGGTTTTTTAAGATTGATTGCAGGATGCTTAACGATAAGATGTTCTACCAGCAACTCTTCCAACTCTTTAAAGAGATTAACGATGGTGCCATCCCTGCAACACTATTTTTAAAAGAAGTCGGATACTTAGACCACCTCAGCCAGTTAAGACTACTCGAATTGATGGAGGACGGAATTTTCCAAGATGGGACTGGAAAGAAAAACACAAAGAATCTTCGCTTTATATCCTCAACTTCTGAAAATTTGGAAGAAAAAGTTATCCAAGGAAAATTTTCCGAAGACCTTTATTACCGACTTAATACCCTATCCATTTCTATCCCTCCCCTAAGAGAACGAGCAAAAGAGATTCCGCAGATTGCCCAATTCTTTCTATCCCAGCACGCTGAGAGGATGAAGATAAAAAAAGTTGGAATTTCCGATAAGGTTCTGAACCTATTTCAGAGTTACTGGTGGCCTGGAAATCTAAGGGAGTTGGAGCATGTAATTATCCGAAGTGCTATTTTTTCTAATGGGGAATATCTTACTGAAAAGGACCTCTTCTTTGAGACAGAAAGTGAAAGGAGTTCTTTCATTGAATTTTTAAAAAAGGGAGAAATAAAACCTTCTTCTTTAAAAAAGAATAATCATTCTGAAGAGCAGAGGACAAACCTTCTCTCACTATTTTTTATTGAGTTGGTTCATCGAATTAAAAACCCACTTGTTTCCATCAAAACCTTTACCCAACTATTGAGAGATAAGTTTAACGACCTGGAGTTCAGAGAACAATTCTACAAGATTGTGACAGAGGATATTGAGAAAATCGACACTTTGCTTAATGATCTCCTCAATTATATCCGAATTAATACACCAATTGAAAAGGCCAATACGGTTCACTCCATCATTGAAGATATTTTGAGACGGCATGGGTCTCAACTTCAAAATAAAAAGATAAAAGTCTTTAAGAAATATGAGAAAGATCTTCCCGAAGCCATTATCCACGATGAACAATTGAGGTATATTTTAAACACAATTCTTCAATACGCCCTTCCCTCTATTCCTCCCCAGGGGAGCATCGGTGTGCTGACAAAATCCCTTACCATTCAAAAAGAGACTGGAAATGATAAACCCCTTTCCGTCAAGGACGGAAGATATGTGGAAATTCTTATCGTTTATACAGGATTTAGGAAATCGGTCGAACCTTTTAAGAATGTTTTGGGGATTCCCATGACTGATAAAGAAGGGGCTATCGAATTAGAGTTACGCCTTATCAAAGAGATCATTGAGAAGAACCGAGGCATAATGAAATTTGAAGTTGATGAGAAAAAGCCAAGGACACTAATTTCATTACGGTTCCCTGTTGAAAGAAGAAAAGTTATCTCCTATCACTTACCAAATATTTAAAACAATCCATACTACGGGGGAGCAAGAATGAGGAAAGTCCTGGTCGTGGATGATGAGTTGGGAACAAGAGAATCACTTAAGATGATTCTTAAGAAGGATTACGAAGTCTTATTGGCAAAGGATGCGGAAGAGGCGTTTATCAAGATTAAGGAACATAGCCCTGATGTCGTTCTTCTCGATATTCTTCTTCCTGATCTTGATGGATTAAAGGTTTTAGAGAAGATTAAACAGAGTGATCCTGAGATCGTTGTTATTATGATCACCGCTACCAAGACCGTTAAGACCGCTGTGGAGGCCATGAAACTTGGTGCTCACGATTATATTACCAAACCCTTCGACCTGGATGAACTCAGACTCATTGTCAGTCGCTCCATCTCCACCAAGGCCCTCAAAGAAGAGAACAAACGTCTCTGGGAGGAGATTGATAAGAGTTATAGTTTTGGAAATATCATAGGAAAGAGCAAGGGGATGAGAGAGATTTATAAGATGATCCGTCAGATCGCCAACTCTAAATCGACCGTATTGATCATGGGCGAAAGTGGAACTGGAAAAGAACTGATTTCGAGGGCCATCCATTACAACAGCAATCGGAAGAACTTTCCTTTTATTACGATAAACTGCGCCGCTATTCCTGAAACTCTGATTGAAAGTGAACTTTTTGGTCATGAAAAGGGGGCTTTCACAGATGCCATTCGAACAAAAAAGGGGCTCTTTGAAGAGGCCGATGGGGGAACACTTTTCCTTGATGAAATAGGGGAACTAAGTCTAACCACACAGGCAAAAATACTGAGATTCCTCGAGGAAAAGGAGTTTAATCGGGTAGGTGGATCGAAGATGATCAAGGTGGATGTCCGCTTGATCACGGCAACCAATAAAGATCTCACCCAATTGATCAAAAGGGGAGAGTTTCGCGAAGATCTTTACTACCGAATTAATGTGGTTCCTATCCTCATCCCACCCTTGAGGGAACGAAGAGAGGATATCCCCCTCCTCGTTGATCATTTTATTAAAAAGTTTAATGAGGAGAACAATAAGAATGTGAAGGGAGTTCAACCAGAAGCTCTTGAACTAATGATGAACTATGAATGGCCAGGAAATGTTAGGGAGTTGGAGAACCTGATGGAGAGGGTGATCGCCTTAACCTCAAATGAATATATACAACCTAAAGAACTTCCATTTTCCCTAGTTAATATCTCCAAAACCAATGGGCTAAAAGAATCAATCCTGAGTGGACAAATTCCTTTTCTAAAGGCCGAGGAGGAATTTGAAAGGGAGGTGATACTTGACGCCTTAAAGCGGAGTAATAATGTTCAATCCCATGCAGCCGCTATTTTGGGTATAAGTAGAAGAATCTTAAAATATAAGATGGATAAATTGGGGATCAGTGTAGAAAGGCCTAAATCTTCATAAAAAGAATTAACAAATTTGTCAATTTCTGTTCGAATTTGGACAAAATATTTTATTATTAAAATCAATAAGTTACTACACATATTTCGAAGTTAAAATTTAAATTTCTCTCCTTACCCTTCTCAAACATAAACCTATACCAAACCCTACACGGTCAGATTAAAATTCCTGTTAAATATCAAATATTTAATATTATTTCTGTTTATTACTTTTTAATAAATTCTGGCAAAGTTTTTGCAGTTAAAAAAATTATTCTAAAATCCCAACCTTCAAATTTTAATTTATGGAATTTAAAACAAACCCACCCAATATCCTTATTGTCGATGATGAAATTGGTCCAAGAGAGTCATTAAGGATGATTTTAAAGCCAAACTACACAGTCTATACAGCTGATAGTGGTTATACTGCTATACAGATGGTCCAGCAGATAGAGATGGATGTTGTCACATTGGATCTCAAGATGCCCGGTATGTCAGGAATTGATGTCCTGAAAGAGATCCGAAATATTGACCCGAATGTGATGATCATCATCATAACTGGCTATGGGACATTGAAGAGTGCAATCGAGGCCATCCGTTATGGAGTCTTTGATTATATCCCCAAACCTTTCAGCGTTCCAGAGATTATCTCAACTGTTGATAAATGCGTTCAACGTAGAAAACTCAATTTAAGACTTAAAGAAGTCATTAGTAAATTTTTTGATAAAACCTCGGTCAAAGAATCTCTGGCAGATTCTGATTTCTTCCTTCCGCAAGAGATGAAAGGGATTTCCAATTTTAAATGGAATGACCTTGGTGATTCTGAAAACCAGAATTGTCTCGAATTTGCCAAAGTCCTTGCATACACCCTGGAGGAGAAAGACCCTTATACCTCTGGCCACTCTGAAAGGGTCTGTTATTATTCAGACTTCATTTCCAAAAAGCTTCACTTCCCTCCAAAAGATAGGACTGAATTACAGATTGCCTCTTATCTTCATGATATTGGAAAGATAGGGATTAATAACCGTTTCATTAATAAAAAGGGAATCCTCTCATCCACGGATTGGGCAATCATTAAACAACACACCAAAAAATCAATCGAACTTTTGGCCCCTTTAAATCTTTCCCCTAATATCATTGCCTATATCCAACACCACCATGAACGTTATGACGGGACGGGTTATCCGGATGGATTAGCAGGAGAGAAGATTCCATTGGGTGCAAGGATTATCGCCATATCAGACTCTTATGACAGTATGACCTCCGAACGGCCCTATAGGAAACCTCTTGCCAACGGTGAGGCGAAAAACGAATTGATAAAAAACTCCGGAAAACAGTTCGATCCCAACCTGGTCTCTTTATTTTTAGATATATTAAAAGAGATGGAAGAGGTCTTTCTGGTAAGAGATCACTTGCGAACTACTCCCCTTCCCTACCACATCTCAAAAGGAGGATAATAGATGAATCAATTGATCCGCTGTATCAATTGCGATGAGATATTTTTCAAAACCCCTTACGATCAATGGCCTGAATATGAGACAGGGACAGGTGGATCGTTTGAATCAGTCCGAAGCATCGAGAAGGATGATTTCAGAGACTTTCTAATCCATCACCGTGGACATCGCCTTGAAGAACTAAAAATAATTGAAGACTCATTTGTCAGTGAAAAGCCTTATAATGAGCCGGTCAAAACCTCTTATTTCAGAGCCACGAATGGGAAAGATAGATTTGTGATTAAAAAATTCAGAAAAAAGATTGGAGACCCTTTAAGATATGAGTTGATCAATGGAGATTACTCCTTAAAATGTGTGAGCATCGAGATTCCGGTAGAAGAGGTTGTTAAACAATTGAAATCGGAGTTGGGATCTTTCCACCTTCCCCAAAATAAGATAAACGCTTTTATGAAATTTCTCCGCCATTTATCCAAAACGGTTGACCTAAGGAATTTAGAAAGAGTACAGGAAGAATCTGCCTCTCCCCTCGAAATCTATTACAAACTGGATAATATAAGTGTCGCCTATTTGTTTAGGAATTGTCGAAGTATATTTAAAGGGAGTGATTATGAGGAGGTAGAAAAATTTGTCCGGCGACATCTGGAGGATGGCCTCCTCTTATTTAAAGCCACTTATAAAATTCATATAACTGAAAAGGCACGAGCCCGAGAAGAAAAAATCACCTCAATTTCATCTATAAAACATAAGGTTCTCGAAAAGGCCTTTAAACCCTAACCAAAAATATTTGAAATTTTTTCACTTATAACAGAACCTTGTAGGGCAAGGCTTCAGCCTTGCCTTTGAAATGAATGAATGATATGCAAGCCTAAAGGCCTGCCCTACATAAAAATTGTTAGTTTGTAATTTTTTT
>JBBIRM010000142.1:0-7571 GCA_037441765.1 Deltaproteobacteria bacterium | reverse complement strand
TCCCTTGAGTATTGAAAAGGCTACCATCTCCTTAGATGAAATCTCTTTCATAAGACATTCTATTAACCGACCCGCTATATAAGATTTTTGGAGATATCCCTGCCCGATTCATATAACCCCCTTTAAGTGAGGGATTACAAGGAAACCCCTTTAGAGCCCCCCAAAAAATAATTTGATTTCTCGGATGGATAAATTTATAATGTTTTTTGATTGAACATATTTTCTAAAAAGGAGGTGAGAGGGAGATGAAAAAATCGGTTTCGTTTATTCTTTCTCTGTGCTTGATCAGCTTGATTATTGCCTCTTTAGTAGGTTGCGGGGCAGACATTAAGGCAGAAAACGAAAAACTGAAGGCAGAAAACGCAAATCTTAAATCGGACAATGAAAAATTGAAAATCGAAATTCAGAAACTCAAGGAAGAGATCCAGAAGGCTGCAGAAAAAGAGGCAAGCATCGCATCTCTTAGTGCAGAGAATGAGGCCCTAAAGAAACAGGTTGAAGACCTGAAGGCCCAATTAGCCAAAAAGAAAAGATAGCCACCTCCTTTTATACCAAGTAAAAGGGAAGACCCAACCTTGGGGGTTTTCCCTTTTTGATTTTCTTCCTGCCATATGAGAAAAAAGGGCTCTAATTTAAAAAATCCTAAAAAGAGGACAAAGCGGGTTTTGACACTCTACTTCCTTTACCCACTTTGTCTTCTTATCCTGCTTACATTTCTCGCAGGGACTCTTCTCTTCCTTTATTACTCAAGTAAACTACCTGACTATAAACCCTTAAAGGAAAGACCCTCCAATGCTTACTCCATCGTTTATTCAGAAGAGGATGAAGTGGTTGGTAAATTTTTATTAGATAACCGGATTCCACTTCCATACGAGCAGATCCCAGCCCTTCTGGTTAAGGCATTTGTCGCTGCCGAGGATGCCGAATTTTTCGAACATAAGGGGATTGACTACAAAGGCATAATTCGTGCGATGATCAAAAATATAATGGCTGGAAGGATTGTCCAGGGAGGCAGTACCATAACCCAACAGGTGACCAAGATCTTCTTTCTCACCCCCAAAAGGAGCCCTCTACGAAAACTCAAAGAGATTGCTTATGCCTTTGGGTTGGAAAAGAACCTAACAAAGGAGGAGATTCTTTCTCTCTACCTCAACCATGTCTACCTTGGAAATGGGGCTTATGGGGTGGAGGCTGCAAGTGAAAGTTATTTTAATAAAAGAACACGGCAACTCCATCTCGCGGAGATGGCAATGCTTGCAGGTTTGGTAAAGGCACCCAGCCGATATTCGCCTGTCAACAATTTTAAAAAGGCAAAGGATAGGCAGGCCTACGTTCTTACACGTATGGTTGAATTGGGTTTCATCACTCCAGAGCAGAAGGAACGTGCCTTGAAGTTTCCTATTAAGGTCCAATCAAGGGAGAGCGCCTATTTCAGCAAAGCCCCTTATTTTACTGAATTCATTAAGCATTATGTTGAAAAGAAGTACGGGAAAGAGAAACTCTATCAGGAGGGACTGAAAATCTATACTACACTTGATCTCTCCCTTCAAAGAGCCGCTCAGAGAGCGGTTGAAACAGGCTTGAGGGATCTGGATAAGAGGCAAGGCTTCAGGGGCCCCCTTCGGAGGCTTTCTGCCAATGAGGTAAAGAAACTTTCAAAGAAAAAGAAAAGAAAATAAGAAAGGTGGACTCTCACCCCTTCCAACCAATGAGATGTTTGAAGGAGTCGTTCTGTCAAAAGATGATTCTAAAAAGTACTATCAAGTCTGGGTTGAAGACAGAAAGGCCATCCTTCCCTATTCAGAAATGGTCTGGGCTCTTAAAGTCAGACCTTCTCCCAGTTTCAATCCGCAAAAAATAAAAACTCCTGCAGACCTTCTTAACCCTGGAGATGTTGTCCTTGTGAGAGTGAAAGAGATAGCGAAGAAGGATCAATCTCCTCTTGTTGCTCTTGAACAAGAGCCTCTGGTTCAGGGAGCCCTCCTTTGTATCGATCCAAGAACAGGGTATATCAAGGCCATGGTTGGTGGTCGGGATTTCAGCGAAAGCCAGTTCAATCGAGCGATACATTCCCGCAGACAGCCCGGCTCCGCCTTCAAGCCTTTTATCTATGCAGCAGCCCTTGAGAAGGGATACACACCCTCTACCATTCTTATGGACTCTCCAGTAGAATACTCTGATCCCGATAGTGGTTCCTATTGGGCCCCTAAAAATTACGATAAAAATTTCCTTGGCCCCATTACCTTTCGGAATGCACTGGCACATTCAAGGAATGTGGTTACGGTAAAAATCCTTGAAGATATTGGGGTGGGGCACGCTCTAAAATTCATTAAAAGATTGGGTATTGAATCTCCAATCAAGAGAGACCTCTCCATTGCCTTAGGCACTTCTGGAGTCTCCATGCTGGAAATGGCCATAGGTTATTCTGTTTTTGCAAACGGTGGGGAGCGGGTCAATCCCATCTTCATAAAAAGGATTGTGACCATGAATGGGGAGGTTCTCGAAGAAAACGTCCCTTATGTTGAGGTGGAGGAGGCTGAAGAAGAAGAGGAGATGATTAAAAAGCCCCCCTCTTTACCAAAAGAAAGGGTGATCTCTCCTCAGAATGCATTTATCATGACTCACCTCCTTCAAGGGGTGATCCAGCATGGGACGGCTCAGAGGGCAAAAGTCCTCGGAAGACCAATTGCAGGAAAGACCGGGACATCGAGTGATTGCGTAGATGCCTGGTTTATTGGCTATACCCCATCGCTTCTTGCATGTGTCTGGGTAGGCTTTGATGAGAAGATATCCCTTGGTAAAAGTGAATCTGGGGCAAGGGCTGCCCTTCCTATCTGGGTCTCATTTATGGATTCAGCCTTAAAAAATGCGCCTATTGAAAACTTCTATAAACCTGATGGAGTGGTGTTGATAAAGGTAGATCTCGAAACAGGAATACCTGTTTCGGAAGAATCTAAGAACTCTATCTTAGAGGCCTTCCCTGAAGGGACTTTCCCCGAGAAAAAAGAGACGGCCGAAAAGGGAGGGCCTACCTCAGGGACTCCGATCAAAGGATGGTCCGAAGAAAATCGACCCACACTGCCTAATTATTAATTTATTGGGAGGAATCAATGAATGAAAATGATATTAAGAATATTCTCTCGACAATAGAAACTATTGCCATTGTTGGAATCTCACCAAAAGAAGACCGGCCAAGTTATATTGTCGCCTCTTATCTCAAATCGAAGGGTTATCAGATTTTGCCTGTTCGTCCTGATGGGGATACGATCTTGGGAGAAAAAGTCTATCGCAATCTCATGGAAATCCCAGAAGAGATAGAGGTGGATGTGGTGGATATTTTCAGAAAATCAGAAGAGGTTCTCCCCGTTGTGGAAGAGGCCATTAAGAGAGGGGTAAAGGTGGTTTGGATGCAGGAGGGAGTCATCTCTCCTGAAGCAAGTATGAAAGCAGAAAAGGCGGGGTTGAAGGTAGTGATGGATCGGTGCATTAAAAAAGAACATCAGCGCATTTTCTAATTCCAAACTCCGCAATTTAAAATCCTAAAATCGTTCTTCGGCCATTATATCGTTCGGTATCGTATTGGGTCTTCACATCTACGAGATTCAATCTCCCAACCGCCTCTTTTAGAGGAACGGAGGTAATCTTCCCGTGACGATAACTTACCATTTTCCCAAAATCTTCTTTAACAATCAGATCAACAGCAGCGATTCCGAAATACCTCCCCATTCTCCGGTCATAGGCACAGGGGACCCCTCCTCTCTGCAAATGACTCAACGTAATACTTCGTGTCTCGATCCCTGTGCTCTTCATGATCTCTCTGGCTAAATATTCCCCAATCCCCCCGAGAACCTTATGTCCAAAACTATCCACTCCCTCTTCTTTCGTAATCTCAATCCCTCCTGATGGTTTTGCCCCTTCAGCCACCACCACGATGTCGTAACGTGCTCCCTTCCTCCTACCCTCAAGGAGCAATTCGTTAACCTTCTCAAGATCAAAATCATATTCAGGGATGAGAATGATGTAAGCCCCGCTCGACTCTCCTCCCTCGAGGGCCAACCAACCTGCATGTCTTCCCATTGTTTCTACAACAAAAATCCTTTTATGGGATCCTGCGGTGGTCCTAAGTCGATCGATCTCCTCGGTGATTACATTAACTGCGGTCTCAAAGCCGAGCGTATAATCCGTGCCCGAGAGGTCTTTGTCAATGGTCTTTGGAATCCCTACTACCTTTACTCCCTCCCTATAAAGTTTATAAGCCACACCAAGCGTATCCTCTCCTCCAATGGCAACCAGGTAATCGATATGGTGCCTTTCAATATTCTCAAGGACCGTCTTAGATCGATCCTGTTTAGGATCGTAAGGATTTGTGCGAGAGGTTCCGAGATTCGTGCCACCATATCGATCCCAGGTCCTGACCATCTCCTCGGTAAGGGGAATGATCCTTGGACCTAAGAAATCAGGATCTCCTTCAGGCGAAATCAACCCTTTCCATCCATCACGGATGCCCAATACTTCGTATTCAATCTTTCTCGTCCTTTTGAGTCTGTCATCCAAGGCGGTCTTGACCACCCATTTGATGGCTGGATTTAACCCCGCACAATCGCCCCCTCCTGTAAGGACTCCAATCCTTTTCTTCTCCATCCTGTTCTCCTGTTCTAATTAAATAATCTTTTTGCAGAATGTGATCCGATCATTCCCTACCCAATAGAAATCAGGGACCCTCGCCACCTCCTGAAATCCTTTTTTTAGATAAAATCGATGTGCCTCTTCGTAAGAGGAAATCGATGAGGTATCTGCAAGAATTAGCCTTCCTTTTCTTCTCCTCATCTCTTCTTCCAAAAAATCGATAAGCCTTGAACCAATCCCTTGCCCTTTAAACTCACTGTCGACAACAATCCAGTAAAGGTCAAAGGTCCCTTGAGTCATTGGAACAGGTCCATAACAGATATAGCCTAATGGTTTATCCTCTGCATTGACGAAACAATGGATGGAATAATCCTTTTGATTCGAATCCCTTAATACGAGGTCTATCAATTCCATCGCCACCTCGATTTCTTCAGGGGTGAAAACCCCTGCCCTGAGAAGTATGGATTGAAGGTACCCCCTATCCTTTGGAGCAAGCGGGCGAATTTCCATCAAGGATTTCTCCTCTACCGTCCTCTTTCCACTACCTTGATCAGGGTCTCTGCTGAAATAACCTTTTGGAGGTCTATTCTATTGAGAAGCGATATTTCTTTCATCTTCTCATTGGGAACGCCCAATCTCCGAAGATAATTTTCAAGAGTCTCAGATTTTTCAAAAATGTGAATCCGAATCCGATCAGGTTTTACATTGATCTTCCTTTGATCGGTGAGGTCTTTAAACTGGCCCATCGTATCATCAAACAAGGGTTGATAATATCGGAATCGTTCAATCCCTGTAAGGCCATGAAAGATAAAAACCTTCCTATCCTTTTCAATGAAATAGGATAGCAGTCTGTATATCCCTTTCTGTCTTCGGATTTCAGAGATCAGGCGTTGAGATGGAAGCCCATTGACCGAAACTGACTCAGACCTTATCATCAGTGCCCCTGTCTTAGAAAAAAATCTCCTTATTGCCTCCCGTGAGGAGATATCATCTGTGAAAAAAAATAATATGAGTGCATCCCGGGCTTCGTTCACCATTTCTATTTGTGATGGTATGTTAATGAGTTTCCACTTTTGTGGAACAGGAAATTGGAAGCGAAGTTGGGGATGGAAGAAAATACCACCATCGACATATCCCTGCCGTGGATCATCCCCATAGATCAAACCATCGATCGCCCTAAGATAAACATCTCGGTTTACCTTTAAATCCTTAACGCCCAATTTCTGTTGCCACTCCTTGGCTGTAGTCCTAACAGCAGGAATTCGATCTTCTGGGCTTGGATGGGTTGAAAACCATCCGGGCAGTCCACTCCGATCTGAACCTGGGTTGATTCGGTTCAAGGCCTCAAAAAAGTTTGCCAGGTGTGAGGCATCATAGCCTGCTTTGGTTGCGTATTCTACCCCCAAACGGTCCGCTTCCCTCTCGTTATCCCGACTGAACCTTAGAAAAAGCATGCCTACTCCCAATTGGGCAAGGCTGGTGATAAGGGGGGAGTCCACAAATATGGAGCCTACCCCAAGACCAATTTGAGCCAATTGGGCCTTGGTGTATTGTTTTGCAGTATGACGTGCTGTAATATGACCGATCTCATGTCCCATAACTGAAGAAAGTTCCGCCTCATTATTTAAAACTGCTAAGATGCCACGACTAAAGTAGATGTAACCTCCTGGGACAGCAAATGCATTTATAACGGATGAATCAATGATTTTGAATTGATAGGTGAGTTGAGGGCGATGGGAAACCCTGGCCAATCGCTGACAGATTTCATTGAGGTAGGCGGTTAATTTTGGGTCCTCGTATATCCCATACTGCTTGACAATCTCTGCATCCGTTTCACGACCCAAACGGAGTTCGTCGCTCTCGCTTAAAAGCATCAATTCGTGCTTACCGGTTACGGGGTCAACAGCGCAGGAGATTAGAAAGAAACCTATACCTATAAAAAGGAAAATAATTGGGTGAAAAGTCTTAACTCTCATTCCAATTACCTCTTATCTCCAGAGGGTCCAACCTTCCAGGTTTTCTTTTGATCTGCCTTCCCCAAACCCATATTTAATTGAGCTTTCAGGAGCATTTGAACCGCCAATCAGTTTATTAAAAACTATTATAACAGGTCTTTTCTGTTTTCAACCACATTCTCTGTTGTTTAATTTCATTTTAAAACCCTTTTTGTGAAGGTAACTCCTTTAGACGACATTTTCTATCGTTTTCTTTTATCTGGTGCAAAAAAGTGAACACCCCCACGAGTCGTCATCCCACCCTGACCCTCAAGGGTATAGGGGGGTCGCTTGAGTCTCCCTCTCGAATTTACACATAGGTCTTAAAAAATTTTTAGGTCTTTATGATGGGACTCCTGCAGAATTTTTTGGGTAGGTTAGTAAAATATTAACTTCATCACCAAGCAAAAGGCAAAAGGGGTCAAGTCTAAAAGGGGTAGCAAAAGGGGTCAAGTCTTGTTTTTTGATATTATTCCATTTCTCCATTTTTTATTATCCTGCTTATCGTAGAATAATGCATTTTAAGATAATCAGCTACCTCTTTCTGACTATACCCATTTTATTTATAGCCTCAAGTATTTTCATGTCCCTAACATGCTTGTTTCTCAATTCCCTCTCATTAAATAAACTACCAAGACCTGGCCTATTAACATATCTCTGACCCCTGGGGATTTCTATTATGTCCCCACAGGGGTCTCTATGACTAAATGATTATGATTGTTCATCAAACAAAAAGCATGGCAAACCCAATTGTATCTATCATTTACATCTTTAAGTATATCAAGAAAGATTTCTCTATCCTCTTCACTTCTAAAAATAGGTTTCTTTTCATTGCCCCGAGAAGTCACATGATATAGGGCACCATCATATTCTATCCTCAAAGGCCTTACCGCGGTACATCTGAAACATATAGATAACTAAATGTCAAAATTAAAGACCTGACCCCAAATA
>JBBIRM010000141.1:0-7590 GCA_037441765.1 Deltaproteobacteria bacterium | reverse complement strand
CTGCTTCCATGAAGGTTTTTTAAGAAGACTAAGAGTGCACTTTTGAATTTTAAATAACAGTCTCAAAAGATTTACTTGACAATCAAATAATG
This sequence comes from Deltaproteobacteria bacterium, assembly GCA_037441765.1. Lineage (GTDB taxonomy): Bacteria > Desulfobacterota > BSN033 > BSN033 > UBA1163 > JBBIRM01. Next base: position 7,498 of record JBBIRM010000141.1, on the reverse strand, counting down.
AATGGTTAAATATTTTTGCACAAATCTTCACAACGGCCAGCCCAGATTCTAAAAATCATGATTAAAGGTCAATCCTATTTAGGAGGTAGACTTATGAGAGGGTTAACACGACGTAATGCAACATATTTATTATTTTTAGTCATTCTTCTTTCTTTTCTCATTCCCTGCTCACTAATCGCATCAGAGGAGAAGGAGGAGAAGAAGGATACGAGACCCGAAAGGGGAATTGCCATCTTCCCAGAATATTCTGGGGTCATTGTGACAAAAGGGGAGACCGTACGGATGGACCTTAATCTTGTCAATCAGGGACGGACTGATGAGACCATCGATGTCAAAATCTCTACTATCCCCAAAGGATGGAAGGCGAAACTTAAAGGGGCAGATTTTCAAGTCTCAGGGGTCTATGTCCCCAATGGGAAGTCGAAAAACTTAACCCTCACCCTTGAACCAGATAAAACGGTTACCCTTGGGACTTATGTATTCCAGTTTGATGCCCAGACAGAAGATGGAAAGTTTACCTCCTCGCATAAACTTACTGTGACGGTAAGGGAGAGGACCCCTGGGGCGGACGACATTCAAATCACCACCTCCTATCCCGTCCTAAGAGGACCAACAGATGCAAAGTTTGAATTCTCTTTAGATGTGATGAACAAGAGTGAATCAGATCGAACCTTTAACCTCTCTGCCATTGGACCTGAAAAATGGGAGATCACTTTTAAACCCTCTTATGAGACAAAGCAGATCTCAAGCCTCAGAATCAAAGGGGGATCAAGCCAGAGCGTAGCGGTTGAGGTTTCTCCCTGGAGGGAGGCAAGGTCGGGGGAATATCCAATTCTTGTTAGCATCAGTTCTGGGGAGCAGAAGGCAGATGTAAGGTTGATGGTCATTCTGACAGGTATTTACAAACTCGATGCAGGAACTCCGACAGGTGTTCTATCTCTTGAAGCCTTTCCTGGAAAACCTGCCAATTTCTCGCTCTTTGTGAAAAATACTGGTTCTGCAGTAAATCGAAACATTACCTTCTCTTCTTTCAAACCTGAAAACTGGGAGGTGACATTCAAACCTGAGAAGATCGATGCCTTAGAGCCAAATGCATTAAAACAGGTTGAAGTGACAGTTAAACCTGCACCCCAGGCCCTGCTTGGGGACTATTCAGTTGGTTGTATGGTCAATGGAGAAAAATCGGATAAGACCGTTGAGATGAGGGTCACGGTGAAGGCCTCCACAGCATGGGGATGGATTGGCATCGGTGTAATCCTATTTGTGATTGCAGGGTTGAGTGCCCTATTCATCTATTTTGGGAGAAGATAAGGTGGAAGGAAAGCCAATTATTGTTGCAGAAGGATTGACGAAGGCCTATGGTTCACAGATCGCTGTGAACAACCTCTCGCTTCTGATTTTTGAGGGGGAGATATTCGGGTTTTTGGGTCCAAATGGGGCAGGGAAGACGACTACCCTTCTTATGTTCCTTGGGCTTACGGAGCCAACCTCAGGAAGTGCTAAGATTTGTGGGTTTGATCCTTCAAGAGAGCCCATTCGAGTAAAGGAGAAGGTGGGCTACCTCCCTGAGAATGTAGGATTTTATGATGATATGGATGCGAGACAGAACCTTCAGTATATTGCCAGATTGAATCGTATCCCTGACCCTATTTCTGAAAAAAGAATTAACCAGATGCTCGATTTAGTAGGTCTCTTAGAAGATGCCAAAAAGAAGGTTGGAACCTACTCCAAGGGAATGAGACAACGCTTAGGTATTGCAGAGGTGCTTCTCAAAGAGCCGCAACTTCTTTTCCTCGACGAGCCAACCATTGGCCTTGACCCTGATGGAACCAATCGGATGCTCGATCTGATCCGTTCTCTAAGCAGGGAGAGACAGATCACCATCTTTCTCTCATCCCACCTGCTTGACCAGGTCCAGAGGATATGTGACCGGGTAGGAATTATGATCAATGGCAATCTCGTGGCAGTTGGGCCCATTGAGGAATTGGGCAAGAAGAAGTTGGGTGTGGATAAAGAACATTACACCCTTGAAGAGATTTATATGAAATATTTTAAGGAGGCATGATGTTAAGCGGGATCTTCACCATATTCCGGAAAGAGATGGAGGATCATTTTAGCAGTACTCGATTTCTTCTGATTTCAGCCTTGATTGTGATGGTGGGGGTGATTATCGCTTCAATGGTAGGTATGGGCATTCAGGAGGAGTTGAAGGGCATGGCAAAACCGACCCTTATCTTTCTGCTCCTCTTCACTGCAACGGGAAAACTATTTTCCTTTGTTCAATTTATCGGTTTTTTTGGCCCTCTGATTGGCATTATATTGGGATTTGACTCTATCAATCGGGAGAGGGTTTCGCGTACCCTCAGCAAACTTGTCTCTCAGCCCATCTACCGAGATTCGATCATCAATGCAAAATTTCTGACCGGAGTTGTAACCATTGCTATTGTCCTGGTGGCGATCGTTCTCATAATTTCAGGCCTTGGCCTGAGGTTGATAGGGGTGGTGCCTGGTTCGGAAGAGGTTTTACGCCTTCTCATCTATCTCATCATCAGTATTCTATATATCGCCTTATGGTTAGGCATATCGATTCTTTTTTCGGTTATTTTCAGGAGCACAGCCACATCTGCTCTTGCATCTCTTGCGGTCTGGATATTTTTCTCCTTCTTCGTCAGTCTGGGTGCAGGGGTTTTGGCTGATGCGGTCGCCCCTATCCCCCAAAGCGGGACTCAAGTAAATCCTGAGATAATCCTCAAACATGAAAAGGTTCAAAGGATCGCCTCCTCCTTTTCTCCCATGACACTTTACAGTGAGGCGACAAACACGATTCTCGATCCCATGCGAAAGACGACCAGAGGTCTGATCCTGATGGGTCCTCTTGAAAGGCTTTCTTTGACCCGTTTTCAAAATCCCCTTCCCCTTTTACAGAGCATTATCATTGTCCTTCCCCATCTGGTGTCTATCGTTGCACTCACCTTTCTCTGTTTTGGAATCTGCTATTATATTTTTATGCGTCAGGAGATCCGCACCATCTGATTTGTAAAAGAAAGGAAGATATGGTAATAGGATGATGGGGTGATTTTCTTTTACCAACTTCTCCTTTTCTCACTCACCCTCTACACATTTGATCCTCGGCAATGATATGCCTGTTACAAAGCGGGAGATATTTGGTTGGGTGATGTATGATTTTGCCAACTCGGCTTTTGCCACCACCATCCTCGCAGTCATCTTCAATCAATACTTTGCCTCAATTGTAGCAGGAGGGGAAAAGGGGGTTTTGGTTTTTGGACTTCGCCTCCATGGAGCCTCATTCTTTACTTTCACACTTTCCCTCAGCATGGCAATTTCTGCTATTCTCTCCCCATTCTTAGGAGCGATTGCTGACTTCTCTTTTTTGAAAAAAAGGTTTCTTATGTTTTTCTGTTACCTTGGAATCCTCTTCACAGGCCTCCTCTACTTTGTCAACGCAGGGGATTACTGGAAAGGAGCAGTCTTTTTTATAATCGCAAATATTGGTTTTGCAGGAGGAAACGTTTTCTACAATGCATTCCTTTTGGATATCTCAAACGAAAGAAATATTGGCCGAATCTCAGGATTAGGGTGGGGATTGGGTTATATAGGAGGAGGAACTCTTCTTGCTCTCAATCTCATCATGCTAAAATACCCTTCCTGGTTAGGATTCTCTAATGGGTTTTTTACCGTCCATGACTGTTTTTTTTCTGTGTCCCTTTGGTGGTTGATATTTTCTCTACCAACTTTTCTCTTTTTAAAAGAGAGAGGGAAATTCCTTCCTCAAAGGATTTCTATTCGGGCAGGTTATCAAAGGCTCTTGCACACCTTTAGCCGAATTAAGACATTCAGGCAATTGACCAAGTTTCTCATCGCCTATCTCATCTACAATGATGGAATTGAGACGGTCATTGTCATGGCCTCAATCTTTGGCGCTGAGGTTTTAGGAATGGAGACTGGTGAGATCATACTTTACTTCCTAATGATTCAAGGGATCGCTTTTATAGGTTCTTTGATCTTTGGATATATGGCAGATTCAATCGGAAACAAGAAGACCGTGATGATCTCTTTGGTGGGATGGTCCATCATCGTCCTTTGGGCCTTCAGTTTAGGAATCTTCTTTAAGCCAAAGACCGAATACTGGATCTTGGGCATTCTCGCAGGACTGGTGATGGGAGGAAGTCAATCCGCTTCCCGTTCACTTCAGGGAATCTTCACTCCAGAAGCCAACAGTGCGGAGTTTTTTGGTTTTTATGCGGTATCCGGAAAATTTGCATCTATCTTTGGTCCTCTTATTTATGGAGTTCTGATTGCCTTGACAGGGAGCGTTCAGTCTGGTGTCCTTTCTGTTCTTCTCTTTTTTGTTGTGGGTTTATCTATCCTCTGGACGGTTGATGAGAAGAAGGGAATGGAGGAGAAGAAGAGGCCAGTTATATAGTGGTTTGAACAAAATGGATATTAAAAATTTTTTAAAGGGATATTGACTTATTTGAAATAGGATAATATCAATATGATTTAGTGTGCCCATTTGCCAAAAGGGAAAAACTTTTTCCTCCTTTTAGGGACTATGTCGTAATTCGACATAAGAAAGGAAACCAGATGAGGCAAGGGACAAGCCCTTGCCCTACATTTGAGATTCGTTTAATTTCTCGTAAGGCAAGCCCTTGTGGCTTGCCAAACCCTCATTAAGATGTAAATTATTTTATGTCAATTAATAGAAAGTATCATTTTAAAATCCCCCCGTGCCCCCCTTTTCCAAAGGGGGGAGGTTTAGGGTGTTCTTTTTCCAAAGGGGGGAGGTTTGGGGTGTTCCTTTTCCAAAAGAGGGAGGTTTGGGGTGGTTATTTTCTAAGGGAGAAAAACTATATCTCCCCTTAGCAAAGGGAGGTTGGGAGGGATTTTAAAAAGATTTTCAAACAGTTAAACTGTTAAGGTTTTAACTATTTTAAGATTGACCTATAATAGGGCCAATATATATTCCTATGATTGTTAGAGACTATCTTGAGAAACAGGCCAGGGAAAGGCCAAATAAATCGGCCATTCTTTTTAAGGAGGAGAGGATTACCTTCTCTGAACTCCATTCGATGTCCAACCAGTTGGCCAACCGTCTTCTTAATCTCGGGATTAAAAAGGGGGATCGGGTCGTCCTTCTTTTCCAGAACTGTCCTGAGTTCTGTGTGGCATATTTTGCTATCTTAAAGATCGGGGCCATTGCCGTGGTTCTTGATTTTAGACTGAGCCCTGCAGAGATGGAGCCTCTATTTCAGGAGGCAGAAGTTTCAGCCATCATTACAAGTATAAGACAGAAGGTTTTCATTGATCGGGTCACCAGGACAGTTCCCACCTTGAAACATGTGGTTGTGACTGGCTCCCAAGGCGAGGAGATCAGGGATTGGCACTCTTATGAGGAGATTATAAAGAAGGAGTCCACTCAAAATGTTTCTATTCCTCTTTACGAAGAAGACGAATCCCTCTATCTCTATACCTCGGGGACAACTGGTAGGTCGAAGGGGGTAGTTCTGACAAACGACCACTTCAACTATTTTCCGGAATCGATGCATAACGCCCTTCCATTTTCTGAAGCGGACACATTCGGTCTGGTTCTTCCCATATCCCATATCACTGGACCGATCGTGATGAATCTGATGGTGGAGTCGGGGATGACAGTATCCATTGTGGATGAGATGACCCCTAAGAGGATTCTCGATGCCATTCAGAACCACCGAATTACGGTCTTCAATGCAGTCCCTCCAATTTTCCAGTTGATTCTGAATGTCCCTCACTGGGAGAGATATGATTGCTCAAGCCTCAGGATAGCAGCGATGATGGGGACCGTTGTTCCCGAACAGTTGATGAAGGATTTCAATGAGCGATATCCCCATTTGCGGACTATTCAGGGTTATGGGGCCACAGAGACCTCCCCTCTTCTAACCCTCACCCACTGGGAGGATGCATTCAGGAAGATGGCAAGTGCAGGGAAGCCTGTCCCGAGGGTGAAACTGAAGATTGTGGGCCAGGATGGGAGAGAATTGGGGGTAGGGGAGAACGGTGAGATCATTGCCAGTGGTCCTCAGATTATGAAGGGGTATTTCAAAGACCCGAAGGCAACTGCCAAAAAGATTCGAGATGGGTGGTACTATACAGGCGATTTGGGACGGTTCGATGAGGATGGGTATCTTTATATTCTTGGCAGGGCAGATGATATGGTGATTACGGGTGGACTAAATGTCTATCCCTCAGAGGTGGAGACTGTCCTTCTCAATCACCCGAAGGTTCAGGAGGCAGCGGTGGTAGGGATTCCAGATTCAAGAAGAGGACAGGTGATGAGAGCGGTCGTCGTCCTCAAGCACGGAGAGACAGCCACCCAGCGAGAGATTCTGAAATTCTGTAAGGAAAGGCTTGCAAGTTTTAAGATCCCCAGACAACTTGAGTTCAAGGATTCTCTGCCAAAATCGAGGACAGGTAAGATTGCAAAAAGGCAACTGAGAACGACGGAGACAACCCTCCAGAGATGGAGTGGGTTCATCTCTGAGAGGGAGGCATTTATTGGCCCATTGGCCTTGATCCTTCTCTGGTATTTGATCTCAACTTTTAAGTGGGTAAACCCCTTCTTTCTTCCATCTCCATGGAGCGTCTTACTCGAGTTGAAGGGGCTTCTACTTTCCACCGGTATCTACACCCATATTGGAAAAACTATATATCGTATGTTCAGTGGGTATCTACTTGCCATTTTCTTAGGAATTCCTCTCGGGGTGGTGGTCGGATATTGGGAGAAGGTGTATAATTCCTTAGAATTTGTCATCGAATTCTTCAGAGGATTTCCAGCGACCTCCCTCTTTCCACTGTTTATGCTTGCCTTTGGAATTGGCGATTCGGCAAAGATTGCTATTGTCATCTTCTCCTGTAGTCTTGTCATTACAATCAATACCCTCTATGGTGTTAGAAATTCCTCAAAGACAAGGCAGATGGTGGCAGAGACGATGAAGGCGAGCAAAACTTATATCTTTTTAAAGGTCATTCTTCCTGATGCCCTACCATATATCACTGCAGGACTTAGGACTGCCCTATCTCTGACCTTGATTATTGTGGTCATCCTCGAGATGTTTATCGGGACTGATAAAGGTCTGGGCCATCTCATCTACAATGCCCATATGACCTATCAGATTCCCAAGATGTACGCGACCATCATTATCACCGGCCTCATTGGCTATGGAATGAATAAGGGATTTATTAAACTTGAAGAGGAGATTATACATTGGGGAGGAAGATAGATAATTTTAAAAAATACCATTCACCCCTTACCTCTCCCCGGAAGGGAGAGGACTAAGGTGAGGGTGATTTTCATGGTTCGCAGGTGACAAAACGGTCATGATAAGTTTCACAAAAATTATTTTGAAAATTTCCCTCTACCCGCCGGGGAGAGGGTTAGGGTGAGGAGGATTTTAGGTAAATGGGAGGGGAAAATTAAACGTAGAAATATTGAGAGATGCAG
>JBBIRM010000140.1:0-7601 GCA_037441765.1 Deltaproteobacteria bacterium | reverse complement strand
GAATTCTATGTCAAGAATTATACAAATGCCACATTTATTGTAAATCCTAAATTCAGTTTCGATGATGGTCTTTTCTCTGGATATGATCCAGCAAAAAGGGCTTATGATAAATCAACTTGGGCATTGGAAAAAGATGAGCAGGGAATCCCAAAGAGGGATATGACCCTACAGGATCCACGCTGTGTCTTCCAACTTTTAAAGAAACATTATTCTCGATACACCCTTCAGAAGGTCTCTGAGATTACTGGAACTCCTACAGCCGATTTGGAGAAAGTCTATAAAGCCTATGCTTCTACCGGTACTCCGGATAAGGCAGGAACCGTCCTTTATGCAATGGGATGGACTCAACATACGGTAGGTGTTCAGAATATTCGTGCCATGTCAATAATTCAATGCCTTTTGGGTAATATGGGTATTGCAGGTGGGGGCGTGAATGCACTTCGAGGAGAATCCAATGTTCAAGGTTCAACAGACCAAGCATTGCTCTACCACATACTCCCGGGCTATCTCCCGACACCACGGGCCCAATGGCAAACCCTTGCTGATTACAACAAAACCACACCCTCCACCAAAGACCCGAGAAGTGTAAATTGGTGGAGGCATAGACCAAAATATGTGGTCAGTTTTCTAAAGTCAATGTTTGGGGAGAAGGCTACAAAAGAAAACGACTTTGGATATTCCTGGTTACCCAAACTTGACCCAACACAAGATGCCTCCTGGCTCAATCTATTCGATGAAATGTACAAAGGGACCTTTACTGGATTCTTTGCATGGGGAATGAATCCAGCATGTTCGAGTGCAAATGCTGGAAAGGTTCGCCAGGCTCTTTCAAAACTCGACTGGATGGTAAATGTGAATGTCTTTGATAATGAAACAGGGGAATTCTGGAGAGGCCCTGGAATGGATCCCAAGAAGGTTAAGACTGAGGTCTTTCAGCTTCCCTGTGCTGCCTTCATGGAGAAAGAGGGAAGTATCACAAATAGTGGTCGCTGGATGCAGTGGCGCTATAAGGCAGCAAACCCTCCTGGTGAGGCAAGGCCTGATGGTGATATCATCTATGAGTTATTCAAAAAGGTCCGGGCCCTTTATGAGAAGGAAAGGGGAGCCTTCCCAGAACCAATTCTTAACCTGAAATGGGACTACGAGACCAACGGCCATTTTGACGTCCATAAAGTTGCAAAAGAGATAAACGGTTATGACCTTACAACAGGGAAGTTAATGCCCAATTTTGTTGCATTAAAGGATGATGGAACCACTTCTTGTGGGAATTGGCTCTATTCAGCCAGTTATACTGAGGCTGGCAATATGGCAGCCCGTCGAGGGAAGAGCGACCCAACAGGCTTAGGGCTTTATCCTGAGTGGTCTTGGTGTTGGCCGCTCAACCGGAGGGTTATCTATAATCGAGCTTCTGTAGATCTCGAAGGAAATCCTCGAGATCCCAAACGGCCTCTTCTTAGGTGGGATCCTGCCCAGAAGAAATGGATTGGGGATGTACCTGATAATGCAGTTCCTCCCATGGGGACAAATGGAGCATACCCATTTATCATGAAACCTGATGGAGTGGCTTCCATCTTTGGGCCAGGGCTTGCAGACGGACCTTTTCCCGAACACTACGAACCTCTCGAATGTCCTATTGAGAAGAATCTGATGTCGAGCCAGAGAATTAACCCTGTCATCAAGATTTTTGAAGGAGGCCCTGATACCTTTGCAACCTGTGATCCAAAATATCCTTTTGTTTGTACCACTTACAGGGTAACGGAACACTGGCAGACAGGGGTCTTAACCAGATGGCTACCCTGGCTCATCGAAGCCGAACCTCAGGTATTTTGTGAGATAAGTTTAGAACTTGCCAAATTGAGAGGGATTAAAAACGGTGATCGGGTAATAGTAGAAACTCAGAGAGGCAAATTAGAGGCTGTGGCAATTGTCACCTCTCGTTTAAAACCTTTCAATATTGCTGGCCAGACCATTCATCAAATAGGACTCCCATGGCATTTTGGTTGGCTTCATCCCAAAGATGGAGGAGATAGTGCCAATCTTCTGACTCCAACTATTGGAGATCCCAACACGATGATTCCTGAGTCCAAGGCATTTATGGCTAATGTAAGAAAAATGGCTTCTTCGCCAGCCAAAAAGACTGCTAAGAGTTAAAGGAGGTGACAACGATGGCAGATAAATCCTTTTTTATCGATACAACCAAATGTACTGCATGCAGGGGATGTCAGATCGCTTGCAAACAGTGGAATAAAAATCCAGGGACAAAAACCTTTCAACGTGGGAACCATCAAAATCCTGTTGACCTTTCAACATCAACATTTAAACTTGTGAGGTTTAGTGAAGTTGAGGTACCAGGCGGAGAACCTAAATGGTATTTCTTTCCTGATCAGTGTAGACACTGTCTCACCCCTCCCTGTAAAGAGATTGCAGACGGTAAGGTCAAGGGTGCGATCATTCATGATGAGAAGACCGGGGCAGTAATTTTCAATCCTAAAGTCAAAATAAAACAAGAGGACTTCAAGGAGATTCGCGAAGCCTGCCCTTATAATATTCCCCGATGGAACGAAAAGACAGGGGTTATGGCTAAATGCACCATGTGCATAGATCGGATCAAAGAGGGGATGCTTCCTGCTTGTGTGAAGACCTGCCCGACCGGGGCCATGAACTTCGGGGAAAGAAAAGCCATGCTCGATATGGCAAATAAGAGGCTGGCAGAAGTCAAAAATAAGTTTAAAGATGCAATGCTGGCTAACCCCGAGGATGTCAGGGCCATCTACCTTCTTGTGGATGATCCAAAGAAGTATCATAAATACGCTGTGGCCGAGAATACAATTGGCATCACAAGAAAGTTTGCCCTCAAACGAATCATCAAACCTTTAAGAGAATTCCAATGGATTGGGTAAGGCCTTCATAAAAAGATGAGTATTTTCAGGGCTTGTTTCAGAAATCTCTGAAACAAGCCCATCTTTTTCAAAAGACATAACTGAAACAAATTTAAACAAATTATGTAAAATAATAATTATATTCGCTCGGTTACCTTCCCCGCATATTTTTTGAGGGATAAATTGAAAGACCTGAAAAAAAGAATTCAACACCTTAAAAAGAAAAAACCTGGCTATAAAGAGATTCTTGATTTTTACCTGAAGGTTAAAAAAACACAGGAAAAAATAAAACCATCCCTAAAACTCGAAAAATTCCAGCTGAAAAAAGAATGGAAAGCCTTTCTATTTAAGGAGGGATTCCCCCTCCTTGAGAAAAAGGATTTTCCCATTGACCAGGATTCATCCCTCTGCCTATTTAACTCCCTTTGTGAGATTGGAAAAGAAGCAAACCCAACCTTAGCCAAAAAGGTTAGAAAGATCGAGAAGACCATCCTTCAAAAAGGAGTGGATCTAAAGAAAGTATTGACTGGAGAGATAGACTGGGAAAAGGTTGCTGATCAATTCGGACTCGATAGGAAAGTCTTCCTATTCTTAATCCAGAACTCCATAAAACCTTCTCTAAAAGCAATTGTTGAACAAATTCACAATGAGGTTGATCCTGAAACCTGGCTTAAAGGTTGCTGTCCAATATGCGGATCCCTCCCCTATTTGTCCCTGTTGAAGGGGGAAGGAGGCAAGCGATATCTCCTCTGCTCTTATTGTGGATATGAGTGGAGGATTGACCGATTATTTTGCCCTTTTTGTGGGAACAGAGACCAACCTTTCCTCCAATATTTTTTTGGAGAGGGTGAGGAATCATATCGGATTGATACCTGCGATAAGTGCAGGCAATATATAAAGACAATTGACCTGAGAGAAATGGAGTTAGAGGACCCTTACCTTGAAGATCTTGCCACCTTACACCTCGATCTCATCGCCTCTAAAAAAGAATACAAACGTCCTGTCCCTAACCCCTGGACCCCCTGATCTCCCATTCATTTATACCTCTCTTCAAAAAGCGGAGTTTTCTTGGTCACCCTCCCCAATGCCTCTGGGGGGACAAACTCAATCTTTGAGCGAACCTGATAAAGCATAAACATTCGTTCCTCGATCTCCCTGGCTAAATCTGACAATTGATTTTCCTCCACATCTCGACCACGCTCTAATTTTATCTTTAGAGGAGGAGTGACATTTGGTGGAGGTTCGGTCAGGACTATCCTCATGGCTCCTGTCACCCTCGGGATAAAAGATGTGATCACATCCCTGATCGCAATTGGAAAGATACTGATTCCTTCCACAAATAGCCTATCGTTCAGCCGCCCAAGGTGCTTAATCCGATAACCCGGACCTGGATAGCCACATTCGCAAGGAGAGGTAAAAATTTGAATCACATCTCCCAACCGATATTTGATCAGAGGTAATCCTTCGCGATTTAGAGAAGTGATTAAACCCTCTCCAATCACGCCATCCCTTATGTCAATCGGCCTCTTGGTATCGATATCGATCAGATCCTCTGCCCAGATACTTAGGTCAAGCGCAACCTCATGAAGCCCTTGATACTCCTCTGCAGGGCATGAACTTGAAAAACCTTCACTATTGATCATCAGGTAGTCGTTCCATTTCCCACCAAATGCCTCTTCCATTCTTTTCCTAACAGAAGGAATACCAACGCCTGGCTCTCCAGTTAGAAGTAGTTTCTTAATCCCAAGTTCTGAGATGGGCTTTTGTGTGATTTTTTCGTAGGTTTCGATCAGGGATTCTGCAAAAGAGGGGGTTGACATAAGTACATTGGGCCTAAGAAGGCTGATATATTCCACAATCTTTTCCACGGGTGTTTCAGCGCCAAGGTCCAGACAGAATATTCCCATATATTGAAGTGGAGTTTTTACAATACTCCCTGCCCATCCTCCGCTCAGGGGAAAACAAAAAAGTACTTTGTCTCCCGGCCGTATCCCTGCAAGCCAGAAGACACGTGCTGTCCCTTCATTCCATCGGTTAAAGTCGTGGGAGGTAAAAGAGTAACTAAAGGTTGGTATGCCTGTGGTGCCACCTGTGGTCTTTGCAATCAGGATCTTTTCTGGTGGACAACATAGATGCATTCCAAAAGGATGACCGAAACGTTCGAGCGATTCTTTTTGACTCTGTCTCTCTTCTTCCTTGTCCATCAGGGGAGGAATCCTTCTAAAATCTTCCCATGTCTTAATATCCCCAGGCTGAAAACCTGCTTCTTCGAATTTTCGTTTATAAAATTCTGAATGGGTATAGCAGTATTTTAATTGTTTCTTTAATCTTCTAAGTCTGACCCTTTCAACCTCTTCCCTGCTCAGAGTCTCCATTTTCTCATTCCATACCCTTCTTTCAACCATATTCCCCCTTATCCCTCCCTTAGACCAATTTTGAACAGAAAGCCAGTATCATCTCCCTCAATATGACTGAAGTCGTAATGGAAGAGACTTGAGTGGGATCGTAATCCGGTGTAAGTTCAACAATATCGAATCCAATGAGAGAGAGTTTTGAAATTTCTTTAATCATTGGAATAAACTGCTGAAAGGTAATTCCACCCGGTTCTGGGGTACCAACCCCTGGAAGAAGGCTCGGATCAAAGAGGTCGAGATCGAGGCTAAGGTAGACAGGTTTTTCTTTTAGCCTTCTTACCAAAGAACGGAGAGAGACTAACTCCAGAGGAACAAGTGATTTCATTTTCCTTGCCAATTTCAGTTCTTCCTCTGTCCCTGAACGAATCCCTATCTGGAATAACCTTCCTCTTTTCAGATGTTCTAAAATCCTTCTCATCACGGTGCTGTGCGAGAGTCTTTCGCCAAGATATTCCTCCCTCAGATCTGCATGGGCATCAAGTTGAAGAAGATGAAGATCAGGATACACTTTTATCATCTCTTCAAGTGCAGGAAGGGTAATAAGATGGTCTCCTCCTAAAAGGACAGGAAATTTTTTTGTAGAGAGAACCTTTCGGAGGGCCTTCTGGATCAAATCGAAGGAGAGCCTTTTTTCTCCCAGGGGCAACTCCAGATCTCCCATATCGTGAATTGAAAAGGATTCGAGATCTTTATGGAAATAGGGGCTGTAAGTTTCCACGCCCCAGGATGCCTTTCTAATCGAGGAGGGACCAAAGCGTGCTCCTGGACGAAAAGTGGCAGAACCATCGTAAGGACAACCGAGGATGACAACCTTTGCCTCTTCAAAGGAAGCCTTCGCTGAAAGATAGTAGGTCTCTATAAAAGGAAGTTTCATGGGTTGAAATTAGGGTTTGTTTTTAAATTGAGGGACTAATATTCTGTTTCTCTTTCGACAAGAAGATTTCAGGCCACCTTGCCTTCATCCCCAGAGAACTACTGCAGCCAAGGCTGCCCCAATCTTCTTAACCTTATATTCGATTGCAATGGACTTCAGGTCTTTGATCTCCCACCCCCGAAGCTTCATACCCTCGATCGCCATATGGCGTACTTTTTCTTCGATTTGGCTCCGCTTTCCTCGGGCTGAATATTCCATAATCAGGCCATTGTGATTTTTATCCTTCGGAAGCGCAATGGCGACCCCTGCCGAAATGATCTCCCCTGGAACATCGCTTGTCAATGCTGCATAAGCGGCTGGGACGAGGGCGCCCGGGGGTAAGGCAATAGGAGCGATCATCCGACAGCGGGGAGGGACGATGCTTGACATCTTAATGATATTAGTGTTCCCAATGCCCGCTTGAAGGAGGGCCCCGTCGAAGGCATTCAGGGGCGTATAACCTTCTGAGGCTCCAGAGACTAAAAAATATTGGGTTGGGGTTTTAAAGATCACGGCACTTCTCCTTCATATTTTCTTTTCTCTTTTAAGGGTTTGAACCTGTGATACATTTCAACCCTGGGCTATCATGAGTCCAATCCTCTTAAAAGGAAGGAGGAGAGCTGATCCATAGGACCACTGCCTCCTTCGAGACGCTATTATGAAGCCAATGCTCCTTGTCCGCAGAAAGGTAAAAGCATTCCCCTTTTTTCAGTTTCAGGCTCTCTCTCCCGAATCGAAGGGTCACCCTTCCCCTCAGCACAAGGCCAAACTCTTCTCCCTCATGGGGCTTCTCTTTGGGGGTAGCCTGCCCCTTTTTAAGGGTGAGCAGAACAGGTTCCAATCGCCTATTGGTTGAACCAGGAACCAAAAGTTCAAACTTCTCAACCTTCTCCTTCTCGAGGGCTACCCTATCCCCTTCTCGAAAAACTATCTTCTCCTGGGAAGCCTCACGGAAAAAGTCCGAGATGTTCTCGTCCAGGGCATCCAGGATCTGGACTAAACTGTCCAGAGAGATGGAGGTAAGGTCCCTTTCGACCTGTGAGATAAACCCCTTGGTCAGATTAGCCCGCTCCGCCAATTCCTCCTGGGTGAGGTTACTGGACTGCCTCAGATTACGAATTCGCTCCCCTATCTTCATAATTTGGTAAGCATACTATAGAAAAAAATTAGTTTAATATCCTGTGCCACATTATAGAAAGAAAAATGTTTAATAATCTGTAAGAAAGTTTACAAAGAATTAAGTTTAATAAAATAAACTTGACTACAGTATAAACATATTTTTTGGTTTGTCAAGCATTTTTTTGATAGTTCTGAAAAAGTCATAGAAAGACTGGTGAGGTAGGGTTCCAAACCCTTCGAATGCGGGCACCAAGAAGTTATTAATGGGAGCATTAA
>JBBIRM010000139.1:0-7652 GCA_037441765.1 Deltaproteobacteria bacterium | reverse complement strand
ACTGAATGCACTCCGATATATATGTCTTTGTAGGATCTTCTGCAATTGCACCCATTGGGCACATCCTCAAACATTTCAAGCATCGATTACACTCTTCACTTACTCTTCTTTTGAAAAGACCAAGGGGTGAGATTAAACTTAGCAATGCCCCCAATGGGCATAGATACCGACACCAAAACCTCTTTGCAAAAATATTAAGGAGGGCGATTCCGCCAAAAATCAGAAGGATAATGGTCGTCATATAAAAGACCGACTGGAAGTAATGAAGATGTGATAGCCTTATCCATCCAATGGCTTGAAAAAGTGGGCGGAGTAAGTCTAAAAAAAGATTTATAATAGTCGTTGCAAGTGGATAGAGGAAGTAAGTATAGAAGCGTGTTAGAAGAGCCATTGGGTCCATGAGAAAGGCCAGAGAGAGGCCAGTAAGCGCAGCGGTTAAAAAAATGATTAGAAGAAAAAATTTTACTTTCCGAAAACGGCCCTCCGCCTTAAGACTTAGGCGTTTTTTATTTCGAAAAAAGAGATAGTCTAAAAAATCGAGTGAGACGCCCATTGGGCAAACATAGCCACAGAAAAATCTTCCTATAAAGAGTGTCGCCCCAATGGTAACGAGACCAAAAAGAGCCCGAGGAATAATCTCCCTTGCAGCGAAAATTGCATTTATTCCAAGAAGGGGGTCGAGACGTAAATAAATATCCGCAGGGAGCCAATCTGGAAGTCGATATGTAGCAAAAACAAATAGGACGGAAAAAAGAAGAAGGGAGAGGGCCTGAATGAGAGTCCTCATACCTTCTCCTTAAAGATTTTGAGTTGTTCAATGTCAATCTGACCCAGACCTCGCTGATGAGCAGCAAGTAGGTGCTCTACTTGCCTTCCTTTGAAATTCTGCCCGTACCATGGAACAATGCTTACCCCATAGGAATCCACTGCGACCGGATCAATCCCTGCAATGATAAGATTGGGCTTCTTCACCTCCCCAGGTCCCCCCGGAGTTAAGGCCCTTGTTGCATCTAATATCGTGAGTTGAGGTTTGATCACCGTGGCTAAGTCTGCGAGGGCTTGGTTGATATTGAAGCGAGAGTGAAAACTCTCACGGTCCCAGATGAGACCCATCAGCCCTTTGATCCCCATGCTTACTCCAGTAAGAGAGTGGGATTTGGCTACAGGGAGATTGATGAATACAGGAGTATCTAAGATCTCTCTTATAACTTCTACTCGTTCTAAAACCTTTCCCCGAGGAATTCTGATCTCACGATAAAATTTTCTCTCCTGGATCGCAAGAACATGGACACCTGGAATATTTCTGCAGGCCTCCTCAATTCCTGTTCTCTCGAGGCAGAGTTCTGCCCGATGTAGAGTATGGTCTAAAACTAAGACCTGCTGGGCCCCTGCTTCAATACAGGCTTGAGCCACTGTAGCAACCACCAGTGGATGTGTGGTAGCGCTTTGTTCGGGAGCCCTTGCAAAAGACATGTTTGGTTTCAGGATTACCTTCTGCCCCTTCTTGACAAATCGAGAAATCCCCCCCATCGCTTCCAATGCCTTTTTCGTAGCACCAACAGGATCACCCGATATTACAACGAGATCATACTGTTCCTTCCCGAATGAAATAGAGGGTCTTCCAAAAATACCTAAAACCATTCCTGTGGTGATCCCTCTTAGAAACCTGCGACGTGTGATTTTATTCTTACTCATATATTGTTTCTCCAAAAATCTCCTCCATTCTATCTTATTATATTCATTCAGCATGTAATTATCCATTTAACCAAAATCATAAGCGGTCAATTAAAATAAATCAATAGAAAGTCTTATCATTAAATTTTAAGAGAAGGATACTCATAGTCTGTTCGTTTTTTATCAATATGCCGAAAATCTGTCAGTGGTTGTTTTTTCTCCAACCTTTCTTCTTTCTGCAAAATCCATGGCCAACATCTTGATAATTTATGAAAAAAATTAATCGGGAGCATCCTTTCACTTCCTGGCATAAGGATTGCTTTTTATTTTTTATATGAATGTTCTCATTATAAAACATATTGAGATTGAGGGACCGGGCTTGATTGAATCTTTTCTTAAAAAGGAAGTAATCCCATTTCAGATTTTGAACCTCGAAAAAGGCCCTCGTCTCCCAAAATGTGATGAATTCACCCATATCGTCATCCTGGGAGGCCCCATGAATGTCTATGAGGAGGAGAAATATCCCTTCCTCAGAGAAGAAGATCTTTTTATCAAAAAGGCGTTTAAGAGCGGAAAAGCATTGTTGGGGATATGTCTGGGGGCACAGCTGATTGCAAAGGCTCTTGGGGCAAGGGTCTTTAATTCACCTGCCAAGGAGATAGGATGGTATGATGTTTCGTTAACCAGGATAGGTTGCCTGGACCCTCTCTTTTCATCCTTCCCTAAAACCTTCTCTGTATTTCAATGGCATGGAGATACATTTGAGATCCCTCAAGGGGCAAAGCTGATTGCCACCTCTTCTTCGGTCCCTCATCAGGCCTTTAGATACGGGGGAAAAGTTTATGGTCTTCAGTTTCATCTCGAAGTGACAGGGGAGATGATCAACAAGTGGGTGGAGGCTTATGAAGAAGAATTCGTTGATGAAAAAAATCCCCAGGCTTTAAAAACTGAAATCTTAATTAAAACCGGTATAAATATTGAGGGATATACGAGAAGGGCGATGGAGTTCTTAAAAAATTTTTTTAAGTCTGAATAGGTTTAGGTTTTAAGGAGAAAAGAAATGAAAATCGACACAGGAGATACTGCATGGATACTGATCTCTTCTGCTCTGGTGATGTTGATGACCCCTGGTCTTGCTCTCTTTTATGGAGGGATGGTAAGGGCCAAAAACGTTCTTGGGACGATCATGCAGAGTTTTATTGCCCTTGGTGTGATTACCATCCAGTGGGTTCTTTATGGATACAGCCTTGCATTTGGACCCGATATCGGAGGGATCATTGGGAGCCTTGACTGGGTTGGGCTGAGAGGGGTTGGCCTTGACCCATTTCCAGATTATTCAACCACCATTCCACACCAGGCCTTTATGATCTTTCAGATGATGTTCGCTGTAATCACACCTGCACTCATTACCGGTGCATTTGCTGAGAGATTGAAAGGAGCAGTGAAGAATACTAAAACACACAAGATTTAAATTCAAAACTTATCTCGTCTTTCTTATCCTCTGGGCAACCTTTGTCTATGACCCTCTTGCCCACTGGGTCTGGGCAGTAGGAGGATGGATTAGAAATCTCGGAGCCCTTGACTTTGCAGGCGGGCTGGTCGTTCATATCAGTTCCGGGATTGCAGCATTGGCTGCTACCTTAATGGTTGGAAAGAGAAAAGGCTATGGAGATGAACCCATGCCCCCTCACAATCTGACCATGACCCTTTTAGGGGCTGCACTTCTATGGTTTGGGTGGTTTGGCTTCAATGGTGGAAGTGCGGTTGCCTCAGGCTCTCTTGCAGTAAATGCCTTTGTAGTCACTCACATCTCAACGGCCTCGGCTGCAATTTCATGGATGATAGCGGAATGGGCCTACAGGGGTAATCCCACAGTCCTCGGGGCTGCCTCTGGTGCAGTTGCGGGATTGGTGGCCATCACCCCTGCCTCTGGATTTGTAGGACCCATCTCAGCCCTGATCATTGGATTTATCGCAGGATTGGTTTGCTTCTTTGCCGTTAATATCAAAAACAGATTTCGATTCCCTTGATGTGGTGGGGGTTCACGGAGTAGGTGGAACATGGGGGGCACTGGCAACCGGTCTGTTTGCATCAAAGGCCATCAACCCTGGAGGAAGTGATGGCCTACTCTTTGGAAACCCTTCTCTTTTTGGAGTCCAGGCCTTGAGCGTGCTCTCCGCATGGATTTACTCTTTTGTGGTCACACTGATCATATTGAAAGTCCTCGATCGGACAATGGGTCTAAGAGTTAGCGAAGAACATGAGGTCAGTGGTTTAGACATCAGCCAGCATGGAGAAAGTGGATATTCTTTTTAATACAGGGGTTAGAGATTAGGGATTAGGGATTAGGGATTAGGGATTAGGGATTAGGGGTTGGCTAATCCCCAATCCCTAAAACCAAATCCCATTAAAAACGGAGGCGAGATGAAAAAGATCGAGGCGATTATCAAGCCATTTAAGTTGGATGAGGTGAAGACCGCTCTGACTAAAATCGGCATCCAGGGGATGATGGTCACAGAGGTTAAGGGCTTCGGTAGACAGAAAGGCCACACCGAAATCTACAGGGGGGCAGAATATACCATCGATTTTTTACCAAAAATAAAAATTGAAATCATCGTTCAAGATGAATGGGTTCTTCAAGTCATCGAGACGATTCAGCGGGTAGCCAGGACAGGAAAGATCGGGGACGGGAAAATATTTCTCATACCAATCGAAGAGGCGATTCGAATCCGAACAGGAGAACGTGGAAAGGATGCCCTATAAAGTAACCCTAATAATTGGCGAGGGGTTCCTTGATTGATTCAATTGAACCCAACATTAACCCAAACAATTTGAAGTTTATCAAAACCCAGTTTGCCCAAACCATATCCACTTACTCTTACCCCAAAGAATTCATTCGCCAACATTCTGATAGGGTGGATGGCCTTGTAAGAAGTGCTTTTCAGAAGGCACAATTTCAAGTTCCACCTTCCTCTGTCTGTCTTATTGCAGTAGGAGGCTATGGAAGGTCGGAATTGGCACCCCATTCGGATATTGACCTCCTCATTCTCTGCCCTTCTTCACAGAGAGAAAAACTCTCCCCTTTACTGGAAAAAATCCTATACCCTCTTTGGGATATGGGACTTGAAGTCACCTGTAGTGCAAGATCAATCCATGAGTGCATTCAGATGTCCAAATTGGATCTCTATGTCAAGACTGGATTGATCGACGGCCGTTACCTTGATGGTCAATTTAAATTCTTTAGAGAATTATATGACCTTTTTTTAAGAAAAGTCCTCCATCGAAAGGTTCGCAGGTTTGTAGAGGATCTGGCAAAGGAGATTTATCTCCGTCACCAAAAATATGAAGACCCTGCCTACATCTTAGAACCCAATGTTAAGGAAGGGGCAGGAGGATTGAGAGACTTCCAGATAGCCCGATGGGTGATCAAGGCTAAATATAAGACGGATCGTTGGGATTCCATCCTCTCTTCGGACCACGGAAGGGTTCTTGATCAAAGCGTTCAATTCTTATGGGCCGTCAGGAATCAATTGCACCTTTTCAGTGGTAGGAGACAGGATGATTTGACCTTTGAATTACAGGAGAGGGTTGCGCCTATTCTCGGTTTCCCCCACGGAAGAGAGGGGATTGAAGAGATGATGCGAGAGTATCATCTTTCAACCCAAAGGATTTTAAACTTCGTTTCAAATATCATCGAAAGAATCCTATCCGAACCTTCCCCTTTTAAAAAGAATTTCCTTATCTTTCAAAGAAAAAGGATCGATCAATATTTTTACATCACCAGAGGAGAGGTTCACCTTCTCGACCCTATGGCATTCAAAAGAGACCCTTCTCAACTCATGATCCTCTTTAAATATTGTCAGGATTATCAAATAAAGATGGATTTTCGAACGGAAGAAGCAGTTCTGGAAGCCCTCCCCTTCGTGGATGACCGATTCAGGGCGTCGGCGGTGGTCAACAAAACTTTCCTTTCCATTCTGAGGAATGGAGAGGAGGTAGACACCATTCTAAAAAAGATGCATGAGATAGGACTTCTTTCACGCTACATCCCTGAGTTTTCAGAAATCGAGGGAAGGGTTCATTATGACCTTTACCATATCCATCCCATCGACATTCATTCCATCTTTACAGTTGGAGAACTTAGAAAGTTAAAAAGTGGCCTTTACAAAAAAGATTACCCCCTCCTGAGTTCTCTTTTCAAAGAGGTAGGAAGACCCGAGGTCCTTTTATTATCGGCTTTGCTCCATGATATAGGTAAGGGAAGAGATGGAGACCATTCCCTGGTAGGTGCAGAAATAGCAGGAAAGATTGCTGACCGGATGGGGCTTTCACCCGAACAGAAAGAGTGTATGCAATTTTTAATCCGTCACCATCTTTTTATGGTTGAAACCGCCTTTCGAAGAGATCTTCATGACGAGAAGGCCATCTTTCGATTTGCACAGGAAGTGAAAAGCCTTGATCGATTGAAGATGCTCTACCTTTTAACCTTTGCAGATATGAAAGCAGTGGGACCAGAAACCTTGACCTCCTGGAAAAATACCCTCCTTATGGAACTATTTCTAAAAACATCACATTACTTTGAAAAAGAAGCCATCCCTGTCACTTTTTTGAAAAGAGATGAGATGATAAAAAAACTTCAAGGATTCCTATCGCAAGAAGTGATGAGTGAATTTAAAGAAAACCTCCCGGATCGGTATCTTTCTTGTTACACCGCAGAAGAGATCGCACATCATATTGAGATGGCCCAGGGGATTGAAAAAGAATTTCTTCTTGTAGAATGGGCGATCGAAAATGAAAGGCATGCAAAACTCACCGTTTGCACCAAAGACCGTTACGGGCTCTTTTCAATAATCACAGGTGCTCTCTATTTAAGCCGTCTTAATATTCTCGAAGCACAAATTCATACCTGGGAAAATGGGATAGCCATCGATACATTTTGGGTCGAGGGTGTCACCCAAGAGTTAGAACGACGTCTTGAGAAATTTAAAAAAGATTTAAAAGAGGTCTTAATCGAGCCCAGGCTTTTGAAAAATCTACTCTCCCGAGAGGAACCAAACAGAAAGAGGCTCAAGGTGGTCCCGAAGGTGCCCGCAGAAGTTAGGATCAATAATCAGGATTCCGATTTTTATACCATCATTGAGGTCACAGGAGAGGATCGGTTGGGGATCCTTCATGAGATCACGCAGACACTGACCGACCACGGATGCGATATCCACTTTGCGAGGGTATCCACCTTAGGCAACCATATCGTCGATGTTTTCTATGTCCAGGATTTTTTTGGAGAGAAGATAGAGAGAAAGGAAAATATTGACCACCTTAAACAGGTCCTTCTCAGACTCTTATTTTAAAACCCTCTAATAATTCTTTAACCAACATCTCGTTCCTTTTCTGGACCTTCTGCATCTCGCCAAGGGCTACATTTTCGAAGGGAAGTTTCATCCTCTTATTTCTCAATCTTGTGATCTCGCCTCTTAAATATTGAAGGGTGTTCGCCATTACCTCCGCCATGGATGAAAGGGAGCCCTGGGCATTTTCAAATGTCTCCTTATCTAAATAACTTCGATTTAAAAGATAAAACCTCTCAAAATATTTTTTAAGCCTTTCCAACTCACCCTTCTTTGCCTTCTTTTTACCCGATTGCCTTGCCCACTCTAAGAACCTTTCGATTTCCATAAATTTCCCTCTACTCTTTGAAAGGATTATATTTTAACTTTATGAAAATCTGTTTTCTTTGTCAATTTTTTTTATTGGAGAACAGGAATTCCGTAAATCGGAGGGATTCAATTTCGGTTGGTTAAAAATTAGGGGAAAACAAGTTTGTTTTTAAGAGAGGCGAAGGTTTTGATAGGATTTAAGGAAGGCGAAGGGGTAAAGGAATTCATCATTTTTAATAAAGAGATAAGATTAATCCTTTTCCCCTTTGAAGAGACTGTGTCATAATTAGGGGTGGGAAAAAATTTTTTAGTATGAACAATAAA
>JBBIRM010000138.1:0-7811 GCA_037441765.1 Deltaproteobacteria bacterium | reverse complement strand
GAATCAATCTAACTCCCTGAATGGAAGGGATTAGCCTCGATGTTTCCTGGATCACGAGGGAGACCTCTTGTGGTGTCACCTTAAAATTTACTACCTCGCCAGAACGAATTGAGGTTGTGCCTAATATGGAAACAGTTTCGTTAGGAACAATAATATCACCATCTGAGGGTGGCCTGCAGCGATTGATCACCATTTGGTTGAGTCTCTGATTTGTAACCAGCATAGATCCTTTTGAAAGGGCCATCTCGATCTTTAGACCTGCAAGCCTGAGGAATTGATTTGCCCATGCGCCTGTTGCGTTGATTAAGAAGGAAATTTCAATCAGGTATTCTTCTCCGCTGATCAAATTTTTTGCTTTAGCCTCTATTACTTTATTTTCATTGAAAATGAGAGAAGTGACTTCTGTATGGAGCAAAAGATTAGCCCCCATCTTCTCCGCATCCATAGCGTTTTCAACAACTAAATTAAAAGAGTGGACTGCTCCGTCAGGAACCTCGATCGCACTGATAAGTTCAGGGTTTAGTTCTGGCTCAATGGTTAGTGCCTTATCCCTGGATAAAAGGCGGGTTGGGATTTTTGCCTTTTCACAGGATTGGAGAAATTGATCGCGGAAACCAAGGTCATCTTCAGGCAAGGAGACAAAGAGGCCACCCGTTTCTTCTATACAATGGGGGGCAATTCTTCTCAGGATTCGATTTTCAGAAATACATTCTATTGCTCCCTGGGGATCCGTGACTGCATATCTTGCACCACTATGTAGAAGGCCATGGTTACGTCCTGAGGCACCAGAGGCCAGGTCTCCCTTTTCAATGAGGATGCACGGGATTCCTCTCAGTGATAAATCTCTGGCGATCCCTACACCGGTTGCCCCTCCACCAACAATGAGTACCTCTGTCTTAAGTTTCATTCAGAGCCTCATCAGGTGGCCTTCATCACAATACTACAGATGATATTGGCTGCTTCATCGGTCCGATCTGCAGCATTACTGAGATGACGATATATCTCCCTCATCTTCAACATATATACGGTATCGGTCTTTTTGAAGAGATTGGCAAGCGCAGAGTGATAGGCTTTCTCCATTGCATTCTCATAGGATTTGGCCTTAATGGAATGCTCCATGGCAATATGAGGGTAGGTTTCTAATATCTTGACCGCATCGGAGATTTCACGAGCCGCTTTTTTCAAAATCTCTACCATCTCCCTGATATGTTCATCTGAAGCCACCTGGTAAATCTCCATTTCATCTACAGTAGTATTGGCATAGTCGACAATATCGTCGATTGCCCTGGAGAGGGCGAATATGTCCTCCCGATCCATAGGGGTGACAAAGGTCCTGTGTAGTTCCTCCACCAGAATCCTTCGGAGTTCATCTGCCTCATGTTCAATGTCCTTGACACGTTTTGCATTTTCCTTTGTCTGATTTTCAACAAAATGACCGAGTGCCTCGATCCCTTCAAGAGTCTTTAAGGCTTGGTTAGAGAGCATTTTGTAGAAATTAACCTCTTTTGGGAAGAGGCGTTCTTTCAATCCCAATGGAGATTCCTCATATATGAAATTTTTCATTTCTTAACGATATTCCATCATTTTGTCAAGAGATCAAAATGAGAGTTCTAAAAAAGTACTTGAAAGACTGGGGAGGTAGGGTTCCAAACCCTTCGAATGCGGGCACTGAGGATCTATTAATGGGAGCATAAAATAAGTGACGTATTGATGAGGGTTTGGCAAGCCACAAGGGCTTGCCCTACGAGAAATTAAACGAATCTCAAATGTAGGGCAAGGGCTTGTCTCTTGCCGCAATTGTTTTCATTTCTTATGTAGAATTACAACACAGTCTCTTAGCAAAGGGAGGTTGGGAAGGATTTTAAAAAGATTTTCAAACAACTAACGTGTTACATTTTAAATACTTTTTCAGAAATCTCAAAGCCTGTGTAATCCAGAAGGCTTGACTTTTTTAATTGATGGAATAGAATTGACTTACTATTTTTTGATCCCTTCTTGATCCAGTTTAATGAATTTTCCTCTTTTCGTAGAAAATGGGTGGAAGGGGAGATACCGATGATTAACATTTTGAAAGACACCCATCATATTCTTGACTTTATTCAGGAGGGATTCATCATCACAGATATTCATTCAAAGATTATTTATACAAATCATCATACAGAACGATTATTCGGTTATACCAGAGATGAACTGGAAGGGCAGAGAGTAAGGATTCTCTTTCTCGAGGAAGATCTGACCTATTTCCTTCCCAATATCATCTATCTTTCCCTTTATAAAAATGGATTCGAGGGGGAAGCCCTTCTGAGACAAAAGGATGGTAGAAAAATCTTTATCCATCTCTCTACAGCATCATTTAAAGAGGAAGGGAATACCTACATGGTCTTCTCCTTACAAGAGATCCAGCGTTTAAAGAGGCTTGAGAGGGAGAGGTTAGAAATGAATCATTGGGCAAGCCTTGGTTTGATGGTTGAGGAGATTGCACATCAGATACGTAATCCCATTGCCTCCATTGGTGGATATGCCCAACGCCTTATGAAAATACCTCCCATTTCTCGGAAAGGGAAATCCTACGTTAATCAAATCCTGAAAGATGCGAAAAGACTGGAGAAAACCGTTCAACGCGTGGAGGAATATGTTCTGGTGCCGAGGCCTGTTTATCAAAAAGAGAGGCTTCAAGAGATAGTGACCTCAACCCTTCAAACTTTATCTGAGGTGATCCATGAAAAGGGTATCTCTTTTAACTTAGAAACAGAGTCATTAGAAGGGGAAGGGGATTTCTATACAGATAAGGATTTAATATCCAAAGTCCTACTCCATATTTTTCAGAACAGCATCGATGCCATCCCCCACCGAAAAGAAAAAAGAAAGCAAAGGGCGATTCAGGTTAACCTCTTTGGGGATGGGGAAGAGGTGGGGATTTCGATCTCTGATAGGGGAGAGGGGATTGCCAAAAGGAATCTTAGTCACATCTTCGACCCCTTCTTCTCCACTCGGCCAGACCATGTTGGATTGGGATTGACCTTTTCAAAGAAGGTGGTAGAAGAGTTAGGAGGAGATATTTCAGTGGAGAGCAGGTTGCGAAAAGGGACGACCGTAACACTCACCTTTCCCCGCGATCGACGTCGAAAAATTAGGCGTGAATTGGTCTCACCAGTTGAGTTTAAGGTAGAGAATTAAGGGTATAAATTTTTTAAGATCATCCATTCAATATTTCTGTCCAAATAGCCCCTATAACCTTTCGCCACAGTTGATTTGGTCAGGATTTTTTCTCATAGGGTTGACATTCATTTCATAAAGGTTAAAATTGAGTAAATCCAAATCATGCTATTTCCATAGATGAGAGGGAGTCATGGATTCTGAGTTAACAGAGGTTAAAGTGATGGGAATCGTTGTGGACCCAAAGGCCTCTAATCCTGTGGTCGTTCTGGTAGACCTCGCAGGCCAAAAGGCCCTGCCCATCTGGATTGGCGTCTTCGAGGCCGAGGCCATATCACGAGGTCTTGAAGATGTTGTCACCTTACGGCCTATGACTCACGATTTAATGAAACAGATTTTAGATACCTTCCATGTCTCGGTCAATCGAGTGGTCATCCACGATTTAAAGGAAAATACCTATTATGCCAAACTCTATCTCGATATAGAGGGAAAGGAAATGATTGTAGATAGTCGTCCCTCAGATGCCATTGCCCTTGCGGTCAGAACGAAATCCCCAATCTTTATTACGGAATCCGTAATAAAGGCAACCCAGGAATTAGGCCTTTTGGCCTCCAATTTTTTAGATGAAAAAGATGAGTTGATTTCCATCATTGAAAGGATGAAGCCAGAAGACTTTGGGAAATATAAAATGTAAGGCAAGGGCCAATTCTGATAAGAACGTGGATCCCCAAAAATTTATAGAAGAAAAAATCAATGAGATAAGGCAACAGGTTGGTTCTGAGAAGGCGATCAACGCCCTTTCAGGAGGTGTGGATAGTTCTGTAGTCACCATTTTAGGCCATCGGGCCATTGGAGAGAGGTTAAAAACAGTTTTTATCGATACAGGGGTGATGAGGGAAGGAGAACCTGAGACTGTCATCGAGACGTTTAAAAAATTTGGTGTGACTGTCCATCTCATTGAGGCCCAACAGGAATTTTTTAGAGCCTTTAAAGGGATTACTGATCCAGAAGAGAAACGAAAGGTCTTTCGAAATACTTTCTATAATGTACTTGGAAAGACGGTCAGGGAGAGTGGGGCCACTTTCCTCCTCCAGGGAACTATTGCTGCAGATATTTCAGAGACTCAAAGAGGAGTAAAAACCCAGCACAACATCCTCGAACAGATTGGAATTGACCCCCAAACTTATGGGTTTAAGGTGATCGAGCCTCTTCGTGAACTTTATAAAGATGAGGTGAGAGAAGTAGCAAAGGCCCTGGGATTACCCCAGGGAGTTTTTGAAAGAATGCCATTTCCAGGACCAGGGCTTGCCACACGAATCATTGGTGAGGTCACCCCGGAGAGGATTTCGGTTGTTCGGAGGGCGGTTAAGATTGTGGAGGAGGAATTGGGACCACTTAAACCTTTTCAAGCCTTTGCAGTCCTTCTGAATGACCAGGCCACAGGAGTAACCGGGGTTGATGGTCGGAGGACATTTGGAGATATGATTGCCATTCGGTCTGTGGAAAGCAAGGATGCGATGAGCGCAGAGGTTACTGAAATACCATGGGACCTCCTGAAAAAGATTCAGAAACGAATTATCGATGAAATTCCTTCTGTAAACAAAGTTCTCTACGATCTGACCCCTAAACCCCCAAGCACCATTGAATATATTTAGGACCCTCCCGATCTTTAATTATCATATAGGTAAAAAAACTCATTTCTACTTTTTAATGAATTTGTAAAATTCATCCGATGCAAATTCCTTTGCTGCTTGGTTTAATGCCTTGGTTAAGGCTTGTCTAATCACTTTTTCGTATTCTGAGGTTGTGCCTAACCAAAGAACATTTTTTTCTTCTCCTTGGATATCTTTCTCCCACAAAACATTTTATCCCCCTCAACATCTCCTCTCCCCAACACTTGAGGAGAAGGGAGGTTGAGGGGTTCAGACCTGGCAATAATTGACAAAAATTCCTAAAAATTAGACAAGATGTCATTTAAACGAAGATGAAACTTTCAACCAAAATTTATTAAAATTTAATAATTTTTAAATAATATCAATAAATTATGAACAAATAGATTCTATTGGTATTCATGGCATATCTTTTGCATATAATTTGGGAAAAAACGAAAAAAATGGGGGGTATTTCAATGTATTTTATGGAAAAGGATGAGGTACTGACTACAGAAGAGGCAATCCAGTATCTAAAGATTTCCAAACCTACATTCCTTAAATACATTCATCTTGGAAAGATCAAAGCCATCAAGGCAGGAAAGGGTTGGAAGGTTCTTCAATCTGAACTTATCAGATTCTTAAAAGGGGAGGAAAACCGATGATTCGAAGGATAAAAAGAAGTTTATTCCTTAAATGGACGATCCTTTCTATTTTCTTGGCCACTCTTCTGCTTGCCATCGCATCTTTTACCACTATTCGAATCTTCCATAAAGATCTTAAGAAATCGTTACTCGAGAGAGAGAAGGGAAGGGTAAATTTTGTTGTCGAAAGAATAGAAGACTTTTTTGAAAAGATCACAAAAACCCTCCTTTTTATCTCAGGGGATGAAAATTTTTTAAATAAAGGTCTCTCCCATGCAGAGGGCCATTTAGAGAATATTCTCCACTTGACAGATTATTTTTATGAATTGACAATGCTTAATGAAAAAGGGAAGGAGGTTCTTAAAGTTTCATATGAATTGGTCAAACCCTCTGACCTTAAAGATCAATTAAAGAGCGAGTTGTTTCAGACCGCTTCAAAAGGCCAATTCTATTATGGAGATTTTTTTCTCACAAAAGATTTTATGCCCTCAATGGTCATCGCTGTTCCCCTCGGAGGATTGGAAAAGAAAACTGGGGGTGTCTTAAGCAGTAAGGTTAAACTTCAATATTTATGGAATCTAATTTCTCAGTCCCAGATTGGAGCAAAAGGAATCACTTGTGTCGTAGACAGAGAAGGAAGACTATTAGCCCATTCTAACCCAATGAATGTTTTAAATTCCTTAAAACTTAAGGCCCTTCCTAAGGTGGATGAAATCTTAGCAGGAGAAGATGGATTAAAGCAGATTGAAGATGCTGAGGGAGAGAGATTTTATTGTGTAGTTAAATCCGTAAGGAATTTAGGTTGGAGGGTGATTGTTCAGGTTCCTGCAAAAGAGGTTTCTCAAACGGTGAGTCGCGTTACATTGACAGCCGTTCAATGGATTTTAATCACATTTTCAGCAGGGCTCATTTTAAGTTTTTATATTTTCAGAAAATTAATTTTTCCAATAAAAAAATTATCCAGTGAGATGGGGAAGGTATCCAAAGGGAACTTAAATATTTTTATAGAACCCAAAAGCGAGGACGAGGTTGGGACCCTTACAGAATCTTTCAATCAGATGGTTGGAGATTTAAAGCAATCTCAAGAGGCTCTAAGAGAGAGCGAGGAGAAGTTTAGAAGGATTTTTGAAAACTCTAAGGATATGGTCTATATGACCTCCTCTGATGGTGAATTTATTGATGTTAATCAGGCTGGGGTGGAGATGTTGGGTTATGGGAGCAAAGAAGAATTGATGCAAATTCGAGCAGAAGATACCTATTTTCATCCAGAAGAACGAAAAAAGTTTCAGGATGAGATTGCAGAGGAAGGGTTTATTAAAGATTTTGAATTGAAATTAAAAAGAAAAGATGGAAGCCCCATCGATGTCCTGATCACAGCCAGCATTAGGAAGAATGGTTCAGGAGAGATCATCGGTTATGAGGGAATTATTAAAAACATTACAGGTCGAAAAAGGATGGAGGAAGAACTTTTGAAAAAGTCAGAAAATCTCCAGATCCTTTTTGACTTGAGTAAATTGATAAACCAATCCCTGGATTTAGACGAAGTATTATCCCTTGCATTGGATAGATTAATGGAATTAACAGGATTTGAGATGGGTGGTATTTATTTAATACAAGAAAGTGGTAAAGAATTTGAATTTAAATATCACAAGGGGTTTAGTCAAAGTTTCGCTGAGAATGTGAAGTTTCTAAGATATGGTGAAGGAATATGTGGGAAAGCTATTGAGTTAAAACGGCCGATTAGTCTAACCATCGATGAATATCCGACTCCCCAGATAAAACCCTTTCTTAAAGAGGAGGGGATTCAATCGTTAATCAGCATTCCTCTCTTGGCAAAAGAAAAACCGGTAGGTGCCATCAACTTAGCGACCCGTTCTTCACGTCTTATGAGTCCCAAAGAAGAAAATCTACTGGAAATTATAGGGAACCAGATTGGGCTTGCCATTGAGAATGCAAAACTCTTTTCGAATATAGCAAAAGCGAAATCAGAGTGGGAAAACACCTTCGATTCGGTAACAGATCTCATCACTGTGAGAGACAAAGATTATCGAATCATCCGTGCCAATAAGTCAGCATTTAAACGATATGGATTGAAGCCAGAAGAGATGATTGGGAAGAGGTGCTTTGAAAGTCTCCATCAAGGTGATCAACCTTGTGAGAAATGCTATATTTCTGAAACGTTAAGAACAAAGAGGCCTATTACTGGTGAGAGATATAGTAAATATTTAAATGGGATTTTTAAATACTATACCTTTCCCATCTACGATGAAGAGGGAGAAGTAGTTGCTGTAGTTGACCTGGCAAGGGAGGTAACCCAAGAGAAACGGCTGGAGACTGAAAAAGAGGTTATAAATAATATCAA
>JBBIRM010000137.1:0-7853 GCA_037441765.1 Deltaproteobacteria bacterium | reverse complement strand
ACTCTATTGATTTAATTGCTAATAAATATATTTCTTTATATCAAAATATTTTAAAAGGAAGTTTTTGATGTGTGGAATTTGTGGGGAAGTAGATTTTAATCAAAATGTGAGAGCCGATAACATCCGCAAGATGTGTGAGGTTTTGGCACACAGGGGACCGGATGATGAAGGAATAGTTTTATTTAAAAAAAATAATATTTTGGAATTTAAAAGACCTATACCAGAGAAATTTAATGAAAGTGGTTTCATAGCAGGATTGGGCCATAGAAGGCTTTCGATTATTGATCTCTCGGAAATGGGGCACCAACCCATGAGTAATGAAGATGGAACAATTTGGATTGTTTACAATGGAGAAATTTATAACTTTCAAGAATTACGCTTATACCTTGAAAAAAAAGGGCACAATTTTAAGTCAAAATCTGATACAGAAGTAATTCTTCATGGTTATGAAGAATGGGGAATAGATTGTCTTCACAAACTCCGCGGGATGTTTTCCTTTGGAATTTGGGATATCAGAAGAAAACAGTTATTTTTGGCCAGAGATAGGTTAGGAAAGAAGCCCCTCGTTTACTATTATAAAAATGGTCACTTAGTTTTTGCCTCTGAAATTAAGGCTATACTTCAAGATCAAAAGGTTGAAAGGAAATTAAATGATTCTGCCCTTCATTATTATTTAACTTATCAATATGTACCTTCGCCAGATACAATTTTCTACCATATAAATAAACTCCCACCTGCCCATTACCTTCTTTACGATTCTAATGAAAATATAAAAATAGAACGTTATTGGAAATTAAGCTTTAATTCAGATTACAGAAATAGTTTTGATTTGGATGAATTTAAAGAGCAGATACGAACAAACCTTGAAGAATCGGTTAAGATAAGATTAATTAGTGATGTCCCATTAGGAGCGTTTTTGAGTGGAGGTATAGACTCAAGTTTAATTGTTGGGATAATGTCGAAATTAAATGGAAAGCCAGTAAAAACATTCTCAATCGGGTTTGAAGAGGAAGATTTTGATGAGATAAATTATTCCAGAATTGTTTCAAATCATTTTAAGACAGAACATCATGAATTCATTGTAAAACCCAATGCAATAGAGATTTTACCAAAACTTGTTTGGTATTACAATGAACCCTTTGCAGATTCATCTGCAATTCCGACTTACTATGTTTCAAAAATGACAAAGGATTATGTAAAAGTAGTTCTAACTGGTGATGCTGGTGATGAAAATTTTGCTGGTTATTACCGCTATCTAAGAAGTAAATATGTCTTATGGTTTACTAATTTGCCTGAAAAATTACGAAGAGATCTCTTACCAAAATTATTTAGAATTCTTTCCCATTCCCCTTGGAGAAAAATGACCTTTAATCGTATTGCTGATTTCATTGAAACATTATCATATCACCAGGGGGAAAATTATGCAGAGCAGATAAAAATATTCAATAACAAAGAAAAGGAAATTCTTTATACTAAAGAATTTCTGAACCATGTAGAAAATATAAATCCCATTGATTATCTTATACAGAAATACGAAGAAGCAGATGGGGATGATTTATTGGAGAAATTGCTTTATCTCGACATTAATACTTACCTCCCTGAAGACTTACTTGTAAAAATTGATATTGCATCAATGGCAAACTCTTTAGAGGCCAGGATTCCTTTTCTTGACCATAAATTTATGGAACTTATTGCAGCTATTCCATCGAAATTTAAACTTAAAGGTAGAAAAACAAAATACATCCTTAAAGAAGCGTTTAAAGACTTTCTTCCAGATGTCATCATAAATCGAAAAAAAATGGGTTTTGGAGTTCCTATTTCAAAATGGTTCAGAAAAAACCTAAAAAATTATATTTTTGATATTCTATTAGATCAAAGGTCAATTAATAGAGGATATTTTAGGAGAGAAGGAATTGACCAACTTATGAAGGAACATATTTCAATGAAATATGACCATTCAGCTAAAATCTGGACCCTTCTTTTTTTGGAAACTTGGTTTAGGGTTTTTATGGATAATGAAAATGGAGTAAATTAGTGATAAAGGGTTTTTCAATTCTATCAATCTTGATTATTGTAGGACTTCTTTACTTTAATTCACTGGGGAATCAGTTTACAAACTGGGATGATTCAATGATTTATGATAATTCCCAGATTCGTAGATTGGATTGGAATAATATTAAAAAAATATTTACTTACGAAAAGAAGGCCACATATCAACCACTTAGAGTTTTAAGTTATGCAATTGATTATCATTTCTGGAAACTCAACCCATTAGGATATAGAATAACTAACATATTCTTTTACTTTCTCACTTGTTTGATGGTTTTTTTTACCATAAAAATATTATCCTCTCATCTTCAAGAGAAATTGTCTCCTGATTCTCACCAAAGAGTTGCCTTTTTGGGGTCACTGTTGTTTGCAGGGCACCCTGTCCATGTAGAGGCGGTTACCTGGCTTGCAGCACGGAAAGAAGTCCTTCAGGGTTTTTTCTTATTTTCCGCTTTCTACCTCTATCTGAAGGGAAGAGAAGAATTGGACCGAAAGAAGATTTTATATCTCGGTCTGGCACTTTTTTCTATCCTCCTTGCTATTCTTTCGAAGCCCTCAGCGGTTGTCTTTCCTGGGGTCATTCTTGTCTATGAGATTGCAAGACAAAAGGAAAGATGGTTTGAATTTATAAAAAAACATTGGCTTTTTTTCGCATTGACTGTAACCCTTTCGCTCATTTTCGTTTCCATTTTGATGAAGGTGATGATAGAAGCAGGAGGGGTAAAACCATACCGAGGAGGGTCATTTTTAAACAATCTTCTTATCAGTTTTTATGCTTTTATTTACAATATGAAGCTTCTTGTAGCCACTATAAATTATTCTGCTGCTTACACAATTCCTGTTTCCTTCCCGATAATCAGTCTGAGGACAGGTATTTTTGTCTGTGCTACTTTTTTGTTATCTTTTTTTTGTATTTTGTCATTAAAAAAAACAAAAGTCTTCTTTTTTTCATTCTTCTTCTTTCTGATAACGATATTACCATATCTGAATATCATCCCAATCAGCACTCTTTTGGCCGATCGATATGTTTTTATCGCATCTTTTTCCTATGCTTTTATTTTAGGAATTATTTTCGATAGATTTTATACCTTGCGAATTAAAAAATTGTCTAAGGATTTTTTTAAACTTCTTTCATTATCACTATTTATTCTTCTTCTATTCGGATATTCTCTTATGACTATTTATCAGAATAAAATTTGGGAAAATAGTATTACACTTTGGTCAGATGCTGTTGCAAAATATCCTGAAAGCAATACTGCAAATGCTATGATGGGAGTTGTTTATATGGAATTGGGAATGGATGAAGAGGCAGTAAAATATCTTGAAAAGGCTATCCAGATACTTCCCTATGATTACCAGTCAAGAAATAACCTTGGAATAGTTTATGGAAAACTTGACCAATTTGAGAAAGCATATAGAGAACTGACTATTGCAATGCAACTTGATCCCAACAACGATGACATAAAAATCAATCTTGCCCTTGTATTTCTTAAACAGAAAGAGTACTCAAAGGCTGAAGAGATCTTTAAATATTTGATCAATAAAAACCCAAATGATGCTAAACTCCATTATCGCCTTGCCTTTGTCTACAAGGGGATGGGACAATATGAAATGGCAATAGCGGAATTGAAAAGGGCGTCATCTCTTGCTCCCCATGTCCTAAATCCCTATGAAGAACTCGGGAATATCTATCTGAGCAGGCTGAATGATAAGGAAAAGGCGAAGTACTATTATTCAAAAGGGATCGATTCGGTTAAAAAATCATCCCCAAGGGTCGAAGATCTGAGATGGATGGTCCAGGACCTGGAATGCTATTAATAAATGATGAACGAAGAATAATGAACTTTAAAAGGGATTAGACTGTAAGGATCCATTGTTTATAGTTAGAGGTTCAATCGATGTGGAACTTGGCTTCAATCCTTTTTGGTGCAATTGTTGGAAGTTTTTTGAATGTCTGTATTATTAGACTCCCTAAGGAGGAATCGATTATCACCCCAGGTTCCCATTGTCCCCATTGCAATAAACCCATTGCCTTTTATGACAATATCCCAATCCTAAGTTACTTCTTGTTGCGGGGGAAGTGCCGTCATTGCGGGAAACCCATCTCCCTTCAATATCCCCTTGTGGAAGGCATTACCGCCTTAAGTTCCTTTCTACTTTTTATGAAATATGGACCCTCACTCACTTATCTTCTTTACTTCGCTTTTTTCTCTGCATTGATCGTTATCACAGGAATCGACCTCTATCACCAGATCATCCCGGATGTGATCAGTATCCCTGGGATAGGGGTTGGACTGTTGTCCGCTCTTCTCTTTCTCCCGATCACCTTTCTAAACTCATTATTTGGCATTTTACTGGGAGGAGGAAGCCTCTTTCTTGTTGCCACCCTTTACCAATGGCTTTTCAAGCGGGAAGGAATGGGTGGAGG
This sequence comes from Deltaproteobacteria bacterium, assembly GCA_037441765.1. Lineage (GTDB taxonomy): Bacteria > Desulfobacterota > BSN033 > BSN033 > UBA1163 > JBBIRM01. The sequence continues at coordinate 3,376 of JBBIRM010000137.1, read as the reverse complement.
CGATGTAAAACTACTGGCTATGATTGGCGCCTTTTTAGGCTGGAAAGCAGTGATTCTTACCATTATCCTTGGCTCACTTGTCGGCTCAGTGATAGGAATTGTGATCATCCTTCTTAAAGGGAAGGATTTCAAATATGCCATTCCCTTTGGGCCATTCCTGTCACTGGGAGCGGTAATTTCACTTTTCTTTCAGAATGAGATTATCTCCTGGTATTTACAATTTAAAGGTTAATGATGAAGAAAGGCTTTGGACTATTTAAGAAATTGGATATAAGTCTACGGACAGAGGTCATTATCAATATTTCCCTCCTCATGCTGGCAGCAATCCTGTTAATAGGGTTTACCATCTCAAAGATTAACGAGAGAAGCATTATTCAAGAAAAGATCAAAAGCGGTGAGGGGATGATTCAGGATGTCCAGGCCATAGTTGACTTTTTATCAAGGGATAAGAGGGATTTCTCTTTACACCATCCAGTGGTAAGGGAGGAAATTCAGGAATTTATCCAGTTCTATCTAAGAGAGAAAGGATATTATGACCTACTCATTACCGATCAGGAACTGAGGCTCATTGCAAGTAAAAGAATGGAAGGATGGGGAAAACCCCTCTCCAATGAATTGTTAAAAAAGTCAATCCAGACAGGTCAACTCCTCCCCCAAATCGAACAATCAGGGGGTTTTCTTACAACTTCATATAAAAAGATTATTTTCTATTCCCCTTTATGGAATCAGGGAAAGATTGTTGGGGGCATCAAGTTAGAAGTGCCTATAGGGGATGTGATGGTTCATCTCTTAGAATCCCAAAGGCTCATCCTCACCTTTATAATCCTTGACTCTATAATTCTAATTGTCTTTGGAAGTTTCTTACTCTCCCGTGTCCTGGTAAAACCATTAAAAGAACTTGTTGGTTTAACTCAGAAGATCAGTAATGGAGATTTTAGCCAGAAGATTGAGGTGGCTTCAAAGAACGAGATTGGACAACTCATCTCCTCATTTAATAAGATGATCGATCGATTAAGAGAAAATCAGGAAAATTTAGAAAAGTATTTGGATTCCTTAGAATCCACCAATAAGAAGTTGAAACAGGCTCAAGAGGAGTTGATTCGCTCAGAGAAATTGGCCTCGATTGGAAGGTTTGCTGCAGGTGTTGCCCATGAAGTGGGCAATCCCCTTGGGGCCATCCTGGGATATACCAGTATTTTAGAGGGAGGAGAGGTTAGTCCGGAGGAGTCAAAAGATTACCTAAGGAGAATTGAGAAGGAGATAGAAAGGATCAACCGAATCGTTCGAGAACTACTTGATTTTGCAAGACCCTCAAAGGTGGAGGCCACAGAAATAGATGTCAATAAAGTGATTGAACAGACCCTATCCCTTCTTTCTTACCAAAAAGGGTTTAAGAATATTCAAACCCTTCTGGAACTTCAGCCCAATCTACCCAAAATTCGAGGAGATGATTCCCAACTTTCACAGGTCTTTATCAATATCATCCTTAACGCAGTGGATGCCATGCCAGATGGAGGACTTTTGACAATTCAAACTCATCAATTTATGGTGGAAGATCATTTTCCAAGCAGGTACAAGGCTCTCTATCCTCCCCGAAGGAAAGGAGACCCTGAGGAATCAGATTATTCCCATTTAAGAAAACCCGATCCTTTATCAGTGATCTTTACAAAGTTTTCAAAAGGGGACCAGTTGGTCAGGATCAGAATTTCAGATACAGGGATAGGAATTAAAAAGGAGGAAATTGAGAAGATTTTTGATCCATTCTTTACCACTAAATCACCTGATAAAGGAACAGGCTTGGGATTGTCGGTATCCCTGAGAATCATTGAATCTATGGGGGGCGATATTAGGGTGGAGAGTGAGGTGGGAAAAGGGACAACTTTTGAGGTATATTTCCCTATAGCCTAAAGTCCCTACCGACCTTCCTTTGCTAAAGGGAGGAGATAGTGTTCCCTCTCTTTGGCAAAGGGGAAAAAGGGGAATTTTTTCAATAGGGGGTTCTGATGATATCAAAACGCATCCTTATTGTCGATGATGAAGAGAGTTTCAGACACATGCTCTCCTTGATTTTAAGAAAGGAGAAGTATGAAGTAGAAACTGCCTCAAATGGAGAGGAGGCCCTTCAAAAGATTACCGAATCCTACTTTGACCAGGTCCTTTGCGACATCCGGATGCCACAGATGGATGGATTGGAATTTCTACGGGAGGCCCAGAAGGCAGGAGTGGAGTCAACGATTATCATGATGTCAGCCTACGGAACCATAGATACTGCCATCGAAGCAATGAAATTGGGTGCATATGATTATATTTCAAAGCCTTTTAAGACAGATGAGGTCATCCTGACCCTCAGGAAGGCAGAGGAAAGGGAACAATTAAGAAGAGAAAACCAACTCCTGAGAAGGGAGGTTCAGAGGGAGTATAGTTTTGAAAACATTGTGAGCAAGAATGCCAAGATGAAAGAGATCTTTGAGGTGATTAAGAAGGTTGCTCCATATAAATCCACCATACTTATCATGGGAGAAAGTGGAACTGGAAAGGAGTTAGTTGCACGTGCGCTTCATTATAATAGCGATCGAACAAAGAAACCCTTCGTCGCTGTAAATTGTGGAGCCATACCAGAGAATCTCTTAGAAAGCGAACTCTTCGGCCATGTTAAAGGGGCATTCACCGATGCCATCAGAACAAAAAGAGGCCTCTTTGAGGAGGCAGATGGAGGAACACTCTTTTTGGATGAGATTGGGGAATTACCCCCACAACTCCAGGTCAAACTGCTTAGGGTTCTTCAAGAGGGTGAGATAAGGAGGGTTGGAGAATCAAAACCCATCAAAGTAGATGTAAGAATAATTTCCGCAACGGTAAAAGACCTTGCCAGAGAAGTTAACGAAGGTCGTTTCAGGGACGATCTCTTTTATCGTCTAAATGTCCTTCCAATTCATATCCCTCCACTCCGGGAAAGAAGGGAAGATATCCCACTTCTCATTGACCATTTCATAAAAAAGTTTACTCAATCTACAAATAAAAAAGTGACGGGAATTGATTCAAAGGCACTTGAGGCTTTAATTAACTACAGGTGGTCAGGAAATGTAAGGGAACTTGAAAATACTATTGAGAGGGCTGTGGTTTTAGCGGATGGTGAGAATATCATGCTTGAAAATTTACCTCCCGAAATTAGAGAGTTTAAAGAGGAAGAGATATCTATCCTTCCAGTAATCGAAGAGGAATATTCTATTAAAAAGGCGTCAAAGGTTTTAGAGACCAACCTGATTAAAAAGGCCTTAAAAAAGACAAAAGGAAACCACACCCACGCTGCAAGGCTTCTTGAGATAAGCCATCGAGCCCTACTTTATAAGATTAAAGAGTATGGAATCGAAGAGGA
>JBBIRM010000136.1:0-7884 GCA_037441765.1 Deltaproteobacteria bacterium | reverse complement strand
GAAAAGACAACCCCTCACTGAATGGCGGGAAATTACCCGAATCGGGTAGGGATATTTCCGCTATAAGATTTTCGCCGACATCCCTACCCGATTCCCCGGATGAGTGAGGTGTTACCCGAGAATATTGAAAAGGCTTGACGATTAGAGAAATTACAATATAAAATAAAAATTTATTATAATTGAGGTGGATGATGCCAAAGGAGAAATTTGAAGATGCACTAAAGAAGCTGGAGAAGGTTGTCACAAAACTGGAGGGTGGGGATATTCCCCTTGAAGAATCCTTAAAACTTTTTGAAGAGGGGATCAGACTCTCTCGATTCTGTAATCAGAAGTTGGAGGAGGCAGAGAGGAAGGTAGAGATCCTCATGAAAAACAAGGATGGGACGATCAAGACACAACCTTTTGATCCTTCTCGGTATTCGAGTGGGAATGGTTCTGAAGATGAGCAATAAGTGTGATGGAGATTCAAAAATACCTTCAAGAGAAAAAGGAGATTGTTGATTCTGCCCTTGAAAAATACCTTCCAGAGGTGGTAGGGCTTTCTGCCACCCTTCACCAGGCTATTCGCTATAGCCTTTTTGCAGGAGGAAAGAGGATCCGTCCCATTCTATCCATTGCCTCCTATGAAGCGGTGGGAGGGAGAGGGGAGGGGATATTACCTTTTGCCTGTGCGATGGAAATGATTCATACCTACTCACTTATTCACGATGACCTTCCTGCCATGGATAATGATGATTATAGGAGAGGGAAACTTACCTCTCATAAGGTATTTGGAGAAGCTATCAGTATTCTGGCTGGGGATGCTTTATTAACAGAGGCCTTCAGACTGATGTCCCAGAGAGATTTGATTGAAAAATTTCAATTTGAAGAGAGAACCATCCTCGAGATCATCAATGAAGTGGCTTGTGCTTCTGGAATATTCGGGATGGTCGGAGGACAGGCGGTGGATATCGAATCTGAAGGAAAGAATATTGAGTTTCCAACCCTTCAATATATTCATACCCATAAGACAGGGGCTCTGATTTTAGCCTCCATTCGGATGGGAGCAAAATTAGGAAAGGCAAAGGAAGATATGCTCAGGGCCCTTTCCCATTTTGGGGAGAGGATAGGGCTTGTATTCCAAATTGTTGATGATATTTTAGATGTTAAAGGGAAAAAGGAGTTGCTCGGGAAAACCACTGGAAGCGATCTGTTTAGGAGAAAGGCAACCTATCCTTCCCTCTTCGGGATAGAGGAATCAAAGAGGAAGGCAGAGGAATTGGCTGAATCCGCAGTCAGATCCTTGGAATCCTTTGGTCCAGAGGCTGAGCCTCTAAGAGAGATTGCCTGGTTTATCGTGAAAAGGGAATTTTGATTTATGCCCCCTCTACTGGATCAGATTAAGACACCGAATGATATAAAAAGATTGGACTTAGAAGAACTTGAAAAACTCTCCTCAGAGATAAGAGAAGAAATCCTTTTGACGGTTTCTAAGAATGGAGGTCATCTCTCCTCCAACTTAGGAGTTGTTGAGCTCACCATTGCTCTCCACTATGTTTTTGACTTATCCATTGATAAAGTGATCTGGGATGTAGGACATCAAACCTATGCCCACAAAATTTTGACAGGCAGAAGAGAGCGCTTCCATACCCTTAGACAGTATGGGGGCATCAGTGGTTTTCCAAAGAGGGATGAAAGCCCTTACGATGCCTTTGATTCAGGACATAGTGGAACCTCAATTTCATCAGCGCTCGGGATGGCCGAGGCAAGAAGGAAAAGAGGCGAACCGGGAAAGATGATCGCGGTAATTGGGGATGGGTCGATGACCGCAGGGCTTGCCTTTGAGGGCCTTAATCAAGTGGGTCACATCGATAAAGATTTGATTGTCGTCCTGAATGACAATGAGATGTCGATCTCTCCCAATGTAGGAGCACTCTCCTCATATCTGAATCGATTGATGACAGGGCAGTTCGTTAACCGATTTCGAGATGAAATGAAGTCCTTTCTCGAAACCTTGCCAGGAATTGGAAAATCGGTTCTTCGATTTGCAAAGCAAGCTGAGGAGTCACTGAAGGGTTTTTTAATGCCAGGCCTACTCTTTGAGGAGTTGGGCCTTAAGTATATCGGGCCGATTGATGGCCACCGCCTCGATTACCTCATCGAGAATTTCCAGAATATAAAAAAATTAAGAGGTCCCATCCTCATTCATGTCATTACTAAGAAAGGAAAAGGCTATCCACCTGCAGAAAAAGATCCAACCCGATTCCACGGAGTACCCCCATTCAATATTGATACAGGTGAATTAAGAATGCCACCCACTGGAAATCCTCCCAGTTATACCGAGGTATTTGGGGAGACGCTCTGCCAACTGGCTAAGGAGGATCATCGCCTGGTGGCCATCACAGCAGCCATGCAGAGTGGAACGGGGTTGGAGGAGTATTCGAGGAGATTTCCAGATCGATTTTATGACATCGGGATTGCAGAACAGCACGCGGTCACATTTGCTGCAGGACTTGCCCTGGAGGGGATGAAACCTGTTGTGGCCATCTATTCAACCTTCCTTCAAAGGGCCTATGATCAGATTGTTCAGGATGTATGCCTTCAGAACCTTCCGGTTGTCTTTGCGATGGATCGTGCTGGAATCGTTGGAGAGGATGGCCCCACCCATCACGGCCTCTTCGATTTTTCATTTCTCCGCCACATTCCCAATTTAATTGTCATGGTTCCCAAAGATGAAGAAGAATTTAGGCATATGATCAAGACCGCCCTCGATTGTCATCAGCCCGTGGCATTGCGGTATCCAAGAGGAAAGGGGGAAGGGGTTAAAAGAAATCCAGGGCTCATCTCTCTCGAAATTGGAAAAGGAGAGATTCTAAAAGAAGGCAAGGATGTCCTCATACTCGCGATTGGAGTAACGGTCTATCCTGCCCTTCGCGCTGCAGAGAGGTTGGAGGAATTAAATATCTCCACCGCTGTGATCAATTGCCGTTTTCTAAAGCCTCTGGATCGCTCCCTCATCTGCAACTGGGTTCAGAGGACAGGTAGGGTTCTCACCGTAGAAGAGAATGTCCTTCAGGGTGGTTTTGGAAGTGCGGTGCTTGAACTTCTTCAAGAAGAGGGGCTATATTCGGTTCAAGTCAAGCGATTGGGTATCCCTGACCTCTTTGTTGAGCATGGACCTCAATCCCTTTTAAGGGAGAAGTATGGAATCGATGAGAATGGAATCTACCGAGGGGTCATGGAGATGCTAAAGTTAGAATCCTCCAACCTTCCTTTAAAAAAGATTGATGATCCTTGAACCCAATCTTACTTCAGGAAAAACTCAGGTTGAAACCTCGATGAGTAGAGAAACTCTGACAAAGAAGGAGAGGATCGATAAGATTCTCGTGGAAAGAGGTATGGTGGAAAGCCGTGAGAAGGCGCGCTCCTATATAATGACAGGGAGGGTGATGGTCGAAGGTCAACGCATTGATAAACCCGGGACAAAGATTAGGGTAGATGCTCCTCTGGAGATTTTATTGAAGGAAACTCAATATGTGAGTCGCGGAGGGATCAAATTGGAAGGTGCCCTTCAAACCTTCAACCTCGACCCTCAGGGAATGGTGGTGATGGATGTGGGGGCATCCACAGGTGGTTTCACAGACTGTATCCTTCAGAAAGGCGCAAAAAGGGTTTATGCAGTTGATGTAGGCTACGGACAATTGGCCTGGAGACTTCAAAATGATCCGAGGGTGATTAACCTTGAACGAAAAAATATTCGTTATCTTAAAAGAGAAGAGATCCCCGAGGAGATCGACCTAATCCTGGTCGATACCTCCTTCATCTCTGTTGAAAAATTTCTACCAAATCTTCTGAGATTTCTTAAAAGGGAAGGTTATCTCCTTATCCTGATCAAGCCTCAGTTTGAAGTGGGGAAGGGAGAGGTTGGTAAGGGAGGAGTGGTCAGGGATCCAAAATTGCATCAGAAAGTGCTTGAGAGGATATCAACTTATTGCAATGAGATAGGGCTGGAGGTCTTAGGGGTGACCGAGTCTCCCCTTCTTGGACCTAAGGGGAATAAGGAGTTCTTTATCTATTTGAAGAAGAGAGGGCAGGAGAATGGGAATTCCTAAGGAACCCAAACCAGCCAAACTCTTTATGAGCCTAATCTTCTCAGAAGCAAAGATTCTTCATCAAGGATTGGAGGACTTGAGGCAAAAGTTCGGGGAGATCGATTTTATAAGTAAGGTATTGCCTTTTGATTTTACCAATTATTATAATAAAGAGATGGGATCTAGTCTCCAGCGCCATTTCATTACCTTTGAACGACTTATTCATATTCCCTCCCTTCCTCAGATTAAACACCTTACCAATGATATTGAGAGAAGGTATGCTGATTCCCAGGGGAATCGCCGAATCAATATCGACCCAGGATATTTATGCTTAGAACATGTAATCCTCGCTACTACAAAGGGCTATACCCATAGGCCCTACCTCAGGGATGGAATCTATGCGGATTTGACCCTTATCTATAGAGAGAAATCCTACCGTCCCCTTGAATGGACCTATCCGGATTATCGTCAGGAAGAGGTGATTGGGCTTTTCAACCAATTCAGAAGAAAATATATTGATGATTTGAAAACGGAGGGAGATTAGGAATGTTAAAATCGATGACCGGTTTTGGAAGGGGGGAAGGGGATACCTCCCTTGGAAGACTTGTCGTAGAATCGCGTTCTGTCAACCATCGTTTCTGCGATATCAGTATTAAACTTCCAAAACGTTTGGCCTCTTTTGAAACGAGGATCAAAGAGATGATCCGATCGGAGGTATCAAGGGGGAAGATCGATGTCACCTTGAGGTTGGATCAGACCTCCAACGGTAAGATTCAATTTGATGTGGATTTTCACTTAGCGGAACAGTACTATAAGGCCCTAAAGTCCTTGAGTGAGAGACTCAATCTCAAAGGAGAGGTAACGCTGGAACTTCTTGCAGGGGCGAAGGATTTGATTACAGTGAAAGAGGAGACATTTGACGCAGAACCATATTGGCAGGAGGTGGAACCCATTCTAAGGGCCTCCCTCAAGGATATGGATCAGATGAAGCGGGTGGAAGGAGAATCTCTTTTCAAGGACCTTGAACAAAGGGTTGACCGAATCATAAGTGAATTGGATGCAATTAAAAAACAGTTTCCCTCCTCTTTAAATCAATACCTGAATAGGCTTCGGGAAAGGCTTCGTTCCCTACTTAATGGGATGGAGGTAGATTCTATTAGATTCCAACAGGAACTTGCCTTCTGGGCTGAACGAACTGATATTACAGAGGAGATCACTCGAGCGGAAAGCCATATCTCCCAACTGGCCAATCTTCTAAAAACGGATGAACCTGTGGGGAGGAAGATCGAATTTTTGATTCAAGAGATTCATAGGGAGGTCAATACAATCAGCGCAAAAGCCAATGATGTAGAGATCTCCAAGAGGGTGGTTGAGATCAAAGGGGAATTGGAGAAGGTTCGAGAGCAGGTTCAAAACATTGAATAGGAGTCCAATGGGGCCCAACTGAAAATGGTTAACGAAAGAGAGATGATTGACAAGGGGAAAGGGTTAGTATTTATTATCTCCGCCCCCTCAGGAACAGGAAAGACCACCATTGTGAGAAAGGTGATGGAACAACTTCCCGGTCTTCGATTCTCGGTCTCCTACACCACCCGACCTCCCAGGGCCAACGAACAGGATGGTGAGGATTATCATTTCGTCTCACCATCTGTTTTTCAAGAGATGGTAGAGAGGGACGAATTCTTAGAGTGGGCAGAGGTTTTGGGAAATCGTTATGGGACGCCCAAGATAGACCTCAAGGCCCTTGAATTGGAGGGGTTCGATTTAATCTTAGATGTAGATACCCAGGGGGCTAAAAGGTTGAGGGAGAAGATGGATTCAGCCATTTCCATCTATCTTCTTCCTCCTTCCATGGAAGCCCTACAAGAGAGGTTGATCAAAAGGGGATTGGATTCTCCTGAAATGATTCAATTTCGTTTGTCTCAAGCAAAAAGGGATATGGAAGAGGCCCACAGTTATCAATATATTTTGGTCAACGAGAAGATCGAGGAAGCGGTTGAGAGGTTAAAGGCGATCATCATAGAAGAAAGGAATCGAAAGGAGAAGGGGATCTCCTTTAAAAAAGAGATTTAGAAAAGGAGGGAAACGATGGCAAGGATTACTGTAGAGGATTGTCTGAGGAAGGTAGAAAGCAGGTTTGAGTTAGTCATCTTAGCAGCAAGAAGGGCGAGGATGCTAATGAAAGGAGCAAAGCCCTTGGTTGAGTCCACCAATCGACCCATCGTCTCTGCTCTCAGGGAGGTCGCAGCGAGCAAGGTGAAGTTTATTCACCCCGAAGAGAAGGAGAAGCAGAGCGAGCCATCCCATGAGGAGATTTAAAAGAAGGTTTCCTGAAGATGAAGGGATGGCAGGGAAATACAGGGGTTGGTCTGATTGCCGATCCCATTTACCATTACATCCTGATGACCGATCGCATCAAGGGAGAACAGACGGAAAGGGATGTGATCGACACCCCCTGGGTTCAGCGACTTCGGCGCATCTTTCAGCTCCAGAGCGCACGCTGGGTTTTCCCCTCTGCGGAACATACCCGATTCCAGCATTCCCTTGGAACCATGCATGTGGCCGGGGCTTTCTCAGAACACCTCTACCCCTCACTGGCCAAAATTGATGCCCAAGAAATTCCCTCTTCTTTCTATATTGAAGAACTGACACGTCTGGCAGGATTGCTTCACGATATCGGACATGGTCCTTTTTGCCATTTCTTTGACGAACAGTACCTCTCTCGGTTCAAGATCAATCATGAAATCATCGGACAGCATCTCATAAAAGAAAAGATGGCTTCATTAATAAAATCCATTCGGAGAAGCCCTCATGGTTCCTTTAAAGAAGAGGAAATCCTCGATCCCGAACAGATCGCCTTTCTGATCAAGAAACCTTCAAAAAGGGATGAAAGGAAATTTCCTATCTGGTTAAATCTCCTGCATCAGCTCTATGGAGGAATTTTTACATTTGACAATATCGATTATGTGTTGAGAGATGCTTATATGACCGGGGTCTCCATCGGGCCTGTGGATTGGAGAAGGCTCCTTCACTACACCTTTTATCGGAAAGAAGGATTGGTTCTGGATAAAAGGGGGTTGGACGCACTTTCAATGTTCCTTAACGCCCGTCTCTACCTTTACTCCAATGTTTATTATCATAGGACCACCCGTTCCATTGATCTTCAACTACAGGAGATTTTTAGAGAGACCATGGAGATCCTCTGTCCCTTCAATCCCCTGAAAGACCTTGACCGCTATCTTTCCCTGACGGATTGGTATTTGATGGAGAAGGTTTTGGAGTGGCGTAAGTCGCTTTTGCCAAAAGAGAGGCGCCTTGGGGAGAAATGGGCGGAGGTTCTTTCGAGAAGACTGAAGTGGAGTAGTGCCTTTGAAGAAAAGTTATCCATGAGAGAGATGGAATATGGGCGGCCCTTCTTTTTAACACCTCAGGAGGTGAAGAAGAGGATGGAGGCCTTTTTGCCCAGAGCTCTGAAAGGGATTGAGTTTCATATTGATATGGCCCATCACGACCCAAGGCCTCTTAATCCATGGCACGAATCCACAAAGGGATCTCTTCTGATTTTTGATTCCAGTTCAGGGAAGATTTCAAGAGAGCCCCTTAGGCGGTTGTTTCAATACATCCCTGCCAAAGTGGCAATCTGTCGGGTCTATGCACAAACGCATCGTTACGACAGGCAGTTGAGCAGGGCGGCAAGAAGGGCCCTTGCCTCCGAAGGATATTTAGAGGCCTTTGAGACCAATGTTTAGGAATTTATGGATCGGATGAACAGAAATTCCGTAAAAGGGTTTTTTTCTTTTTAAATCCGCCATAG
>JBBIRM010000135.1:0-7979 GCA_037441765.1 Deltaproteobacteria bacterium | reverse complement strand
TTCCAGTACGAGGCAATTCTTGGAGAGATGGTCTACTGCGATGAGGAATTATTCTTTGAGGCATATGAGGAGAGGCTGTTAAAAATGGCATCCGATATCTCATTTAAGAAGGTTGATTTTGAAAGGGACTTTTTAGAGGCAATCAAAGATGGTTATTTCGAAATTGAATATCGATAAGATCGAGAAAAACCTCTCTCTGATACAGGAATTTCTCTCTGAATTAAAAGAACTCTCTAAGATGGGAGAAAATGATTTCCTCTCAGATAGAAGAAACCCTGCAGCCGCAGAAAGTTTTCTGAGACGTTCACTGGAATCTGTTTTCGATATCGGGAGGCATATTCTGGCAAAGAGTTATGGTTTTAAGGAACTTGAATATAAAAAGATCGCACTTGAACTTGGAGAAAAAGGAATTGTGGAGAAGGGCTATGCAAGGACTCTTTTAAAAATGGCAGGCTACCGAAACAGAATGGTTCACCTCTACCAGGAGATCACCCCGAAAGAGATTTATAGTATATTAAAAAACCATCTCCAGGACATTGAACGATTTATTACTGAAATATCTGTTTTTATAGAAAATTACAAAAAGGCTATAAAAAAGGGGGCAGGCTACTTTTTGAAAAATGGATAAAAAATTTGAGGCCCTAAAGGCCATCTTTAGCCCTAATGCTGTTGCAGTGATTGGTGCATCGGATAATTTAGGGAAACTGGGTTCCCATGTGATGAGGAGCCTTCTCGAGGGAGGATATCCTGGAAGAATCTATCCCATTAACCCTGGAAAAGATGAGATTTTTGGAATTAAAACCTACCCATCCATAACAAAAATACCCGAGGGGATCGATTTATCTATTCTCGTCCTTCCTGCAGAACAGATACCAGGTATTATCAGGGAGTGTAATGAAAAAGGGGTAAAAGGGGTCATCCTCATAACCGCAGGTTTCAAAGAGATCGAAGACAGAAGAGGAGAGGCCCTTCAAAAAGAGATTACTGATCTTGCGAACCAATACGGAATCAAAATCATTGGACCAAATACCTTTTGAGTGGTAAATCTACATCTACACTTGAACGCCTCTTTTACACCTGAGTTTTCCCTTGTGGAAAAAGGTCGAATCAGTTTCATCAGTCAAAGCGGTGGCATGTCCCATCTCATCGGCTTTCTTTCGATTGAGAACCGTGTAGGATTAAGTAAGATTGTGGGCCTGGGAAACCGATGTAATGTTGATTTCTCGGATATGGTCGAATACCTTGAAGAAGATCCAGAGACCAGTGTTATAGCCATGTACATCGAGGGAATTGATAATCCGAGAAGGTTGGTTGAGGTCTCAAAAAGGAGTGATCGGAAAAAACCCATCATCGCTTATAAGGTGGGGGCTTCCAAAACGAGTGATAGGGCCTCTCAATTCCATACTGGCTCCCTTGCAGGAAAATATGAGATCTATGAAGGGGCATTCAAGCAGGGAAGAATTTTGGCCGTTAGAAGTTCTGAAGAACTCTTAGATACAGCCAAGGCCCTGGCCATGTGTCCCCTTCCAGAAGGGAAAAGAGTGGCTGTTCTTTCTGGCCAGGCAGGGCCTGGAATGGCGGTCTGCGATGTCTGCGAGATGGAGGGGCTAAGCATAAAACCTTTTTCCAAAGAGATCCAAAAGAAGGTAGAAGAGTTACTACCACCCCTTGCCATCCGAACCAATCCTGTGGATATGGGACCTGCCTGGTATGATTCAGAGGCGATCAAAGGTATCGTCGAGACCGTCATGGAGGATAAAAATATTGATTCCATCATCGTATGCATCATGTTTGCATCGGCCAATCGCCCTGCAGTTGAAATCTTAGCAGACCTGCTATGTAAAAAGAATATTAAAAAGCCGATCCTATGCTGTTTTTCTGCCCCCCAAGGGATTTGGGAGGAAGAGATCAAACGACTCGAAAAATCTGGAATTCCAAACTACCCTACTCCAGAAAGGGCTGGAAGAGCCCTCGGAAACCTTGTGAGATATAAGGAAATAAGTTCAAATTCTAAAAAAGGTTACGAATTCTATAGGGCAAGGCTTTAGTCTTGCCCTAAAATGATATGCAGGCCTGAAGGCCTGCCCTACATAAAATTGTCAGGATGAAAATTAACCTTTTTTCAATTCTTTCAATTATAGTTATTGGGGCGATAATGATCGCAGTTGAATCCCCTGCTCGCTCATCGGAGAAAGAGAGTAGAAAGGCAGAGATGAAGAGGCTTCTTCCCTTGAAGATTGGGGAATATAAGGCGGAGGGAAAAGACGAGTTTTATGACAGGAGCGGAGCATTCCGCTATATGGATGGTGCTGCGGAATTATACCGCTGTTATAATTTAAAACTCCTAATGGTAAGGCGTTATCTTAAAACCAACCATCCTCCAATCATAATTGAACTCTTCGATATGGGCTCATCAGAGGATGCCTTTGGAATCTTCTCCTATCAAACCGATGACGAAGAGGTGGGGATCGGACAGGGCTCAGATTATGGAGGAGGACTTCTCAGATTCTGGAAAGGGAAATATTTTATCAATATCTTTTCCGAAAGGGAGAGCCCTGAGATGAGGAGAGATATACTTATGCTCGGTGAGGCAATAGCGAAAAATATTAGGAAGGAAGGTAAAAAGCCCAAACTTACCCAGCTTCTTCCTGAAGAGGGGCTTTCTGAAAGAACCATCCGATACTTCCACCATCACCAGGTCTTAAATCACCACTACTTTATCTCCCATGAAAACATCCTCGGTTTAGGGATGAAGATAAATGCGGTTCTGGCCACTTACCTTTTCTCCGGAGAGAAAGAGAAAACCTTCCTTCTCTTGATTAAGTATCCTGACTCAATTCAGTCACGAAAATCCTATAATCTCTTCAAAAAAAACTATATGTTAGAAGCCTCTGCCTCCGAAACCATTAAAACCGAAAATGGGAAGTGGACTTCTATAAAGCCCTATCAAAACTATCTCCTGGTGGTTTTTGATGCCTCCTCTCGGGAAAAAGCAGAGGAGTTGATTGAGGAGGTTTTAAAGAAAATAATTAAAGGTTAATGGAATGACTATGGGAAAAAGACAAATCATTACTCGAAGAGATTTTCTTCGCGGGACAACCTATACCGCTATGGCAACAACTTTTGGTCAAAGCCTTTTAAAAAAAGCAAAGGCGATGGAGAAGGTTAAAGTCATCCTTATCCGCGATGAAAAGGCAATCGATCCAATGGGAAATATCAACCCCAAAGTCGTCCAGGAGATGCTTGACCTTGGAGTCTGTGAGTTGTTGGGTGAGAAGGATCCTATTCAGGCATGGAAGAAGTTGATTAAACCTTCTGATGTAGTAGGGATAAAAAGCAATGTCTGGGCCTATCTCCCGACCCCTGAAGAACTTGAGAAGGCAATTGTGAAAAGGCTAATGGATGTGGGGGTCCCAAGGAAAAACATCGGGATTGATGACCGGGGTGTGCTTAACAACCCCATCTTTAAATCCTCCACCGCTCTGATCAATGTTCGACCCCTTAGGACTCACCACTGGTCAGGTATCGGAGGCTGTATTAAAAACTATTGTATGTTTGTCCCTTCTTATCAGTTGCCATTATATTATCACAGCGACGCCTGCTCGCCAATTGCTTCGATATGGAACAAACCAATCGTCAAAGGGAAAACCCGGCTCAATATCTTGAGCCTCCTGCGAACACAATTCTATAGTCGTGGCCCCCATCACTTCGACCGCAGGTTTGTCTCAGAATATAAAGGGCTTCTCATCGGCCAGGATCCAGTGGCCCTCGACTCCATAGGCGCTCGTCTTCTTCAACTCCAGAGGATTGCTCACTTTGGTGAAGATCGGCCTCTGGATACACCTCCAAACCACATCTATGTTGCGGATGAGAAATATAAACTTGGGGTAAGCGACCTTCGACGGATCGAACTTATCAAATTAGGCTTGATGGAAGGGGCATTATTATAACCGCCTGCCTTTTCTTTCTCTAAAACTTAATCCTTTCCTTAAAGCAACCCTGAAGGGTTGCCCTACAAAAAATTTAATTTATATGTACCAATTTTTTGCCAAAATTGAAAAAGGGTGTTAAAAAAATACGTGTCTCTAAACCTTTCCCATTTCATCAAATCCTAAACGAAGGAAAAAAGACGAAAGTGAAGCGAAAGAGAAAGAAATCACATTTAAGGAAGGCAATCGAAAATCATTTAGGATACCTTCTCTTTAAAATTCTTAGGGGCTGGGTAAATCTTCTTCCAATCAACTCTCTCAGTTTCTATGGCGAAAAGATTGGCCTTCTTGTATACCTCCTTTATAGAAAGAGAAGGAAAATTGCCTTAAACAATCTGGTACTTGCCCTGGGCAAGGAGAAGACCTGCGAGGAAATTGATTGGATCTGTCGGGAGACCTTTAAGAACATCGGGAAGGGTATGCTCGAGATTGGGAGATGCCTTGATTATGATGAGAGTTATCTAAAGAATTTTATCAGACTGGAAGGGAAGGAACATCTCGATCAGGCCCTATCTTTGGGAAAAGGGGTGATTGCCCTGAGTGCGCACTTTGGGAATTTTCCATTGATGTGTGTGCGATTGGTGAAGGAGGGTTACCCTTTCTCACTCGTTGCCAGGGATCCTGAAAATCCAAAACTTGCACGGTTTATTAATTCAGCCCGAGAAAGGATCGGGATGGAATCCATTCCTGATAAACCACGAATGACCTGTGTATCGCGTTGCCTAAATGCATTAAAACAGAATAGAGTCCTCTTTATCCAGATCGATCAGAATGCCCCTGCAACTGAGGCCTGGGTCGATTTTTTCGGTTATCTGGTCCCTACATTCAAAGGACCTGTTATCTTCTCATTGAGAACTGGTGCCCCCATCCTTCCTATGTTTATCCTCCGAGAATCGGATCGTCTTCATCGAATTCTCATCCACCCGGCCTATGGATTGAAACTCACAGGGAATATGTCTCATGGTATCATTGAAAATATTGCTCGGTTGACTAAAATCGTGGAGTCTGTCATCCGAGAACATCCTGAGCAGTGGTGGTGGATCCATAAAAGGTTTAAGAAGGCAAGGAATATTTCTTCAGGTTAATCCCTATAGTAGAGTTGTGTTGTATCCACAGGCCTCTTAAAAAGCCCCTCTCTCATCAAAATATCGTAATAGGGCTGTCCCATCGTCTGGTCAAACTCTCCAATCTTAAACCATTTCTCAAGGGGAATCCTCTGGGCGATGGGCTCTGGCATGTTGGCATATTTAGCCAGATATCTTCTGGCCTCCATCTCATTTGAGCGAATAAAATCAACCGACCTTTCAAAAATTGCCTTCATCTTCTTAGCCACCTCGGGCTTCGTTTGAATGAATTTCGTATTGAAAGAAAAGACTCCTCCCAATACACCTTTTTTCAACTGTAGTGCCTGGTGTGGGCTCTTGACCAGATACCTTGCAATCCCTTTGGAGACACCTATGATCCCGAAGGGCTCTGGGGTGAATACCGCATCGACCGAGCCTCCTGCTAAGGCATCGATCATATTTTGCGGAGGAATCTCAACGAAGATAATCTCCTTTTCTGGATCTAAAAATTTTCGAAAGATAGCCTTGGAGAGTGCAATGGATGTAATCCCTGGAAATGTCCCTACCTTCTTTCCTTTGAGGTCAATAAGGGTCTTGTAAGGGGCATCCTTCTTAACAATGATTGGAAAGGTGTTGTCCCACTCATTATCTGTACCATAGATGAGAAAGATTTTAAAGGTTCCAGGCATGTTGGATTCAACCATCCAGTGTCCAACTGAAGCACTGCCTGCATTAACATCAATCCTACCCGCAATCAGTGCATCCATAATCAGTGTCCCTGAGACGAATTGGGTTGCCTTCACACTTAGCCCTTGCTCATTTAAAAACCCCTTTTCGAGTGCTACAAAAGTGGGTAAACTCATCGAAACGGGTAAGTATCCCAACTGAACCTCTTCTCCTGAAAAAGAGAAAACAGGAGTAAATATCGCCCCTAAAAAAATGAAAATCCCAATGAGTCGCTTCATAAAATCCTCCTGATATTAATGATGGGTCTTTTTAAAAACCGCTCATCTCCATCCGAATCAAACTATCCACGATCTCATCTTTAAAGATATCGAGGACTCGATTTCTCACAGCAAAAAACTCCTCACTCTCGGTCATCTCTAACTTTCGTGGTCTTGGAAGATCCACTTCGATCACATCCATAACCCTCGCAGGCCTTTTGCTAAGGACCACAACTTTATCAGCGAGGTAAACCGCCTCATTAATATCGTGCGAGATGAAGAGAATTGTGGCTTTTGTCCTGGCCCATATGTCAAGCACCTTATCGTGCATATAGAGTGTGGTTTGAAAATCGAGTGAACTGAATGGCTCATCCATCAATAGGACATCAGGCTCGTAAAGCAGTGCCCGAAGGATGCAGAGGAGTTGCTGCTGTCCTCCGCTCAGTTGATAGGGATATGCATCTTCCTGGACCTTAAAATCGAGGCTGAAGAGAAACTCTTCTGCACGCTTCTTTCTCTCCTTCCTCGGAACTTTGTTTAGTTCCAGGGGAACCAGGAGGTTATCAAAACAGGTCCTCCAGGGATAGAGGGATTCCCGGTAATTCTGGAAGATATATCCAATCTTTGCTTCATAGGACGGCTTTCCTCCAATCGTTATTCTTCCATACTCCTGATCCTCTAAGCCGGCAATGATTCTAAAGAGGGTTGTCTTACCGCATCCATTGGGTCCCACTATTGTGACAAACTCCCCTGCCCTGCAGGAAAAATTTACGTTGTCAAGAACGCGGAGGCTTCCCTGAAAGCCCTTATCCTTGACCGATGTACTGGAAAAGGTCTTGGTTAGCCCCTCCACCTTTAAATAGTCTCTCCCGCTCGGTCTTCGCATCTTGCTATTCCTGATAAAAAAGTTTGCTCGTATCGACGTTCTTCTGAAAGAGCCCTTCCCTCTTCAGGACATCGAAGTAAGCCTGTCCGGAGGCCCTGTTAAACTTTTCGACCTTAATCCATTCCTCAAAAGGGATCTTCATGGCAAAAGGCTCGGGCAGATTTGTGTACTTAGGAAGAAACTTTCTTGCCTCTGTCTCATTAGAATAAATGAAATCAACCGCCTTGTAATAGACCGATTTCAACTTTTTAGCCACCATGGGTTTTTCCTTCAAAAATTTTGCATTAAAGGCAAAGGCTCCTCCTGGGATGCCGGCCTTAAGGTTTAGTAAAAGAAGTGGACTTCTTACCAATTGCCTCCCCACCCCTTTGGCAAGGGCAATCATCCCAAAAGGTTCAGGGGCAAAATAGGCATCGATCTGACCCGCTGCTAAGGCCTGAACAATATTTCCTGGAGGAACCTCGATGATGGTTACTTCCTTATCCGGATCAAAGGAATTTCTTAAAACCGCTTTTGCGAGGGCAAGGGAGGCAATTCCTGGAAAGGTTCCAATCTTCTTCCCTTTCAAATCAGATAAACTCTTATACGGCGAATCCTTTCCCACGATGATTGTAAATGTATTATCTCGGGGTTCAATTGCACCATAGATCAAGAAGAATTTAAATGTCCCTGGTAGATTCTGCTCCACTAACCAATGACCAATGATGGCACTTCCTGCATTGACATCGATCCTGCCTGATACCAGAGCATCGACGATAAGGGTTCCTGATTCAAATGGAGTATGGACGACCTTAATCCCCTCTTCCTGAAAATAGCCCTTCTCAAGTGCAACAAAGGTTGGAAGACTCATCACAAGGTTGAGATACCCAATCTTGACCTCTTCCTGGGCCATCAAATGGCTTGAAAAAGAAATGAGTGAAAAAAGAGAAATTAGAATTATCAACGATTGCCTTTTCATCTTCTCCTCCTCTGATGGTATTTTGATGGTTTCGATAAATTCATAACTAATTGATATTACTAATATATTTTAAAGAATACCTTTACCCTCCTTATTTCCTCTCCCCCAATGGGGAGAGGATTGAGGTGAGGGGGAATT
>JBBIRM010000134.1:0-8011 GCA_037441765.1 Deltaproteobacteria bacterium | reverse complement strand
TATTACGGTATTTGATAAAAAACTTAAAAAGATTGTTTCAGTTATTCCAACAGGTGAAGGACCTGCAGGGATGGCTCTCGGCCAGAGATTGAGAAGGCTTTATGTGGCACTTTCCGGAGAGGATGCCATCGAAGTCATCGACGTTACCGGAGGGGAAATCATCAACAGGATAAGACTAAACCAAGGTGACAGGCCGAAGGAGCTGGCGCTCACTCCAGATGGAAGATTTCTTCTCTCTGTAAATGCGGGCTCAAACACTGTCAGTTTTATCGACTCCATCTCCCTTTTTGAATTGGGAAGGATTCAGGTGGGAAATGGTCCTCATTCGATCCTGATAGAGCCCATTACAGGAAGAAGGGCCTATGTTTTTAATCGATTATCGAGCACAATCTCCATTCTCGATATTCCAAACAGGGGGGTCGTGACCACCATCTCAACTGACCCAGGGCCTCTACGAGGACAGTTTAATAGAAGAGGAGACCGGCTTTATGTAATTCACGAACTTTCCTCTTTCCTGACTGTTATCAACCCCTCGACCCTTTCTGTGGAGAGGAGGTTTCAGGTCAGACCCGGAATGAATTCGATCAAAGTGGATACCCGGACAGATCTCATCTTTCTCGGAAGAAGAAACGACCTCCTCGTTGAAATCTATGACCCATCCTCTTTTGTATCTGTTGATACGATCAGCACAGAAGGAACAATTGCGCATATGGCCATCGATGGTGAAGAGAATCATCTCTATCTCCTTAATGAGGACACAAGAAGCGTCGTCGTCTATAACCTCATCAGCAAAAAAGCGCTTTATGAAATCGATGTGGGTGACGGTCCGTATTGGGTTGCAGTGATGGGAGAACGCTAATGTCGCTTAGCTTATAGGGCAGAAAGCATAGCCTAAAAAATTAGAAGAACTCAGGATAGTTAAATTTTGTCATACATTCAATTTCTTGATAGTCCACCGTTTTTTCCAATAAGAGACGAAGATTAAGGTTTTCAAATGAAATTCGCTTGGCGTTTTGCTCTATGCGCTTTGCTGATCATGATCTCTTTTCCGTCTATGGGTAATGCGCAGGGTCTTATTCAGGGGATCAGTGGGTTATTGGAGTTCAATTATAGTTTCTTTACTTCCGAAACGAAAGATGCCACAGGAGTGACTACCAAGACAAAAACAGGAAGTTATAATCCCCGTTTTACCCTGAACATTGATACGAGGATATTTCCCAATCTTAGGCTCCATGCAGGAGGAATCGCTGAATTGATCAAAACGGATTTTGATACAGGAAGGGTCAACACTGAGACAACCATAACCAGGTTTAGGCCATATATTGACCTCACTCTTGAAACCCCTCTTTATACTGTAGGGGTAGGCTATCTCATGAGGCAGGAAAAAACAAAGACAGAAGATTCCCCTTCTATTACCCTTGTCAATGAAGAATATAATGCCATCTTTGGATGGAGGCCGGAAGGACTGCCCATTTT
Organism: Deltaproteobacteria bacterium; assembly: GCA_037441765.1. Taxonomy (GTDB): domain Bacteria; phylum Desulfobacterota; class BSN033; order BSN033; family UBA1163; genus JBBIRM01. Next base: position 6,535 of record JBBIRM010000134.1, on the reverse strand, counting down.
TGACATGAGACTGAAGAGGACAAAAAATTTTGATGAAGATAAGGCCCTGCAGGATATACGAGAGGATTCTATCAATCTCATCTCAAAATATACCTTCAGCGGATTTCAGATGAATTACTATGGAACTTACATTCACACTATGGACAATTTAAATGATCTCGATGTGAAACTCTTCACTCATAACGGAAGGATTGCCTATGGAGGCTCTTTTTTAAACCGCCGAGTAACGGTCAACACAACCTATGATATTTTTCATCAAGAGATGAAAACGGTTTCTGAGGGTAAAGGATTCGTGACGATACAGGTGTTTCCATTTGCAGGCCTCTCAAAAATTGATGATACCTTGCCTCCAGCTCAAATCACTCTTGATACGAATCCTGCCCTGGTGGACGGGAATACAACTTCAAGTGCAGGAATTGACCTCATCTCAAACCTTCCTCTGGTGAGAAGGCAATTAGGTTTCGATTTTCTAAACCCGGCAGAAGTGAATCAAATCTTAGTCTGGGTGGACAGGGAGATCACCGCTTCGGTGGCCAGCTCCTTTTTGTGGGACATATATGTTAGCGAAGATAATTCGAACTGGGCACACTGGGCAGGGCCTTTCACCGCCACCTTCGGACCATTTCAGAATCGGTTTGAAATAAATTTCCCCAATATTCTTCCGGCAAAAAGATATATCAAGGTGGTGACCACTCCCCTTGCGCGCACCACTCTGGTGCCTCCTAATCTATTTGTTACGGAGCTTCAGGCATTTATTAAACGACCTGCAGCCGATGTGGAAGGTAGGGTAAGAAGGACATCCCACCTCTACAGCCTGGATGCAAAGGCTCGGGTATTAGATAACCCCGTCCTGTTCTATGATTTTTATTACCTCTTCAATAAAGTTTTACCCGACCACCAGAAAAGATACAATATTTCAAATGGCCTTTCGGTCAATCATCGTTTCAGCGAGGTCTTTTCAGCAACGGCGAGGCTGGCAAGAGAAGATGGGGAAGAAAACGATGAAAAAAGGGTAAGTTATCTCTACCATGCATCGATCACAGCAGACCCATTAAGGACACTTCGGAACAGCCTTGTTTTTAGCGGAAGAGATGAGGAGATCGGAGGAAGGCCGAATAATATCAATTCTATATTCCTTTATAACACAGCCCAGCTCTACCAGGGGATTGATGTGAATCTGAATGGAGGAATCAATTTTGCTAAAAGAGAGACAGGCGAGAAGACGAGAGATATTGTGATTTCCTTCGGTGCAAACCTTGTTCCCCATCGGACCATGAGTATTGGCCTTAACTATTCGGATACCATGTCGAGACGGAAAGAAGGGGGGAAAGAGAGTTTTTCAACCTATACCCGAAGACTGGATTTCAATCTGAATTACACACCTTTCCCTACATTGCACTTTCTTGTGTTAATCCAGATGATCTCCGAGAAGGGGGAGAAAATAGAAACGGTACAGAATTATTCGATCAACTGGTCACCTTTTCCGGACGGGATGCTTCAGTTCAACGTCGCCTATAACGAGAGCCTGAAATCTGAAGACCGTGCGAAAGAGAGAAGCTTTATACCCAGTGTGCGGTGGAACATTACAAAACGGTCTTATATTGACCTTTCGTATCAGATGCTCAAAAGCGAAAGCAAAACAGGAAAGCTAAATTCACATATCATCAGTTCAAATCTTAAGATATTTTTCTGAACCTGAACGGAGTTTGGGATGTGTTGACAGTTCGGAGTTCAGGGTGTGATAAATATTAAAAGTTTCCTTTTTATTATCTTCAATTTTTTGAAGGAGTTTTTTTATGGGCACCATGAGAATAAAGAATCTTCTATTTAAGGCCTCCATTTTTTTGACGCTTGGGCTCCTCATGGCATGTGCCACTTCAAGGGGTGACCACTACATCGACCCTAATATGGACTTCGGAACCATCAAAACTATCGCTGTCATGCCCTTTGGGAATCTCACCAGGGATACGATTGTCTCTGAAAGAGTTCGAGATGTCTTCATCAACAGTCTTTTGTCCACTGGAGCGGTTTATGTTCTTCCCGCAGGGGAGGTGGCCAGAGGAGTGGCCAAGGCAGAGATTCAGAATCCGACAGCACCCTCTGCTGAGGAGGTCGTCAAATTAGGACAAGTGATCAAAGTCCAGGCGATCATCACAGGAGTGGTCAGGGAATACGGAGAGGTCAGATCCGGAACGACCTCAGCCAATATCATTTCACTCAGTCTTCAGATGATTGAAACCGAAACAGGCAAGGTGGTATGGACGGCCTCTTCAACCAAAGGAGGCATCAGCGTATGGGATCGTCTCCTGGGTGGAGGAGGCCGACCGATGAATCTCATCACCGAGAAGGCGGTTCATGATCTCATCGACAAACTTTTTAAGTAGCATCAATCAAGTTTCCCTCTTTAGGAAAGAGGGGCGAGGGGAGATTTAAAGAGTTAATATTTTTGGATCATCTCCAAAAAAGTTGACAGAATCACGAGGATAAAAGGGGTCAAGGGGTCAAGGATTCGAGGGAAATGGTTAAGAATTATAAAGAGTTAAAAAATTGGCAAAGATCATAGCATATATGTTTAGATTAAAAAATGCAGATACAGGGAGAAGTTAAAAGAATGCTTAAGGCAATAATTAAATTATTAAGTGATTAAAATCTTGGGAATTTCATTCTAACAATTTTTATGTAGGGCAAGCCTTTAGGCTTGCATATCATTCATTCATTTTAAAGCAAGGCTGAAGCTTTGCCCTACAGAAATCGGTTATGGGTGAAAAAATTTCATATATTTTGATTAGGTCTTTATAAAATAAGCACTTGAACCCTTGAATCCTGAAATCCTTGAATCCTTTTTACCAATTAAAATGGAGAAGAACCATATTTTTCTAATTATGAAAAAATTAATGACTTCACTTCTAATGATGGTTTTTCTTCTCCTTTCTGTTTTTGTCAGTGTGAAGGAGATAAGGGCAAAGGGTCTTTCTGGAAGCAGGCATCCATGGAGGATTGCCATCTATCCTGTTGAGAACCTGAGCGGAACGCCCGCGCCCTTAAGGGAGATCCGTCAGGCATTTATAGAGAGATTGAGACGGGAAGGATTTCATCTCTTTGTAGAAGAAGATCTTGAAAGGTTTATGGAGAGGCATAGAATTAGATACACGGGAGGGATCGACCGAACCACAGCCAATGCGTTTAAGGAAGAGGCCGGAATAGACGGTGTCCTGATCACCTCTCTTGAATTCTACAGCGAGGTAAAGCCTCCCAAGATCTCTATCCTTTCCCGATTGGTTTCGACTGGCCCCTCCCCTTCGGTCTTATGGATGGATGGCATCGGTCTTGCAGGGGATGACTCACCAGGCATCCTCGGGCTGGGATTGATCGAGGATCCAAAAGTCCTAATTGATAAGGCGATGAGATCCATGACCAGTTCCCTGATCCATTACCTTTCGACCCCACAGGGTGAAACGGGAGTTCAAGTTTTGAAAAAGAGGTTTAAACCGAAGATTGCCTATCGGTCTTCTGCGCTGACACCGGAAAAAAAATATCTGGTGGCGGTCCTTCCCTTTTTTAACAGGAGCGAAAGAAAATATGCAGGGGAGATCCTCGTCCTCCATTTTATCAAGCAACTGAAGCGATTTGCCCATTTCGAGGTGATTGAACCCGGTATACTGAGGCAGGAACTTTTGGGTTTAAGGGTGATTATGGAAGATGGAGTTTCACTGGTAAATGCGGATGCTATTTTCACCATTCTGAATGCCGATCTGATTGTCTCTGGGAGGGTGATCGATTATCAGGATTATCAGGGAATTTGGGGAAAACCAAAGGTCGATTTTTCCACACTGATCATTGAGCGCACCAGCCGACAGGTCGTCTGGGGGTCCAACAGTTATAATGAAGGTGATGATGGGGTTTTCTTCTTTGACAGGGGTAAGGTCAACATAGCGCATACCATGACTTCTCAAATGGTTCAGGCTATTGGAATGATGATGGTTGGAAATAGAGCAAGGATCCAGAGAGCGGATGCCCAAAGGGGTCCCTCAAAATAATGAAAAAAAGAGGAGCAACAATATGAATCATCTTTTAAAAATGGTCACTTTTCTTCTAATGGGTCTCTTTTTTGCTAACATAACATTAGAGGCCTCCGCTCAAGACTTACCAGTAATAAAGGGGAAGAAGATTGTTGCCATCATCAATGGAGAGCCCATCACCCTGGATCAGTTCAATCGAGAACTTATGGCTATCCGTAAGGGGACAGGGGAGACAAAGGGAGATGGAAAGGAAAATTTGCAGGGGCTCCTGAATCGCCTGATCAATACCAGGCTCATCATCCAGGAGGCAAAGAGGATGGGTCTGGACAGATTGAAAGAGGTGAAGATGCAGGTGGAGGTCTTCTCGAGGACCGCTCTTCGGGAAGAATTGATTGAAAGACAGATCAAAAACATTAAACCTGATGAGAGAGAAGTGGAAAAGGCCTATCAGGAATTCATAAAAGAATGGAAGATTAAAAGCATCCTCTTTGAAAAAGAGGAGGATGCGAAGAGGATGGAGAAAGGGCTAAAAGAGGGAAAAGACTTTGATCAGATGGTGAAAACCTTTCTAAAGAATCAGATAGGAAAGGTCGAGGAGGGGAAAGAGTTTCTGAAGCATAGGGAATTGCTGCCGGAAATTGCAGAGGTGATTTCAAAAATGAAGAAGGGATCGACGAGCCCTGTTGTGAAGATAAAATCGGGGTTCGTCATTTTCAGGCTCGAAGATCTCCGATATCCAAATGACCCAAAGGTGAAGGAAGAGGTTCGGAGGGAAGTCCTCCGGCAAAAACAGATTGAGGCCATCGAGAAGTATGAGAAGAACTTGATAGAAAAATACGCAAAGGTCAACCGACCGCTCATCAAACGTCTGGACTTCGAGTCCAGGGACCCAGGATTTGACAAACTCCTCAAGGACAACCGCGTGGTGGCAGAGATTAAAGGGGAGAGGTCCATTACCGTAGGTGACCTGGCTGATTCTTTGAAAAAGAATTTGTTTCATGGGGTCGAGAGGGCGATTGAGACAAAGCAATTGAATCGAAAGAAGAATAGGGTTTTGGAGGAGATGGTTCGGAAGAGGGTCTTAAAGAGCGAGGCGCTCCGGCTGGGAATTGATAAGACCGAGAGTTATCAGAATCGGGTGAGGGAGTATGAGAATGCTTTACTCTTCGAGACTTTTATCCAGAAGGCAGTGATTCCTGACATCAAGTTGAAAGAAGAGGAGGTTCAGAAATATTACGATAGACATATCAAAGATTACACCTACCCAGAGATGATGAAGCTCAGGGAACTTATCTTCTCAAAAAGAGAGGATGCGGAGAAAGCACTCATTCGTCTCAGACAGGGTGCGGACTTTCAATGGCTCAAGGCAAATGCCGAAGGTCAAATCGATCGAAATACGAAGGGGTTGTTGACCTTTGAAGGAAATCTCCTGATGACGAAAGAATTACCTGAGCCTGCACGAAAGGCATTGTCTGGAGCCAAGAAGGGTGATTTCCGACTCTTCGAAAGTCCTGAACATTATTTCTATGTCTTGTGGATCGAAGATGTCGTTCCCTCAAGGCCCAAGCCATATTCTGAGTCAAGGGAGATGATCGCCCGAAAGGTCTTTGGCGATAAACTCAAAAAGGCTGTGGAGGAGTATGCCAGCAAGTTGAGGGCAGCCTCGGAAGTGAAAGTGTATTTGAAAGATTAAATGTGGATAGAACATGGAGCAAAGAGCATAGAGCATGGAGGTAAGAATAAAAAAGAATAGAACAGATAGCCCTTAACTCTATGCCTTGAGTAAAGGTGAGAAATTATGTTCAGTATCAATAGAAGAGGGATATTTATCCTCCTTCTTATTTTTTTGATAGGAGTCGGGATCACCCTGTCCGTTTATGGACAGATTCCCAGGAGGAAGACACTTGGAGGCGAGGCCCCAAAGGGGAAGAGATTCATCCAGAAAGATTGTCTCGATTGCCACAAGAAGTTTACAGATCAATACCTGGGAATGAAGAATGTCCATCGAGTGGTCAAGGAGAAGAGATGCGAAGATTGCCATCTCAGGCACGGTCTTGTTCCCAAATTGCTCCTGAAAAAAGGAGGGAACGAAATCTGTTATCCTTGCCATACCAGGGAAAAGCTAGGGTTAAATAAGTCGAATGTCCATACGGCCCTGAAGAAGAATCCTTGTGTATCCTGCCACAATCCCCATGCCTCCCAGAACAGCCATCTTTTAAAGGCTGAAGGGGATCAGGTCTGCTTCCAGTGTCATAATAAAGAGGCCTTCGAAAAGAGAGTGGTTCACAAGAGTTTGCAGACTGCAAAGGGATGCATGGTCTGTCATTTCTCCCATAGCTCCGATCAAAAAGGGTTATTGGTAAAAGCCGAGAGCTCTCTGTGCCTAGGATGTCATGATGCTAAAAAAGAGCCGTTTAAGAAGGCCCACGGCGATTATCCCGTAAATAAGACCCTTTGCACCGGCTGTCATAATCCTCATTCATCTCAGAAGGAGAAACTCCTAAAAATGAGTGCAC
>JBBIRM010000133.1:0-8014 GCA_037441765.1 Deltaproteobacteria bacterium | reverse complement strand
GGTGGAATGGGAGGTAGAGACTGCCTCTCTTAATAAAAAGATAGCATTGCTGAGAAAGGAAAACTCTGAAATCGAACGAAGCCTCACCCTGTTAGAAAAAGGAATGACCCTGGATGAAAATGAACAATTAAAACTGACCAAAGAGATCGATGAACTCCTTCGAGGAAGTTATTGACTATCTAAGGGGAGTCCTCCACGTTCGATCAGTTTATAAAGGATCTAAAAGAGTCTAAGGGATCCCTAAGAATTAGGATGAAATCCTTTGTCATAAAAATTTTAAACCGATGGATCTCTCCCCACCCGACTTCTTTCGCTCTCTTTGTCAGTCTGCTTGCCCTCACGCTTATTTACCGGATTCAACTCTCCATTGAACTATTTACCCATTCGATCAGACCTTTTGACTTCGACCCCGGTCCCCATCCTCTTTGGTTCATGTTATTTTCCTGGCCAAACGATCTCATCCTTATCCTCGTCATTCCATTTCTCTCATGGTCTGTCTCTCGAATCCCTCCTCTGATAAATGCAAAACGAGCCTCCAGTTTTATGTGGGCCTTTGGGTTTATTTTTTCTCACATCCTTATCATTATTTTAACCCTCATCCACGGAGTCCATAAAAGACTTCTCTTTGAGGTCCTTTCAGGATTAGACTCCTCTATGATTGCAGAGGCCTTCACCAATTTCCCGCTAACGGAGGTCATAAAATTCATTGAGGCAAAGGATATCATATTTCTCATCTTTCCCTTCGGGCTCTTCCACTTGGTCCTCTTTGCCCCCTTAAGGTTAAAAATTTTAGGGGCGATGGTATCCACCTTACTTCTCATCCTCCTTTTGTTCACCTTTCCTTTTTTAACCCCTTGCAAGTCGAAAAATATCCCCTCAGAGATAAGATCAAACCCTGTCATCTTTTTTTTATCTGATCTTACTAAAACAGCCTATAGTGGATATGTCGGAGAAAAAAAAGAAAGGTGGGCCTACAAAAATAAACCTCAAGACCTTGGGGCTCTGAAAACCGTTGGCAAAGAAAGACTGCCTGCGGAAAAGAATAAAACCCCCTGGAATTTGGTTCTCCTGATTATGGAATCGGTGGGAACACGATATATCTTTGACACCCAGGGCCATCAACCCATGCCAATGCCATTTCTCTTTCAACTTTCAAAGAAGGGGTGGTTTCTGAAAAAGCACTTTACCACATCCAATGTCAGCACAAAGGCCATTTTCTCCATCCTTAGCGGTCTTTATGACCTTTTTGATCGAAAAAACTTTTCTACAAGACCCGATATCCATATCCCCTCCCTCTCTCACTTCTTAGGAGAAAATTACGATACCTTTCTAATAACCCCCACCTCCCCTTCCTGGTATTTTCCAGTTACCTTTGTGAGAAACAGTGGGTTATCAGAAATCTATACCTACGAAAATTTGAATTTCAAAACCCGAGAGGAGCAAACCTCCCTGGGCCGCTATATCGCAAGAGACGAAGTTCAGACCATGGATTTCTTCATCCAGAGACTAAGGAAGGCCCGTGAACCCTTCCTGGGAATCTATATCAGCTTCACCGCTCACTTCCCTTATTTTGATTATGGGGAAACTTACAGGATTAGGATGGATGAGAAGTCTTTAAAAGATCGCTATTACAATAATCTCCATCTCCTGGATCATCTGATCAAACGAATCTATGAACATCTCGAGAGTTCAGGGCAACTGGATCGAACTCTCTTTATCATTGTAGGAGACCACGGCCAGGCCTTTGGTCAACACCATCCGAATAATTATATGCATTATCGGTACAGTTATAATGAAAACCTCGAAACCCCTGCAATTTTTTATCAACCTCGGCTTTTTAAACCCAGGGAGGTGGACTGGCCAACCAGCCATGTGGATTTACTACCCACTCTTCTGGACGCCATGGAGATCTCTTACGATCCCATAATTTTTGACGGGAAATCACTTTTCCAAAAGAGAATGGAGGATAAAACAATCTTCTTTTATGGATTAGAGGGATGTATCTCCAGCCTGGATCGAAATTGGATTAAGGTTCAACATTCATTAAAAGACCATAGGAGTTGGGTCTTTGATCTGAAGATTGATCCAGAGGAGAATCAACCTCTCGAAGCCTCTCGCTTTCCCCTTCAACTTGAACATCTTCTTCGTTATACCAAATCCCATGATCAAAGGCTCCTCCAGTATAATGATTCTTTGAGTGCGAAAAGGGATGTCGGAAGGAGATGAAACTGAGGTTATGGAGAATCGGATATCCACTTATCCTTAAATTGTTGGATGGGGAATAATTCTAAGTAAGGGACAAAAGCCAGGCTGACTTCACCTTGATCTAAGATTCTGGATAAAATTTCATCAATCTCTTTTAAAGGGGCCAGTTCAAAGCTTACAGCCTCATTGCTCTTCCAGTTGAGAACCCAGACCTTCATCAAAACCCTCGATGGATCGCCTACCAATTGAATCGCTTTCTTCGCCACCTCTGCCATCAGGGCAATGGCCTCCCCAACCTCTATATTCCTGCTTTTCATCGCCTGTCGGTGGTAGGCCATGATGGCATAGTAATCGAAACGGTTCTCGAGGGCACCGGTAATGGTCTGTGAAAACCAGGCAACCGCATTCGAAGCGTTGAGGATAGTTTCAAAATAGAGATTGATTGCAAATTGTAGGTTTGGGTTTGACTCCCTGGCTGCATTCATCAATCGCTTGGCCACTTTCATCAACCATTGGTTCTTCCAGTTTGCCCAGGTCCAGAAGCGCTCCGTATAGGCCTTCACATAATATTTTCCTGACTCCGATTTATACGGATCGATATAAAAATGGTCAGGATGCGGGATATATCCAAACTCCTTCTGAAAGGCCTTATTGGCCTCTGGGCTGAAATCCTCGTTGTGCCTAAGGACCAGGTCGTCCTGGAAAAGAATTCCGTCAATGGGATAACGTCCGAGATCACGGAAAAGACCTTCGAGACGTTCTAATACATCTGGATGAAAAAGATTATACCCTCTGGCAATCTCCGTCCTTCTCGTCTCAAAATTGTAACGTTTACATCGATATTCAGGATGTCCAATTAACCCGTAGTCTGCATAACGGGTGGTCATCCAGGCAAATATAGCCAGCCCATTTCGATGGGCAATCTCAACCAGTTTACCTAAGACATCCTCTATTACTGGAGCATACTTTGTCTGGAAATATACACCTTCCTCCCCCTGGGATTTTACAAATCTATAAACACGATCCCCTCTGTTCTGGAAGACTCTCAGGATCAATGTATTGACCCCCGCCTCTTTCAGGGCCTTCATTTTCTTCTCAACCTCAAAGAGATTTCTTGAATCCAAGTAGGAGATCTGAGCACAGATTCGTCTTTTTACCCCTTCCTTCTGGGGTACTGACTTAGGAGTGGATAGGATCTCTTTCTCCTTCAACTTCTCCTTTGAGAGGTGGATTCCAATCTCTGCCTCCTTGACCCTATCCCCGTTGGGAAAATTTTTTAAATAGAGACTCAATTGCTCAATAGCCTCTTCATATCTTCCCATCTTGATATAACAAAGGCCGATCATGTATTGGGAGTAGGAGGCGAGTTTACTTGTTGAGGAATGCTGAATAATCTCTGAAAAACCCTTCAGGGCCTCCTCACAGCGGTTCTTGTGATAAAGATCCATGGAGGCATCGTAAATCTCTGCAGGGCTTTTGATCCCCTCCTGGCCTCTGCCATAAGGGAAAGAGGAAAGAATGAAAAGTATTAAAATCAATCCAGCCCACCATCTTCGCATGAATTATTCCTCCCAATATTTAATGCTTACATTAATAAGTGATTCCAAAAATCTGGTTTTCAAATCTTGAACAGGAGTTCAACCGCTTCTCGAACCGTTCCGACACCGATCGTTTCGATTCCTTTCACTTCATGGATTTTCTCAAGATTCTGTTTTGGAAGTAAAGCCTTCCTGAATCCCAATCGCGCTGATTCTCTTAACCTTCCCTCAGACTGACTTACTCCTCTAACCTCTCCTCCAAGCCCCACTTCCCCAAAGATGATGGTCTCAGGATTAATGGATTTGTCTTTAAAGCTTGAGGCAATTGAAGCAATAGCCCCCAGGTCTGCCCCCGGCTCTTCAATCCTGATCCCTCCAGCAACGTTTAAGAAAATGTCATGGCTGGAGAGATGAATCCCCAATCGTTTTTCCATGACTGCGACAAGAAGGGAGAGGCGATTGACATCTATCCCTTGCGCGGTTCTCCTCGGCACACCAAAGTTTGAGGATACAACCAATGCCTGAATTTCAATCAAGATAGGCCTTGAACCTCCAAGGCTTGGTACAACCACAGAACCAGAAGTCATTTGGGATCTCTCTGATAGAAAAAATTCAGAGGGGTTAAGAACTTCCGACAGCCCCGAATCCTTCATCTCGAAAACACCAATTTCATTGGTGGAACCATATCGGTTCTTAACCGCCCGCAGTATACGGTAGGTGTGGTTTGGATCACCTTCAAAGTAGAGAACAGTATCTACCATGTGTTCCAATACCTTTGGCCCTGCAATAAAACCCTCCTTGGTCACATGTCCGACAATAAAGATGGGGATAGAGAGGTGTTTGGCCAAATAGAGCAATCGATTCGAGGCTTCCCTCACCTGACTGATGGATCCAGGGGTTGAGGAAATTTCTGAGCAGTAGATGGTTTGAATGGAATCCACAACAACGGTTGAGGGGCTGAGGGTCTGAATATCCTGAAGGATTCTCTCTAAAGAGGTTTCCGAGACAACCAATAGGTTTTTCGAGGAGACTCCCAATCGATCTGCCCTCATCTTCGTCTGCTGGAGAGACTCCTCACCAGAGATATAGAGAACCTTTAACCCTTTTGAGGCTAATCGATCCATCATCTGAAGAAGGAGGGTGGATTTTCCAATGCCAGGATCTCCTCCAACCAGGACCATTGACCCTAATACAATCCCACCCCCAAGAACCCTGTCCAACTCTCCAATTCCAATCGTAAGCCTCCCCTTCCCTTCGGCTTCGACTTCAGTAATCGGAACAGGAATGGAATCTGTTTCAAGGCCGAGAAAATCCCGCTCAGAAACCTTCTCCTCCACCACCCTCTCTTCAACAAAGGTGTTCCATTCTTGACATCCTGGACACCTGCCCAACCACTTGGGAGCCTGATATCCACAGGTTTGACAGACAAAATGGGTTTTGGCTTTTGTCATAAGATCATCAATGAATCTGATGGTAATAGTTGGTGAATCTCGTATTTAGAATCGCCCATAAAAACTTAACTGTACAACATCTAATTTAATACTTTTGCAGTAGGATCATTATAATTAAACGATCTCTAATCTTTGGGGAAAGATGAAAGCATTTTAACAGATAGGATTCATTAGGTCAAAATATAAAAAAAGAGGGAATAGAAATAATTTATTTGGATTGAGTCAATCTTCTTATCTGACTTCTCAAATCTCTTTAACCACAACATTTCCTGGAGCCCTCTCTGAGACTTCAGAAATACTCTTTAAGTAATTGGTAATTTTCTCTGCCTCATCAGAATGGCGAAAAGCATCAGTGATTATGCCGCGATGGTCATAGGCATCGAGAGCCTCTTTTAGTGTAAGGTTTTCAATCGGTCTTCCTGGTTGGAAGGTGGGTTCACTTTTCTTCTCTGTCACTGTTTCAACAACTAGCCCAACCTCTATCAATTCATACAGGAGTTGTCGAACAAGGCGAACAGGTATTTCTAATAGCCCCGAAATGTTTCTAGCAGTGAGTGCCTTTTCCCCTTGGGAAAACTTCTTAACCAACAAGTGAAAGATCTCCAGGGCAAGTTTTCTCTTAGAGGCAAAACTTAACCGAGAATAATCTGGATGAAATCCATAGGTTTCATAATGTTCATTGGCATAAGAAATTTCTGCTCCAAAAAGAACAATCATCCAACTGATTTGAAGCGTTACTAAAAAAAGGGGTAAGGCAGCAAAACTTCCATAAATGGCCCCATATTTGGCCGCTCCGATCTGGAATTTAATATATAACCATTGAACGATCTGGGTAATGGTCCCTGCAGAAATTCCCCCTATGAGAGCGGATTTAATTGGAATTCGCGTATTGGGCATGACCAGATAGACTAAGGTTAACAAAAACCAGATGGAGACATAGGGCAATATGTTGAGCAAAAATATGATAATTGAGCTAAACATCCCCAAAAGGGCAATCTTGCCCATGATCAATTTCACCTGTCCTGCTACCAAAACGGTGGCACTGGTGGAGATAACCAGTAGAACTGGGGCAAAGACCATCAAGGCAATATAGTCACTAAATTTTCTAACAAGAGTTCTTCCTTTCTTCACTTCCCAGATGTTATTTAATGACTCCTCAATCTTACCTAAGATGGATATCACCGTCCAAAAGAGCATGACGACACCGACACCAGCAATGATACCACCCTTTGCCTGATCAAGGAGTCTGTTAGAAAACATCAGAATCTGATGGGTGATATCCGATTGCCAGTTGGCTTTCTCGGCCATCTGGAGGATCTGTTTTTCAATAAGTTTTTCAAGTCCAAAACCTTTTGCAATAGCAAAAGCCACTGCAACCACTGGGACCACATTGAGCAAAGAATAATAGGTCAATACCGAAGCCGTTCTCTGACAGCGATTCTTAAAAAATTCTTTAGAAGCCAAAAGAAATACTCTGAGGTATCCAATACCAAGGGCCTTAATAGGAGGGAGATCCTTCAAACGAATCTCCCAGATTCCGGTATTGAAAAATTTTACCATTTGAGAAAACATTAGATTTTCCCCTTTTCAACACCTTATCAGGTCTTCAGTTCGGATGTACAGTTTGGACATCGGATGGCCTGAATCGGAATCTTTGAGAAATAGTAGGAACATTCTTTAGTGCTGGGGGCAGGTGGTTCCTCTTTACGTCTGAGTTGATTTACGGTTTTTACGAGAAGAAAAACCGCAAAAGCGATGATGATGAAACTGACAAGGGTATTGATGAACACTCCGAGGTTGAGAGTAACCGCTCCTGCTGATTTCGCGGAAGCAAGCGAAGCATAAGGACCCACCCCCTTACCTTCTTTGAGGATGATAAAGATATTGGAAAAATCGACATTTCCAAGAAGCAGACCTATTGGAGGCATGATCACGTCTTGAACCAATGAGTTCACAATTGTGCCAAAGGCTCCTCCTATAATGATTCCCACCGCCATATCTAAAACATTTCCGCGCATCGCAAATTCTTTAAACTCTTTTAGCACCGATAGACCCTCCTTTCCAGAAGAATATTTTTATTTCAGTTTAAAATCAACCCGACTATCCCTAACCTTCTCCTTTTTTTCAGGGGAAAGCGTTTTTGGTTCAAGAATAAATATTCTTTCAGGTTCAACCTGTCCGGATCTTAAGATGACCTCCTTCACCTTCATCGCCCGTTGGGATGCAAGAGTTCTCAGGTCACCCTCCTTGACCTCGATATGAGCGTACATCAATTTTTCCATTTCCGGAACAGGGATATCCTTTGCCATCCCAATGATATTTTTGGGCTTGGGAAATTTCTCTTCTTTATAAGCCATTTTTAAATATTTCCCATACTCCGCGGGTTCAATTTTGACCTCATCCACAGGTACAGGAGGTTGCCCTTTTTTAACCATCTCTTTTAATTTCTGTGCCTTGAGTTTCCGGTTAAATAGATACTGTTTCAATCCTTCCCTGTCCTTTTCCAAATCCACATAGCCCACAATATCTACCTTGAGTGAGGGCCTCTCATGAAGAACCTTAGTCATGGTTTGTAATTTTTTAATATTGGGCTCTGTAAGGGTTGGGCTCCCAAAATCAAATTCGACATAACTTAATTCCTCTCCTCCTCCGAACACCGCTCCGAGAAGGGAGAATGGAGAGGTGGCCGCCTTCGTAATCAGGTTGACAAGAATTTTCAGAATAACCTTCCAAACACTGAATTTCGGATCATCGAGGCTACCTGTAACTGGAAGGTCAAGTTTGATCTCTCCTTTCCTATCTTTTAAAAGGGCGACAGCC
>JBBIRM010000132.1:0-8028 GCA_037441765.1 Deltaproteobacteria bacterium | reverse complement strand
AATAGTCAAGGGTTAGGTTTTTAAAGAAAGGGATTCCAAAGAGCCACATCACAGCGAGCATGACAATTCCACCAAGAAGAAGCCCCTGGATGGCAGTCCATTTCTTTGTTTTTATCATTGTTAGAAATACATTAAAGATAAAAATCAAAGCGACCAGAACGATAGCCCACTTTAGTTCCACAGGTAATTCCAAGAGGGGTCTACCTGCTGTCCAGCCAAAAAGGAAACCGATAACAGCCACAAGTCCCCCGAGCAAAAGAAGCCAGAACTGGAGGTTTGCCAACTTCTTACTAAATATTTCTGTACCCGATTCTTCAGGAACCACATAGTAAGTCCCACCCATAAATCCAAAGATCATCCAGACAACAAGAAGATTTGTATGTATGGCTCTTGCTGTGTTGAATGGAAGGATCCCTATGAGGGGATCGGGCCATATGTATTTAAGTATTAGAAGAAGACCCAAGATCACCTGAAGTCCAAAAAAGATTGTAGAGATGATAAAATACTTTAATGCTAATTTTTGAGATTCGTAAACCATATCTATTTCCTCCTTCTTCCCCTCACATTTATTTAAGTCCCATTAAAAAACTAACCATCGCTTGGAGCTCATCATCTGTTAGCTGTGGATAAGCTGGCATCTGGGTATTTGGATTATGAGATTTTGGATCTCTTATCTGTTTTGAAAGCCATTCCTTATCTCTTTTAGCCCCTACCTTTGAAAGATCAGGACCTATGATCCCACCCTGTCCCCCTATTTGATGACAGAGGTCACAGCGGTTCTGATTGTAAAGGTTCTTCCCTTTTAAAATTTGAACTGTCTCTTCTACCGGTGCTCCTGTCACTTTTGTGACGGTCAAGGGTTTGGGGGGCCATTCATTGGTATCAATTCCATCCACCCATTTAAAAAAGGCAATGAGTTTTTTTATCTCATCCTCAGAAAGACCCTGGTTTGGCATCTTTCTTCTTTGAGGATCAGGGCTTTCTGGATTTTTTAAAAAGGCTTTTAGCCAAGATTCCCCACGTGTGGAATAGACCCTCGTCATATCGGGAGCATAATAACCTCCGATTCCAAGGATAGTGTGGCAATCGTTACAGTTATACTTGTGCCAGACCCTTTTGCCAAGAACTACCTCATCAGTAAGTTTATCAGTGTTTGTACGTTTCGGAATGGTCGAATGTGTGTCAATGGTGAGCCAGATGAATACGGCTGTACAAATTACCGTTCCCCAGAGGAAGAAATTTCGTGCTACCTTTTTCTCCATTTAGCAAGACCTCCTTTCCGATCTTTTATATTCATTTATATCAATTTTTGAATAAAAAAGTAAAAAATCTTTGATTTAAGTCAAAAAAATCACAATTTTTTTATTTTCTTGCAAATTTTATTAAAAACCATTAGAGTAAGGCCATGGTAATGAATCTTCTTAAGCAATGTCCCCTTCTGGCAGGATTAAAAGAAGAGGACCTTCAGAGGGTCAGGGCGATTGGGATTCCCAAAAAGGTCGTTAAGAAGGAAATTATTTTTTCGGATGGAGAAGAGGCTAAAGGCTTTTATATTATTCTTTCAGGGAAAATAAAACTCTATAAGATTTCTCCTGAAGGAAAGGAGCAAATTCTTCATATTGTTTCCGCTCCAGATGCCTTCGCCGAAGCAGCCCTTTTCCTTGAAGGCAGTTACCCCGCATTTGCCGAAGCCCTGGAGGATGGTCAACTGCTCTTTATCCCTGGAAGGGAATTCGTCCAACTGATCGAGAGAAACCCAAAGCTCAGTATTAATATGATCGTTTCTCTATCCCAATTTTTAAAGAAATTTACGGCGCTCATCGAAGAACTTTCTTTAAAAGAGGTCTCTTCAAGACTAGCGAAATACCTTTTAGATCTATCCCTGAAGGCCGAAAGAGACGGTAGGAACCCGATGGAGGTTGAACTCGATCTAAGTAAGAGTCAGCTTGCCTCAAAATTAGGAACCATCAGCGAAACCTTCTCCAGGACTTTGGGAAAACTTAAGACTAAAGGAATCATCGAGGTCAAGAAGCGTAGGGTTAAGATTCTGGATCGGAGGTCCCTCGAAGATTTGGCCTCCGGTTTAAAAATTTGATCTATCTTTCCTTTCATTTTTTTATATCATATCTATCCCAATTTTTTTCTTCAATTCCTCTTTTGACTTAAATCAAAGAAATTTCATTGCCCCAAGATTAATAATAAATTAAAATAAGGGGGCATGAATGTTCAAGAAGGTAGAGATTACAGAGAAAGAGAAGGGGGATATTCGAATATTGCTGAGGTTTGTAGAAATCTTCTGTCGAGAAAACCATCCTGGTGAAAAATCTCCCTTTTCCTTTAAGTGGTTAGATATTGAGGAGTTAGAAAAGAGAAAAATTCCACTCTGTCCTGATTGTACGAAACTCATAACTTATGGGTTAACCATGAGGCTTAAATGTCCTTATGACCCAAAACCAATGTGTAAAAAATGCAAAACTCAGTGTTATCGGGGAGAATATAAATCCAAGATTAGAGAGGTGATGAAATTTTCCGGGATGTATTTTATCAAACGGGGAAGATTGGATCTTTTATATCATTATTTGATTTAAGTCAATGCATGGATTTAAAAAAGGTATTAAATTGAAAGTGAAAGGAGAGAATAATGGTTGAAAAAAAGATAGAAGAGAAGGGAAAGGAATGTTTCCTCTGTAAAAAGACTGACCGTCAGGGAGTGTTATTGGCATGTCGGAAGAATGGTGTTGACCTTTGGGTATGTACAAGATGTCTTCCAATGTTAATACATGGCGGATAAGCCATAATTAAAAAGTGAGGTGATGGTATGGATAAATATGCAAAGGGCTTTGTCAGGGCGAGCCTGATTTATCTGGGGATCGGGGCAGTGACTGGGTTCGTGATGATTTCCCATCCAGAACTTCGATTCTTTCTGACACGGGTTCATACCCATATTAACCTTCTGGGATTTATGGCAATGATGGTCTATGGAGTAGGTTATCATATTCTTCCTCGGTTTATGGGAAGACCTCTTTATAGCCCTCGAATGGCAAATATCCATGTTTGGCTTGCTAACATGACACTCATTGGTCTTTCCATTTCATGGATTTTAGAAAGTTCCCTTGGTGGAATATGGTATATATTTGCTATTCTATTTGGACTTGGACAAGCCACCTCAATATTGATATTCATTATCAATCTTTGGATAAGTATGAAACCTCAACAGACTTAATTAGAAAAAATTCTATATTAAAGAAAGGAGTTCTAAAATGGCTGAAAAAAAATTTACTAAAGACACTGTTATTGGGGATGTTTTAAAAGAGAATCCAAAGGCCATAAAAGTCATTGAGAAATATTTTGGGTCAGGATGTTTTACCTGCCCAGGAATGAAGATGGAGTCGATCTCTTTTGGAGCATTGATGCATAATATTGATCCTGAAGTGATTGTTAAAGAACTTAATGAATTAGAGTAGGGAGGGTTTATGGATCCAATCAATCTATTTTCTCTGGCCGAATTCTCGAAGGAGAATTTTGTCCCTAAACAAGTTCACATCGGAGAATCAGCGGGAACAGTTCTTCTATGCTTTGAGCCAGGTCAAGCCATGCCAGTTCATCCCCATCCGGGTGCCCTTGAGGTCATCCTATATGGTGTAGAAGGGGAGGGTGCTTTGACCATAGGTGATGAGGAGAAACCTTTTAAAAAGGGGGATCTAATTTTCTGTAAAGGAGAGATTCCAATTGGTGCTAAAAATACAGGAAAAGATCGATTCATTGTTCTGGTCCTTTTAGTGCTGAAAAAATTGGTAGAAAGTCGGTAATGAAAAAATTTATAAAAAAATTTTCTTGAAAAAATAATCATTTGATGTTATTTTATAAAAAATGAAAATTTTGATCTCCCTTTTAATTTTCTCCTTCACGATTGGAATAGCGACCCCATATGGAGAGGTTTATCTCAAATCCGATAGTAAAAAATCCTGTGACGAGGGAATGGGTTGTGAAATGGGGTCCCCTTTTGAAAAGAATTCCTCTTGTAATGCTAAAGCCAGCAATCCTCAAGGACCATTCTGCCCCCTCTGTCCCTCTCTATATTCTTTTAATCCTTATCTTCCAAACGGGGGTGAGATCTTTTTTATTCCTCAAGTCTTTTCATTAATCATTCTCCCCTTAGAAACCATAAGGGATCAAGGATATGTAGCCTCCATATTTCGCCCACCGACATCTATCCTCTGATATCACCCACGTAATTTAAGCATTCCATGTCTAAACCAAATATTTAAGGAATTGAAATTAAATCGTACCTCCTCCCTCTCTCCTGCTGGGGAGAGGGGAAGGGTGAGGAAAAATTTCAAATATCTTTTGATTAGGAATTTCACTAAAATATTTATGGGAAAACATAATAAAGCAATTTGTCATCAATGTGGTTTTAAAAATCCAGGGTATTCAAAATTTTGTACCAAATGTGGAAAACCTATGAAGACTTATTGCAAATGTCCCAATTGTGGATTTGAGAATCTTGAAGACTCTCTTTTCTGCACAGAATGTGGAAAAAGATTATTTAAAGATCAAAAATCGAAAGAAAAAAATAGGTTGAAATGCAGTAATTGTGGAAATTTTAATGATCTGGATGCAAAGTTTTGCATATTTTGCGGGAAAGAATTGATCAAAACATCTAAAGAGAATCTTAAACGTCCATCAGAGGGCCTTTCCTATAAAACAATTTCACTAATAATAATCTTAATTTTTGTCTTTGGGTTTTTAATAAAACTTGGAATAACATTCTTCAGTGGAAACAAATCTCATAGATTTATTTCTAAACCAGTGGCCAATGTGGATGAAACACAAGTTATTGCAGTAGCAAAGCATTTTAAATGTGCCTGCGGAGGCTGTGGAGAGCTCCCCCTTGCTACATGTGAATGTGATATGCCGAAAGGAGCAGTTGAGATGAAAACTTTTATCAGAGAAAGGCTGTCCGAAGGATTTTCAGTTAATCAGGTTATTGAATTATTAGATAGAAGGTATGGTCATCGGATTTAGAAGAAAAGTGTAGGAGGGATAAATTATGGGAGATTATTCAAAAAATTTATGTTCTTCTTGCGGTGAAGCAAATGAAAGAGAGAACAGATTTTGTGTCCACTGTGGATGCCTTCTTCAGAAAGGTCAAAAGGTCGGTTTTAATAAACAATACCTTCTTTTTGGGATGGTGATTCTTGTTTTGATTGTGGGAATTCTATTTTTCTGGAGGTGGGGTTTTGAATCAAAACTGATTGGAAGAGTAAATGGTGAAGGTATATCCCGAGAAGAATTTTCAAAGAGGGTAGGGCGTTTAAAGAAGACCTATGAACTTCGGTATGGAAAAAGGCTCTTTGAAGGGAAAACGGGAAAAGAGAATCTCAATCGCCTTAAAAGCGATGTTTTTGAGGAGATGGTAGCTGAAAAAATCCTTCTTCAGGAAGCTAAAAATGCTGGTTTTGCCTCGGCTCCACAAGGAGAGATTGAGAAACAACTGAAGATCATTAAAGAGAAGTATGCTTTGTCAGAAAATGATTTCAAAGAGAAGATGGGTATAAGTATAGATGATTTAAAAGAAGAGCTTCGGAAAGGATGGATAATATCTAATTTCCTTGAAAAGTCTGTTTTTAAAGGTGATTCACAAAAAAATGAATTAATCTTTGCTCAGTGGTTTGCCAGGGCAAAGACAAACGCTAAGATTGAGACCTATGAAAAGTTTGAACCAATTTATACTCCAAAGGCCTCATGTTGCAAGACGGGTTGTGGTGGAGGAAGTGCTCAACCTCTTGATCCAGAAATCGAGCGGGATGCAAAGACAAAGGCATTGGAATATTATGAGAAAAAGGCTCAAAAAAGGGATGTAGAGGCAAAGGTTACAAACTTTGGATGCCATATTCAGGTTGATATCATTAAGGATGGGAAAGTAATTCTTTCCCTAACTTACAATGGCAAAGAAGTCCAAGAAATTTAAAGGAGGAACATTCTATGAAGATATGTCCAAAATGTCAAACAAAGAATCAGGATTCAAGCAACTTCTGTAAAAAATGTGGTTTTAAACTATCAGAACCCTCTTTTCAGGAAAAGAAAGAAAAAGTAATTGGTGGAAAGAAGAAACCCTACTGGATTCCCCTCGCCTTAGGTATAATCGTAATTGCCCTTATTGGAGTAGGTTACTGGATAATTCAGGGAAAGACTGCCTCAGCTTCGAAGGTCTCTTCTCAACCAAGAATAAAGGGAAAATTTGACTATACAGGTCAGACGATTACGATGGCCGATATTTCAGCGAAGGTGAGCGGAGGTAAGATTTCCATTCCTCTGGATGTTGTAAAGGAGAAGAAGTTGATACGTTTCGAATATGAAAGCAATGGAGTTAAGATCCCTCTTCTCGCCTATATCACACCATCGGGAAGGGTTATAACAGCGATTAGTATGTGCGAGCCCTGTCGATCAACCCGATTCCATATCAATGGAAATAAACTTGTTTGCAATGCATGCTATACAGAATGGGATATAGAAACACTTAAGGGGATTCAGGGAGGATGTTTGAACTATCCACCAGATGCAATCCAGAGCACGATTGAGGGAGATAAGATTCTGATCGACGAAAAGGTGGTTTCTCAATGGAAACCAAGAGTCTAAATTGGCTTTCAACTATAGAGGGAGGGAAAGATGCGATTAAAAGACATCTCTATTAATAATCTTAGGAGGCGAAAGGGAAAGGTCTTCTTTCTCATACTGGGACTCACTATCGGTATAACAACGGTTGTCGCTTTAATCTCGTTGACACGATTGATGAAGGAAGACATTGCCCATAAACTGGATGAATTTGGAGCAAATATCCTTATCATCCCCCGAACCGATGATCTATCCCTATCTTATGGAGGATTGAATATTGGTGGAATATCAATTGAAACTCAGAGTTTAAAGGATACGGATGTTCCAAAGATTCGGGAGATCGAAGTTCGTGAAAACCTCAACACTGTCTCACCCAAATTGATTGGTGTAGTAGAGATAGAAGGGAAAAAGGTTCCTCTTATGGGTGTAAATTTTGAAGAGGAATTGAGATTGAAGAGATGGTGGAAGATTCATGGAATTAAGCCAAAAAGTCGAGATGAGGTGCTGGTCGGAAATGAAGTGGCGGTTCGTTTCTTTAAGAGTTCGGGGGATTCACTCCAGATAAATGGTAGAAAGGTCAGGATTTCAGGTGTTCTTGATGAAACAGGTTCGCAGGATGATTTTCTCATATTCGGTGATTTAACCTTTGTTCAGGAGACCTTAAAGAGGCCTGGAGCATTAAGCCTGGTTGAGGTTTCGGCCTTTTGCAATACCTGCCCTATTGAAGAAATCGTTCGTCAGATTTCATTAAAACTTCCTCATGCAAAAGTTACCGCTATCAAACAGACCCTTCAGACAAGGATTGAGGCTCTGGATCATTTCAAGAGGTTTTCTCTCGGGATCTCGATCATTGTCCTCCTGATCGGGGGACTGATTGTTTTTACCAACGTGATGGCTTCGGTCAACGAGCGAAAAAGAGAGATTGGAATCTTTCGTGCAATAGGGTTTCGGAAATCCCATGTGGTTCGAATAATCTTTTTAGAGGCCTTGATCGTGGGATTGATCGCAGGATTTATTGGATATGCAATGGGGCTGGGAGTTTCCTATTTCATTGGTCCCTTACTTACAGGTGTGAAAGGAGGGCATATATATATCGATCCTCTTTTAGCAATAGGGGCTATTTTTCTCTCTTCTTTAATTGGAATCCTATCAAGTGCTTATCCAGCGATTCATGCTTCGAAGATGGATCCCACGACGGCACTTAGAGCATTATGAAATAAAAGAAATTTCCCCTTCCTCTCCCCCTCTCCTCAGAGGGAGAGAGGAAGGGGGTGAGGAGTCTTTTATGAGTTTGATAGAGATTAAAAAAGTTACAAAAATCTACAACAGTGGAGAAGAAACTGTAAATGCATTAATAAATATAGATTTAAATATCGACCGGGGGGAGTTTGTCTCTGTAATGGGTCCTTCGGG
>JBBIRM010000131.1:0-8083 GCA_037441765.1 Deltaproteobacteria bacterium | reverse complement strand
CCGATGCATTTTTATACACCCATTTCAATTACCACAAAAATCCGTCATGAGCCAATTATTATAAAGGGGGAGAGTTGAGTAAACCCTCAACCCTCCCCTTTAACTAAATCTATTCTGTAAGGACGTACCTGGTTCCTGCCATGTTAAGAACAAATTGTTTGGGCATCTCACGTTCGAAACCGGTTATAGCCTCCCATCCTGCACAGTGTCCAGGGATAATATAGTCGGGATTAATCACCTTAATGTCTGCAATAGTATTTTGAATCTTTGTAATCGGAGCTCCGATCAAATGAAATCCTCCTATCACGGCATGGACTTTATCAATTCCAGTAATTTTTTGAGCATGTTTTACTGTATTGACAATTCCTGCATGAGCGCAGGCAGAGGCTACCACCAGTCCTTTCTCTTTTACATTGAAAATAAGTGATTGTTCTCCCATGAAGAGATCGAGTTCCATTTTGTCCCCTCTTTTAATGAACAAAATCGAAAATTCATATAAAAAAGTAGCCTTTTCCCTTTTGTTAAAACATGGCCAATTTTCTATAAGCCTTTTTAATCTCATCCTCTGATGCGTTTCGATTGAGGCCCAACACTTGATAATAATCTTTTTGAAGCACTCTTAAACTCCCTCGAAAGGTACACGACCTCTCAATTGATTGCTCAGGTCGATCCAGTTGAACATCCTTCAGAAGATTTGCCAGGGCCCGAACTAAAAAGGGACAAAACCCTTTGCGGTTTATCAGTTTGACATTTTGGACACTGAAGATCACTGTTGTCATCGTTCATCTTTTGTAACACTTCGAATCTCTCTTTACACTTTCTGCATTCATACTCATAGATTGGCATTTACAGTAATTCCCCCTTTCTACTATGGGAAAGATCTTTTTCAAACAAGGACTCTCCCATATCAAGTACTTTCAAAGGACTCTTACCTGTAAAGAGTTTAATAATCTTTCCGACGGTGTAGGCGTTCCCTCTAAGCAAAAGTTTGCAATTTTTAAAAGTGCATCCAGAAATTTCGGTTTCCCCCCTTTCAAGGACGATGATGCAATTTTCGAATTCACAGCGAATATAGGACTTTCCATCCAGTTCAATTTTTTCGTTAGAAAATTTAGAATTCTTATAGCGAATCTTATATTCTTCCATAATAACGTCCCGAGACCTCAATCCCTTCTGCAGTTACCTCCGGTAGAACAGGGAGGTGTTGAACAACGTTCCTCCCTTCCACAACATGTATGCCCGGGTAATCTCTTCTCACTTTTTAGGGAATGAGCGACGGAAAGCATTTTTTCCAATTGTGAACTTCCGCATCGTTTACAGGTTAAGGCCTCTCCTTTTGAACCCACTCCCACCAAAAACTCTGAAATGGCACCACATTGGTTACAGCGATATTCATAGATTGGCATTTAAAACCTCCCTTAAAAATTTTTCTTTAGACATTTTTATTATAGTGGCCTATTCATTAACGATCATTTTATAAACAACTTTCTCCATCTCATAATGGATGAGAAATGTGACTTCTTTTCCATCCGAAAGATATTCTTCATACTGGCTTCGAAGGTGACCAAAATCTGTCGATTCCAGAAAAATCCTTAACACCTCAAGCCTTTCACCAAGTTCTTCATCCGCAAGCCCCTTTTTGAGAAGTAGGTTAAGCGTTTTTTCATACTCTATCTTCGAGAGGGTTTCTATACAAGATGATAGAGTTGGTTTAATTTCGATAGGCCTCATATTTATCTCTTCAATTGGGAGGCGTCAAGAAATTTAACCTCTAAATACTGATTCACGGGGAGACGGGCAAATAAAACAGCACCAATACAAGGAACGACATATTTAATTGGCCATTCTGCTCCAAGGATATTAAAAAATTCCATACAGGATGAGCATACATGCACGCTGTCCGAAATAGAATATGGGACAATTACCCCATTGAGGGTTATAAAAAATTTTGGATCAATGAAATTAGCATGATTGGCACAATGGTTGACAAAGATTTTATCGAAATCAAAGGTTTCATTTGGAAGGTGACGTTCAAACCACGTTTGATAAAATTCAATCTCTATGGGCTCTACCTCTTCCCAAGCAGAGGGTTTTTGATCTTGGTATTTTTTTGACTGAATAAGTTTGAGATTCTCTTGAAATGCCGGAAGTTGATCAGGTTTGAAATTTGATTCTGCAATGATTATTGGATTTCCAATATCCAGATGATCTAAAGATTGATTACTGGCAATGAGGGTCTTTCCTGCCTTTTCAGATTTCCAATACCATGAAGTCCTCCTTTTACAAAAACTATACCAGGCCGAAGGGCTTAAGTAAGAAACCTCTCGTGAGGTTCTCAGTACTCGGCAGGGAATTCTGGTTTCATCTTGTAGTTCTATCCCCTTCTGAACACAATTTTTTTGGATCCTCTCGAGGTCTTCTCGATCTATCCAGTAACAAAATTTTTGATAGGCCATTACCTCCCTCCACAACCCTTCCCTACCTCTAGCCAGTGAGAGACTGTCTCATAATGTCATTCTAAGCGCTGAAGTTAATTCAGGGCGAAGAATCCATTTTTTATAATGAGTTGAATTCAATAGATTCCTCACTTCGCTCGGAATGACAAATATGACATGCACCTCATTATGACACTGGCTCAGTGGGGAGAGGGAAATAGGGCTTTTTCAACCTCTTCCCACATCTTAAGAACAATCCCTTGAACTTCATCGCAGGGATAATCCATGATAGTCTTTCTTAAAACAAGGGCCTCGATGACTTTCGGTTCAAACGGAATCTTACCAAGGAGCTTGGAGCCATTCTTTTCACAATAGGAAGATATTTTATTAGAATTTTCGAAGTTTAAATCGAATTTATTGATGCAAACCATCGAAGGAATCTTAAAGTGATTGGATAGTTTCAAGATTCTTTCAAGATCATGAATTCCCGAAAGTGTGGGTTCTGTAATCGCCAAGACAAGATTCACTCCTGTCAAAGAAGCTGTGACTGGGCAACCAATCCCTGGAGGACCATCAATGAGGATCAGCTCCAGTCCCCTTTCTTGGGCCACTTCCATCGCCTTTTTCCTAACGACAGTAACCAGTTTACCTGAATTCTCCTCCCCAATCCCCAACCGTGCATGAACAAAAGGACCATAAGGGGTTTCGGAGATAAACCAATCCCCTGAAAAGGCCTGTTCCATAATAATAATATTTTCAGGGCAAACATGTGAACAAAATCCACAGCCCTCACACGAGACATAATCTACCACTCCATTATGGATTGCATTAAAGCGGCAAACTTCTGTACAAACTCCGCATTGAGTGCATTTATTAAGATCAACATGCGGAGATCTACCCCCATAATACCTCTCTTTTTCCAATACCCTGGGATTGAGCAGAAGATGAAGGTCTGCCGCATCCACATCACAATCAACCATTACCTTATTACTGGCTAAAGCAGCAAAGGCAGCAGCAATCGTGGTCTTTCCAGTTCCACCCTTTCCACTAACGATAGTTAACTGTTTTATATGTATCTTTTGTTCCATAAGATCTTAATTTTTATTTCTTTGTTTTTTCAAACGTCGTGGAAATTTATTCAATCGTAACTCCACCCTTCCCCTATTAAATTAAGGGGGGGAGGATTATAGGTCTACTTTTTTCTTATAGTTCTGGATCGCCTCGTGTAATCCTCTTATTGCAAGAAGCGAACAATGAGCCTTTCTTGCAGGGATACCACCTGCTGCTATAATTACATCATTGTCTGTAAGTTTTAGTGCCTCATCGAGAGTCTTCCCGATGGCCAATTCAGTAGCAATGCTCGATGTTGAAATTGCACCAGGACATCCCTGTGTTAAAAATTTAAATGCTGTTATCTTCCCATTTTCCACCTTGATATAGACCCTGATAAAATCGCCACATGTAGGATCCCCCACAGTTGCCATAGCGTCAGGATTTTCAATTTCTCCAACGTTTCTTGGATTTAAAAAATGATCAATTAATGTCTCATTATAAATGAGATAACCAACACTGTCGTCTAATTCTTCATTCATAGGAAATCCTGACTTATCTTTCTCCACTTGACTCATAGAATTCCTCCACAAATTCCTGTAAACGAAACCTTTTGAAATCGTTCCTTATACAGATTATTTAACACACAATGGATGACTTAAACACCCAAACATCCATTTTGTGTCATTCCTAACTAAGTGAAGCAACATCATGGGATTGCGAGCCCTCACCTATTAGGGGGTCCTTAATAACTACTTTTTAATTGGTGTGTTATAATATAATTCCTAATTTTTCCAAACAAGACTTCGAATTTTGGGATATAAGAAGGATCTTCAATCACTATTGGAATCCCCTTTGAATAAGACTCAGCAATCCTGCGATCCATTGGAATTTCCATTACAACGGGAATATTCTTTGATTGGCAATAATCCCAGACTTCCCGGTCTCCAACATCTGATTTATTAACAATAACTCCTTTCGGTATGCTTAACTTCTCCAGCATCCCAACCGCCAATTCAAGGTCGTTCACTCCAAAGGGAGTTGGTTCTGTAACAAGAATACAGAAATCACTCCCTTTCACCGTTTCAATCACCGGGCAGGCTGTTCCAGGAGGAGCATCGAGAATCACAACTTTATCTTTTTGAATCCTTTCTTTAACCTTTCGAATCAATGGAGAGGCCATGGGTTCCCCAACATTCAAGACTCCATTAACAAAAGAAATTCCATTTGAACTTCCTGCCTGGACCACCCCGATTTCCCTTTCCACCTCATTAATAGCCTTCTCAGGGCATAGGTAAGAACAAGCCCCGCATCCATGACAGAGTTCATCAAAAATCAGAATATTTTTTAAAATCACAGCTATGGCATGGTACTCACAAATTTGAGCACACTTCCCACAATAGGTGCATTTGGATTCATCAATTCGGGGGACCGGAATTCCTATGGAGGTAACCTGATGGATGGTGGGGGTTAAGAAGAGATGGGAATTCGGTTCCTCCACATCGCAATCAATGAGTTGGACAGCCCCTTTGGGGAGTGAAAGGGCTAAATTGACTGCTATGGTGGTTTTTCCAGTCCCCCCTTTACCGCTGGCAATAGAAATGATCATAATTACCTTTTCTCAATATGAAATTACCTAATAAAGGAGGCAAACTCGTAATAGCAACGATGCTGGTATATCCTGTATCGAATTTCCCCTCTTTTTCTTAAATGATCCAGTCGCTTCACAACTTCATCTATACGAAGTCCAAGAGCCTTAGAAATATCCTCTATTGTGCAAGGCCTTCTCTTAATTAAGTTAAGGATATCTGTATTTTTCACAGAATTAAGTTCTTCACCCATGGGCTGGGTAAACTCAGAAATAATCTCCGCTTTTTCTCCCAAATTTTTCCTTATCCTCTCAAGTTGAGTAGTTGCCAAGGGATAAGCAAATTCTTCTGTAGGGGGCCTAACAGGAGTATTCAATTGGACCCTATCAGGCCCAATTCTTTCTATAATCTCTTTAAGTCCTTCGATCTCTATTTTGTCATCGTTTATCCCCCTACAAAATACCACCTCGAGCCATAATTGACCTTTATATTGTTTTCGGAATTGAATAAGACCAGAAATAATTTCTTCTATTTTTAAAGAGGGATGAGGTCTATTCAAACACTGAAAAGTTGTATCTCTTATGGCACCAAGGGAAGGCAAAACTACATCGGCTTCTAATAGGTCTTTTCTAACTTCTTCGATAAAGAGCAAAGAACCATTCGTTAAAACTGCTAATGGAATGGAAGTAGAAGATTTGATAGCATGAATAATCTCTCCAATATTTTGATTAAGTGTTGGCTCTCCTGATCCAGAAATGGTAATGTAATCCGGTTTTATTGATTTTATCCATAAAACAGATTCCAAATCCACTATGATCTCTTGCGGTTTTATATAAGGTTCTCGCAATACAGTTTTATTTATCGTTCTACCCAGATCGCAATAGATGCAATCAAAGGTACATGTTTTATATGGGACAAGATCAACTCCCAAAGACCTTCCCAGCCTTCTCGATGGAACGGGGCCAAAAATGTATTTCTGTTCCACTGAAGACTTAACCATTGAAGTGCTCCAGAATGGCTTGTAAAACACCTCCGGAAATAGTCCTGGCCTTGTCTGAAATTGTATAGCAATGGGCCTCTATTCCCCGCGGATCGACGTCACCAAGTTTCATTCCCTTCCAAACCTCAGTGCCGTCCCTCAATAATCCTCTAATAACACCTCCAATCCTTGCTCGAACCTCAACATCTCCTACCATCCCTACCTTTTCATTTGCCCCTACTCTATCTCCAATCCTTTTCAAAGCCTTAAATTTCCCAGCCCTGGGAGCCCGGATAACCCTCTCTTCCATGTAACCACCGATAGCTCCAGGGATCCCAGTATTTGGCTCAGCCTCACCGTTTGAAATGATTCTTCCCAGATCGTGACCCCGGTTTGTCTCAATGACAAAATGGACATCCTTCCCTGCATGGAACCCGGGGCCAAGACCAATAACCAAAGGAGCATCTGTGATCTTTGTACCCAGATTCTTTTTCGCCAGAGTTGCATCAATAAGAACATCAGGTTTCAAGAAGTCTTTAACCTCTGCCTCGGGATCAATCAAAATAGGAATCTTCCCTTCTTTCCACACCTCTTGGATAAGGTCTGGAGATTCAACTCTTCGTGCAGTTATTCCCTCCACTTCCTTCTCTCGGTCGAAAATCGCCTCTGAAAAAGCCACTTCCCTCCTTACGGCTTGAGGATTGAAGGTTTCTGTCATACAAACCCTAAAATGACAGGAGGCAAGTTGATGAGCCACTCCTGTGGCCATCTCTCCTCCACCCCTAATTAAGATCACCAGGTCGTTAAGTTTTTTATTCATGCCAATTGACTCTGAACTTCCTTAAATTCCTGAAGTAACCTTCCCAGATCGACATTGAATAAGATGCAGGCCATTTCGAGTGTCTGGATCCGAAAGTCTGGCTTCTTAAGACAATGCCAACCAAAATGTCTTTCTATGATTTCACATGCTTGGGGATTATCTCTCAAAATATGGCCAATTAATTTGTTCTCTAAAGAAGGTCTATTAAATAAAAATGGCCTCATTTCAGTAGTCCTTAATCAATCATCCTTTTCATAGAGAAATATTTTGCTTCTGCACTTGCCACCCTCTTTCCACCCACCAGAGCCTTACCTTCAACAACGAAAATTTTATGGAATTGGTTAACAATCTTTGCTTCTAATCTCACAATCGTTCCAGTTCGAACAGGGGTAGAATATTTGATTGACAACCTCCCTGTGAGAGCAGGGATATCTTCCATTAAGAGGCAGTGAGTCATAACAGAATCCAGAAGAGTAGCTATAATTCCCCCGTGAATA
This sequence comes from Deltaproteobacteria bacterium, assembly GCA_037441765.1. Lineage (GTDB taxonomy): Bacteria > Desulfobacterota > BSN033 > BSN033 > UBA1163 > JBBIRM01. The sequence goes on along the minus strand of JBBIRM010000131.1, from coordinate 713 downwards.
ATCCCTTTATACCCTTCATACTTTGGGTCTGCAAAGAAACTTCCACAGATCACCCCATCTTCATTTTTAAAAAATTTGAGTCCTAACCCTATCCCGTTATTTGAACCACATGCGAAACAATTTCTATGTAGGTTAATTCCTCCCTTTTTCTTCTGGAAATCCAACTTTTCATTCATTCTTTCTCTGTTTCCTAAACTTATATCCCTTCGGGATTTGCTAAACTATTTTCTCATCATGGTAGTTCCACATTTTGGGCATTTATTATTAGAACAGGGAATTCCAGCCTCATGTGGAACGGTCGTTCCGCACTTTGGGCAGATACATTCTCCTCCGGGGCCTGCCCCTGGTCTCAAACCACTCATTCTTCCTCCTCGCAAACCACCCATCCCTTTACCTCTTCCTGTCCCCGGCCCACTCCCCCAAGGTGGACCCGTTCCGTTTCCCCTCGGCATACTAATAACCTCCTTTTAGTGGATTACAGAATCCACTGGAACTTTAGTATGATAAGTTCCAACGAGAGAATTTTCTTCTACAGTTCTCCTAAGGTTCTTTTAATCCCCTTTTTTGCTAAGTTCATTAATTTTTCCTTCAATCATTTCTAATTGTTCTTCAAGGGCTCTGGCCTGTTCTTTCAACATCTGAATCTCCTGTTCTTTAGTTGATTGCTATCATAACATCGTGAACCGATTCTTAATGCTCAGGAATATCATAAC
>JBBIRM010000130.1:0-8185 GCA_037441765.1 Deltaproteobacteria bacterium | reverse complement strand
TGTAGTCAGGGAGCAATATAAGGTTTCCGCTATAAGATTTTCTCCGACATCCCTACCCGATTCCCCGGATGAGTGAGGTGTTACAGAGTTCTGAAAAGTATTTTAAACGAGTTTTATAGACTTGGGAGGTAGGCTGGAAAAGACTGTGTCGTAATTCGAAATAAGAAATGAAAACAAATGCGGCAAGGGACAAGCCCTTACCCTACGTTTGAGATTCGTTTAATTTCTCGTAGGGCAAGCCCTTGTGGCTTGCCGAACCCTCAGTGCCCGCATTCGAAGGGTTTGGAACCCTACCTCCTCAGTCTTTCTATGACTTTTTCAGAGACCTCTTATGGAGAGTTCTTGAAAGCCCCTTTTAAGAAAGGAAGATAATGAGTGATTAAAAAATTATTTTCCAGCAATTATAAAATGGTAAGTGTTCTTAAAAAATTTAATGTAGAATTGTTCCTGGACCTCCCTTCATCCTTAAAGGGCCTTCCCAAGGATGTTGGGTTTCGTTGACAAATCGGTCACGGCAACTCTTACAGAGGATGAGGTTGAACTCCTCATAGACCTCCTTCTCCAAATCTTCGGGGTCCATCTGCTCCACCTGCCTGAGAAGTTGTCTTAACTGCTGATCAACCCCTTCCTCAGGCTCTAAAAGAATCCCGTCAAAATCGGCAAAGACCCTGATGTTCACCACATAATTAAGCCCACCTGCATGAAGCCTTTTACCACACCGATGACAACTACGTTCCTCCATCATCTTTCTGCTCCCTTCTTGGAACCCTTCTACATGGGATGAGATCTCCTTTGTTAAAATATTTTAAATCTCCCATTGCCTCTTCCATTCCTCCATCTCCCTTAACGCTCGCTTCGCTAAAAGTTGACGTTTGATTCGGCCTCTTGCCCTTCTTTTCAAGGATGGAAATAGACCAAAATTGATGTTCATCGGCTGGAAGGGAATGGATCTGGAATGGGTGATGTAATGAATGAGGGCACCGATTGCCGTAGTTGGGGGAGGAATCACCAGGGACATTCCCTTTGCATATCTATAGGCATTGATTCCTGAAATAAGTCCTATGGCTGATGATTCCATATACCCCTCTACCCCTGTGATCTGACCTGCAAAAAAGAGGTGAGGAGTCTTTTTTAATTGGAGGGTCTCCTTCAGAAGGGCTGGAGAATTGATAAATGTATTTCGATGGAGAGAACCCAACCTAACAAACTCTGCCTTCTCAAGGCCTGGAATCATCCGAAAAACCCTTTTCTGTTCCTCAGGCTTCAGACGGGTCTGGCAACCCACAAGATTATAGAGTGTCTCGAATTGGTCTTCCTGTCTTAACTGGACCACCGCAAAAGGCCTTCTCCCTGTCCTCGGATCAATCATCCCAACCGGTTTGAGTGGACCATAGACCAGGGTTTCTCTCCCACGATCAGCCATCTCCTCAATGGGAAGACATCCCTCAAAAAGGTAATCCTTCTCAAACGCTCTTATCGAGACCCTCTCCGCTTGCTTTAAGGCCTCCACCCATCGGTAATACTCCTCCTCAGTCATTGGACAGTTGACATAGTCATTACCACCTTTCCCGTACCTCGAGGCCTTGAAGACTTTCCCAAAATCGATGGAATCTGCAGTGACTATGGGAGAGATTGCATCATAGAAAAAGAGATGTTCACTCCCTGTGATCTTTTTAATATCATGGCTCAATGGTTCGGAGGTAAGAGGCCCTGTCGCAACGATGACAATATCGTCTTGAGGAATGGAGGTTACCTCCTCTCGAATCACCTCTATATTTTCCAAACCCTCAAGGGTCTGTGTGATCTTATTTGAAAAGGCCTCTCGGTCAACCGCCAGAGAATCTCCTGCCGGAACTCTCACCTCCCTGGCTGTTTTTAAGATGATGGAATCTAACTGCTCCATCTCTCTTTTTAGAATTCCCGGGGCATTTTCAATGGATTCGGATTTAAACGAATTACTACAAACTATTTCTGCAAGGAAAGGGGAGCGATGAGCAGGGGAGAATACCTTGGGTTTCATCTCATAGAGAAGGACCCTTCCTCCTCTCTTCGCGATCTGCCAGGCTGCTTCACATCCAGCTAATCCAGCCCCAATGATAAAAATAGGGTTCATCGATTTCTATTTTATTCCTTCTAAACTTAATTTGCAAAATATTGTGAGATCTCTGAAAAAGGTTTAAAACGAGTTTTATAGAATGGGGAGGTGGGGTGGAAAAGCCCGCATTCGAAAGGTTTGGAACCCTACCTCCTCAGTCTTTCTATGACTTTTTCAGAACTCTCATTGTAATTTCTAACTGAAGGGTAAGAGAGGTGAGGAAATTGAACCCCTTTATTCTTGAGAACGATAACCGCATTCTTTCCTGGGACAGCGTCTGACTATTCCTCCCTTTCCTTCCTTCTCGATCAAATAGGGGGATTCACAAATTGGGCACTTCTCTGGAATAGGTCTATCCCATAGGGCAAAGGTGCATTGAGGATAATTTGAACAACTATAGAAGGTCTTTCCTTTACGTGTCTTTCTTTCTATTATCATCCCCTCACACTTAGGTTGGGGACAACGGACCCCTGTCTCAAGGGATTGGGTAAATTTACAGGAAGGGTAATTGGAGCAGGCCAGAAATCTTCCAAACTTCCCGTTTCGAATGACCATGGGACTTCCACATTTTTCACAACGAGCCTCTACATCCAACCTATCCTTTCCGTTTTCAACCACTTCTCGTGTATAACGACACTTTGGATAGTTAGAGCAGGCCAAAAAAAATCCCCTCTTGCCCCAACGTTTCACCATCTTTGCACCACACTTCTCACAAGGAATCTCTGTAGGGATCTTTTCCTTTTTTAAATCCCTCATCGAAACTTTGGCCATCTCTAAATCCCTTTGGAAAGGAAGATAAAATTCTCTTAACGTCTCAACCCAACCCTTTTCTCCTTCTTCGATCTTATCTAAACTCTCTTCCATCTGGGCGGTAAACTCGACATCAAAAATGTCGGGAAAATTGACCACCAAAAGGTCATTGACCAGACATCCCAACTCTGTAGGGAAAAACTTACCTTTTTCCACATTGACATACCCTCTTTCTTTAATCGTGGTTAAAATAGTCGCATAGGTGGAGGGTCTTCCGATCCCCCTCTCCTCTAACTCTTTAATCAGTGTGGCTTCTGAAAAACGATTAGGCGGTTGTGTGAAGTGTTGTTTGGAAGTCAAACCCAATAGTTCCAATACTTCTCCTTCTGAGAGGGATGGTAAGCCTTTCTCCTCTTCCTTTTCTTCATGGTTTTCTTCCGATTCGATATAGATGGCCATAAATCCCTGAAAGACTGGAACCGTACCCACAGCACTAAAAATGGCCTCATCGGCCTGAATCTCCACAGTGGTCTGCTGGAAGACAGCAGGGGCCATTTGAGATGCGACAAATCGATCCCAGATCAATTTATAAAGGGCCCACTGGTCTTTGTCCAATCTATCCTTCAACTTTTCAGGATCCAATTCCATGGATGTGGGACGAATCGCTTCATGGGCCTCCTGTGCACTCTTTCCGCTCTTATAGAGATTGGGTTTAGGAGGAAGATAGGTTTCTCCAAAACGCTCCTTAATCAAGTTTCGAACTTTATGAACTGCTTCAGAGGAGACCCTAACGGAATCCGTCCTCATATATGTAATCAGTCCCACGACCCCCATCTCACCAAGGTCAACCCCTTCGTATAACTGCTGGGCAATTCTCATTGTCTTGTTGGCAGTGAATGATAGTTTTCGATAGGCCTCTTGTTGGAGGCGGCTGGTGATAAAGGGAGGGAGAGGATGGCGCTTCTTCTCTTGTTGATTGATTTTTAAAACGGTATAAGAGGCCTTCTCAAGAATCTCCTTCAGGGCCCTTGCCTCTGACTCATTGGTCAAGTTGATCTTTCTTCCTCTCCACTTTACCAATTTGGCCTCGAAGGAAGTGGGGGAATCCTTCCCCCTCAGCGTAGCAGTAATAGACCAATACTCTTTTGGAACGAAGTTCTGAATTTCTCTTTCTCTTTCACAGATGATGCGAACCGCAACGGATTGGACACGACCTGCGCTCAGGCCTCTCCGGACCTTATCCCAGAGCAGAGGACTGATTTGATATCCAACCAAACGGTCTAAGATCCGCCTGGCTTGTTGGGCTTCGTATTTAGAGGGTTGGAGTGAACTAGGATGTTTCAGTGCTTCCAGGACAGCCTTCTGTGTAATTTCATTGAAGAGAACACGATAAATATCCTTATTCCCATCTCCTATCTCTTCAGCGATATGCCAGGCAATGGCCTCCCCCTCCCTGTCTGGATCAGGCCCGAGGTAAATCTTCTTCACATCTTTGCTTGCCTTTTTCAGTTCTCGGATAACCTTTGCCTTTCCAGGAAGGACCACATACCTCGGTTGAAAATCTTTCTGAATATCCACTCCTAATTCGTCCTCAGGGAGGTCTTTTATATGACCTACTGATGCTTTGATGATATAGTCCTCTCCTAAAAACTTCTGAAGCGTCCTGACCTTTGCTGGAGATTCAACCACAATTAACCCTTTTGACATCTCAGAAACTCCTATCTGAATGGTTGTAAGTGTCTATCATCGCCAAAATTTTTTTAAAAAAGACCCCACTCACGATCAACGATCACATCTTCTTACTAAAATATTTTCCTGGCCATTGGGCGACCAAACCCTTCATTTCTAAATTCAAAAGGAGGCTCGAGACCTGTCCTGGTTCAAGCTGACTTCCCCTGATGAGTGTATCGATATGCAAGGGGTCGGTGCCCAAAAGTGAATATAATTTTCTCTCCTCCTCTGAAAGATCTAAAAAGAACTCCTCCTCTTGGCTACCTTCCCTCGCTTTTTTCCATTGTGGAAGGATCTCCTCAAGGATGTCATCACTCGATTCCACCATTTTTGCCCCTTCTCGAATCAAGCGATTGGTTCCACGGCTTGTTTCTGTTCCTACATTCCCTGGGACTGCAAATACCTCCCTACCTTGTTCAAGGGCATAACCTGCTGTGATTAAAGCCCCACTCCTCTCCCCTGCCTGGACAATGACCACTCCGATTGCAAGCCCACTGATGATCCGGTTTCTTCTCGGAAAGTGACCGCTTTCTGGAGGAGTCCCCATTGGAAATTCAGATAGGAGTGCTCCCTGCTCGATAATCTTTCTTGATAGGGCTCTGTTTTCAGCAGGATATATCACATCCACTCCACAACCCAACACGGCAATCGTCCTTCCCCCACTTGAGAGGGCTCCCCAATGAGCGATTGAATCAATTCCCCTTGCCATCCCGCTGACAATCGTGATTCCATGCCGACTTAGATCCTGGCTGATCTTTTCAGCCATCCATCTGCCGTATTGAGTTGTCTTTCTACTCCCTATAACCGCCACTGCCAATTCATCCTCTTTTTTTAAATCTCCTCTTAGATAGAGCAATGGAGGAGGATCGTAGATTTCCCTTAAACGATATGGATAGAGTTCATCATGAAAGGTTAAAATTTTCCCTCCGACCTCATTGAGAAGGGCCAACTCCTTTCTTACCCTTTTTTCATGTGGACCTTTTTGGATTTCTAAGATTAAATTTCTACTTACTCCCTCAACTTTTAACAATTCCTTCTCCGTAGCACGAAAAACAGCCTCAGGGCTTCTGAATCGATCGACGAGTCTGCGAAAGATGACGCTTCCAATCCCTTGGACGAAATTCAGTGCTAACCAATAGAAAATTTCATCACCCATAAAGTCCCCTATGAATAATATGTATCGGCTAAAAAGGACCAGGGAAGTAGGCTTTCCTCGACCAGTTTCCCCCTAAACCATCCGGATTCAGGGTATCCTCTCTAAGGAAGATGGATTTGAATGTTAACAAAAAAGGTTTAAGAAATAAAGAGTAAATCTTGATTGAACCTCTTTATCTCCTAAACCTGATAAATTTTAAAGGAGTTAAATTAATTCTATTTTTACTTTCTTTCGATCTCCATCCTTTCTTTTATATAGGGACGAATCATATCTCCTTTTTCAATGGCATCAAAGGCTTCAATCACTTTGGCGGTATAAAATGTTCCATAGCGATCGATGATCTGAATATTTCCTGTAATATTATATCTTCGCCCGATCCTCTTTCCAGTAGTGGGATGGACAATTAATTCAGAAGCCCTGAAAACTGTGTATTTATCTCCAATTAAAACAGGATCAGCGGTTTTGAAGGCAAGATAACAAATATCCCCTTCCGACATAAGGGTTTTCCCTTCTTTGCTCTCAAGGATTATGCCGACTCCTTTATAATCAATATCGCTAAAAAATCCAGCCGATCGAATTTCAGGAAAGACGGCAGGCTTCTCCACCAAAGGCTTCTTCTCTTCAACCACTACAGGTGGTTTCTCTGGAGTGGGTTCTACGACTTTTTTGACCTCTGGTTCCTTTGCCACTTCTTTTGGCTTTTCCTCAACCACCACCTTCTTGGGTTCCTCTTTCCTTACCTCCTCATACGGCGAAAGACGAATAGGTTGTCCAGGATAGATCCAGTGAGGATTGGTGATATAGGGATTTCTCTGCCATAACTTCGGCCAAAGAAAAGGATCTTTTAAAAATCTGGCGGAGATATCCCAAAGGGTATCCCCCTGCTTAATGGTATAAATCTCTTCCCCTTCTTTCTTCTCCTCCGCAAGTGGAGAAAGTAGAAATGGGGAAAATATCATCATCCCAACCATTATATAAATTCCCCATCCTCTCATCATATAGACCTCCTAAAATTTCTTTAATTCCTTAAGGTTTTTTAAAAATTAGCCTCTTATCAATTATTTGTCAAGAAAATTATAACAGATCTTTCTTAGAATCCTTTTAAGCAATATCCATACCAACAACCCTGTATCATTACATAATTAATCAAAATTATTAAATATTTGAAAATTTTGGCTAAAGAATTATCTTTAATGACTTATATTGGGTGAATACTTTTTTTTCACTCCTCCTCATTTTTGAACAAATTTTAACACCCATTAACCAAAAATTGAATTTAAATTTGACAGCCTATTTTTTTATATGATAATTTTTAATTTGTGGAACCTTACCCTTTACCTGATGAAACCCTTGATACTTTTTTCAATGGAACTCTTAAGGTTATACAGAAAAAGAGAGGCTATCGATTTTCGATCGATTCAATACTTCTGAGTCAATTTATCCAAATTCGAAAGAATGAAAGGGCTATCGATTTAGGAACAGGTTGTGGTATTCTTCCTCTCTTACTATCGAAGACGACCAAAGGAAGATCCTTTATCGGTGTTGAAATCCAAAAGTCTCTTGCCGAATCCGCTCAGAGGAATGTGATCTTAAACCGTCTTGAAGATAAGATATCAATTCTTCATCAAGACTATAGAGAACTGAGGAATATATTTCCTCCAGGGTCCTTTGATGTTGTCTTCTCCAACCCCCCATATCGAAGACTACGTACTGGCAGGATAAATCCATGTGAGGAGAAGGCAGTTGCCCGTCACGAGATCAACGGAACCATTGAAGAACTCACCCAGATAGCTTCTTATCTTCTCTCACAAAAAGGGAGATGCTATTTTATCTTTTCTTCATCGAGGTTAGTTGATCTCATTGTCGCCTTAAGGAAGTCTCATCTGGAACCAAAGCGATTAAAACTTATTTACCCCCGACAGAAAGACCCTTCCAAATTTGTTCTTATCGAAGCAATCAAGAAAAGCGGGGTGGAGTTAAAGGTACTGCCTCCTCTGATCCTAAATACTTTAAACCAGGTGGGGTGAAAAAGCCTTCGAGCGGTTACCTTCATAGTTTTAGCCCTATTGATAAATCCCCTCGGTATTTCAAGGAGTTTTTCAGAGGTCTCGTAACATCTCACTCATCCGGAGAATCGGGTAGGGATGTCGTAGAAAATCTTATAGCGGAAACCCATAGAGTGCTCCCTTACTACAGAATCACTTTAGTATTGAAAAGGCTACAATCTCCTTAGATGAAATCCCTTTCTTCAGACATTCTATTAACCGATCCGCTATATAAGATTTTCGGAGATATCCCTACCCGATCCATATAATCCCCCCTTAAGTGAGGGATCACGAAATCTCCAAAAAATATTTGTTAGCTAAAAATCAAAAGTGCACTGTTTAATTTTTAAAATTGCACCACTTCTGATCTCCTCTCCCCCTGGGGAGAGGACAAAGGTGAGGGGGATA
>JBBIRM010000129.1:0-8242 GCA_037441765.1 Deltaproteobacteria bacterium | reverse complement strand
TCGTAGATTTTTGAGATTGACAGCATGGGGATCGTTCCAGGGCATCGGTACAATACTTGGATCACACCAATCCACCCCAGCGATGATCGGTAATATCAGGATAAGATCTTCCACAAAACGTGCCATTGGGCCAATCTGCCAGAGTTGGCTCAAAATCCCCCTTAAAGGAGGAAAATGGCCTGTTCTGGGTACTAGATTTGTGGTTGGCTTAATGCCTGCGATCCCACAAAAATGTGCAGGAACCCTGATACTTCCTGCCATATCCGCCCCGAGGCCAAAGGGTGAGCCTCCAACTGCAATTATTGCTGCCTCTCCACCGCTACTTCCTCCTGGTGTTCGAGAGAGGTCATAGGGATTATTTGTCCTCCCATAGATCAGATTATCCGTTTCATAAGCAAGGCTCAATTCAGGAAGATTCGTTTTCCCAAGCAAGATGGCCCCTGCAGAACGGAGTCTTGCCATCACCGTAGCATCCTGCAGGGGAATAAAATTTGCCCTCCCCATGGTCCCTCCTGTGCAGATGAGCCCTGCTACCTCGATACTATCCTTGACCGTCATCGGAACCCCATGAAGAGGACCTATTATTTGGCCTCGTTCCAGTGCCCTATCTGCACTCCGAGCCTGAGCGAGGGCCCCATCGGCATCAAGCTGTACAACCGCATTAAGCAATGGATTGACCTCTTCGATTCTCTCAAGGTAGGTGTTAACGACCTCTACTGAAGAGACCTCTTTATTTCTAATGGCCTTTGCTAAGGCTACTGCTGATGAATAGATGATTTTTTCCATCTCTGGTCCAATCCTCCTTTCATATTAGAGGCCTGAGAGTTCTGAAAAAGTCATAGAAAGACTGGGGAGGTAGGGTTCCAAGCCCTTCGAATGCCGGGCATTGAGAAGTTAATTTGCTAACAATCGTTTAAGAGAAAGACAAACATTTTCAGTTAGTTAATCAATAGTGCCAAACTGTTAAAGGTATCTGCTCGAAGGCTTTTCCACCCCACCTCCACAGTCTATAAAATTCGTTTTAGATACTTTTTCAGAGATCCCGGCCTCAATTCTTGACATTGACCGAACAAATTTATGAGATTCAGGACAGGCCAATCTTTCTTTACTTATCCATTGATCTTCTCCCCTTTAAAAGTTTGCTATTGGTAAATCATGATGGAAGTGTTTGTCCTAAAAAATATACTTCAAGAACTATGGGCCTGGCGGGCCTTCTTAATATCCTCGAGATAATACTTGATCAGTGGAGACATCTCAGGGGGTTGCCAATCGGTCTTTTTAGGATCTTCAGGCCATATGAAAGGGAGATGATAAACCTCTCCTGGTCCCTTTGCCCTTTCAAAGAATGAAAGGGCTTCTAAGAGGACTTTTCTCTGCCCATCACGATCTCCTGCTTGACCTACAGGTCTCCCATAAGGATACTCAATGGCTGATGTCCGAGGTATTCCAACAGCTCGATGAAATTCCCAGGTGGGGCTTAAAACCATAGTGGAGAATCCTCTTTCCTCAAGGAATCTCGCAGCCAGTCCAACGGACTGACAGCAGAAGGGTCAGGCAGGAGTAAGAAGGATTGCCTCAACCCCTTCCTCCTTCATCAAAACAGAGATGGGTTCGATTGACTCTTTTAAAAAATCTAAATTCTGCCATTGAAATCCATAAAAAGAAAAGGCAGTAGGAGCGAGCCGTCCAATAACTCCCTCCTTTTCAAATTCCTCCATTCGTTGGATAGGAAGCATCACATTTATATCCTTCTTGATCCAGTTTGTATTGATATGAAGGTGATTAACATCGATATCCTTTTCGGTTGTCCCTCTGGGGATTTTTCTATAGGTGCGGTCACCCCATAGAGGCTCCCTCTTTTCTCTCTCCATATCAAAGGGTTTATCAGATTTGAGACTTATCCCAGCACTGGTTATAAGAGCAAGTGTAATTTGGTGTAAAGGTTTTGACATTGGGGTCCATGGAATGGCCCCCTTAAAATCCTCATCAGGGATAAAACTCTTAACCCATGCCCTGAGCCCTGGCGGAAGAAACCTAAAACCATCTACCTTTTTTCCGAATTCAACCATCTCTCCCCCTTAAGGTTAATTTTTTCTTTTCAGTTTATATATCTGAATATGTTAAAATAGGCAAGTCTTCAATAAAGGAGTCTTACTGATGCCTGAAAGACCCCACTACATAGGACATCGGGAGAGATTAAGGGAAAGATTTAGAAAAGGTGGCCCTGAGGGATTTCACGATTATGAGCTTCTTGAACTTCTTCTCACCTATGGTATTCCGAGGAGGGATGTTAAACCAATTGCAAAAAAACTGATCAAACGATTTGGGAGCCTATCGGGTGTCCTTGATGCTAGTTTAAAAGAGATTGAGGAGATTTCTGGTGTAGGTCCCATCTCGGCCATTCTGATCCGAATCGTAAAAGAACTCTGTTCAACCTATCTTGAGGAAAGGATGAAATGTCGAGATGTCCTTTTATCACCTCAAGCCGTTGTTGATTTTGTCCGGATGAAATTATCCGGACTTCCCTATGAGGCCTTTATGGTCATATATTTAAATACCAAAAATGAAGTGGTCCATTATAAGATTCTTCAAGAAGGTACTGTGGACCGGGCAGTGGTCTTTCCGAGAAGGGTTATTGAGGAAGCCATTTCCCAACATGCCTCTGGGCTGATCCTTGTCCATAACCATCCGAGTGGCCATCATCAACCCTCTGAGGACGACAAACAACTAACTCGAAACATTCTCGAAGCCGCCCGAACACTCGACCTTAGAATTCTCGACCATATAGTTGTTGGCAAGGAGGGCCATTTCAGTTTTATGGAGAACAGACTCTTATCCAATCCTTGACAGGGATGGAGGCTCTCACTTATATTTTATTTTGATTTCAAATAGTTATTGATTTTTAAGGAGATATCGATTGTCCCTGTTTATCACTTTTGAGGGTGTAGAGGGAAGTGGGAAGACCACTCAGATTCGACGTCTAAAAAGATACCTATCCCAAAAAGGTATTCCCTGTATAGTCACCAGAGAGCCTGGAGGGTCCCCTATTGGAGAGGAGGTTAGAAAAATCCTCTTAAACCCTGACCATTGTAAAATGGTTCCTCTGAGTGAACTTTTCCTCTATGAAGCAGCCCGTGCTCAACATGTAGAAGAAGTGGTCAGGCCCTTTCTTGAGAAGGGAGTCGTGGTTCTTTGTGACCGATTTTATGATGCGACTATTGCATATCAGGGTTATGGTCGAAAGTTAGACTTGGCCCTTATCAAAAGACTCAATCGTCTCTCCTCTCAGGGGATCAAACCTGATGTGACTTTACTTCTTGATTGCCCCTCTGGTGTGGGATTGAAGAGGGCGATCCAAAGGAATCAAATTTCAAAGAAGAGCAGAGAAGACCGATTTGAAAAGGAGAAGGTTCAATTTCATCATCGAGTAAGAAGGGGGTACCTTTCCATTGCTAAAGGGGAACCCTCTCGGGTGAAGGTGATTGATACCCGAGAAGGTGAGGAGAAGGTTTTTGAGCAGATTCGAAAGATCGTAGACAACTTATTAGTTCGGAGAAAATAATTCGGATTTAAAACCCGCAATTCGAAATCCGAATTCTGCAGTTGAAAAAGGCATGTCTTTTAAAAGCATTTTAGGACATTCTAAACCCATCGGGCTTCTTCAACGAGCGATCAAAAATGATAGGGTGGCTCATAGCTATCTCTTTTTAGGAAATGAAGGAATTGGGAAAAGATTAGTCGCCCTACAGTTTGCAAAGACACTCAATTGTCTTAAGGGTGATAAAGTTGACTCTTGCGATCAATGCATTTCCTGTAAAAAGATCGATGCGTTTCTTCATCCTGATGTACTGGTCTTAGAGCCGGAGAACCAAACCCTTAAGGTGGGACAGGTCAGGTATATGCAGAGGGATCTTAGCTTCCGACCCTATGAGGGAAAATATCGAATCTGCATTCTTTCCTCTGCAGATCGAATGGCTCCTCATATGTCAAATACCCTACTTAAGACCCTGGAAGAACCACCCCCTAATACGGTGCTAATACTCCTTGCTAATCATGCAAGATTGATCCTACCTACAATCTTATCTCGTTGCCAATTGGTACGGTTTCATCCCCTGCCAATTCCGTTGGTTGCTAAATGGTTAAGAGAAAGGCACGGGCTGGATGAAGCGGGGGCCCATCTCCTTGCCTCTCTTTCAGAGGGCAGTCCAGGAAGGGCACTTGAAATCGAAGGAAAGATACGGAATATTCGTAGGGAAGAACTTATAAAAGGTCTCGTTGGGGAAAAGTCCCTACCTGCTGAAAGGATGCAAGGTTGGGTAAATTCCTTACCCACTAAAGAAAGGGAAGACCTGCTTTTGGTTCTCGAGGTAGCCAAGACCCTGCTGAGAGATATGGTAATTGTAAAGACCCTTGAGGAAGAACCAAAAATTATCCATACTGATCTCCTTTATCAGATAAAAAAGATCACCTTAAACTGGAAACTCTCCTCCCTTTTGAAACGAATGGAGATTCTCCATCAAACCACTTTCGCTATAAGAAATAATGCCAACACCGAATTGGCTTTAGAGGCGATGATGCTCTCTTGGGCTGAAGGGTAAGAAGATGATTCGTCTGGTTTTTGTCAAATTACCTAATCGAAATCTTGAAGAGTTTGATGCAGGAGACTTTTCCCTCGAAATCAACGATTTGGTCGTTGTTGAATCCGATAAAGGGCTTACCCTTGGAAGGGTGCTCTCCACCCCTCACCTAAAAGAGAGGCATTTTATTCTTAAGTCACCTAAGAAGGTGATCAGGAAGGCAACTCCAGAGGACTTAGAGCAGTTTGAGAGAAATCAACAATTAGAGAAAGAAACTTTTCAATTCTGTCTCCAAAAAATCAAAGAAAAAAATTTAAATATGAAATTGGTTAAAACTGAAGTTCTTTTGGATCGTTCCAAAGTCCTCTTTTATTTCACGGCTGAAAAGAGGGTCGATTTCCGTGAATTGGTTAGAGACCTGGCCTCCCAGTTTAAGATGCGGATCGAGATGCGGCAGATCGGGGTGAGGGATGAGGCCAAAATGATCTGTGGCCTCGGGAATTGTGGAAGGGAGCTCTGCTGTTCCAACTTCATCACAAGATTTGATCTGGTCTCTGTCAAAATGGCCAAAGAGCAGAATCTTGCCCTCAATCCCACTAAGTTATCAGGGGTATGTGGACGGCTCATGTGTTGTCTGGCTTATGAATTCCCAACCTATATGGAATTAAAAAAGGATTTACCGAAGGTCGGAAAACATGTTCAAACCCGTGCAGGGAAGGGAAAGGTCATCCGTCAGAATGTGCTCAATAGAACCATCACCATCGAACTGGAAGAAGGAGGAGAAATTACGCTTCATGCATCCGAACTCTAAAGAGACTTTCTACATCACCACCCCCATCTATTATGTGAATGATGTTCCCCATATCGGTCATGCCTATACCACTATCGCTGCAGACATCCTTGCCAGATACAAACGTCTGGAGGGCTATCAGGTCTTCTTCCTCACTGGAACTGATGAACATGGGCAGAAGGTTGAAAAGGCGGCGGAGGAGAGGGGGGTTGAACCGCAAGCGCATTGCGATGAAATGGTCACAAGGTTTCAATCCCTCTGGAAGAGGCTAAATATTTCTAACAATGATTTTATTCGTACCACTGAATTACGCCATAAGAGGGTTGTTCAGAAGATTCTACAGGATCTCTACGATAGAGGAGAGATCTATCAGGCCAACTATGATGGATGGTACTGTGTTCCCTGTGAAAGATTCTGGACTGAAAAAGACCTTGTGGAGGGAAAGTGCCCGGACTGCCTTCGTTCCGTCAATGAACTCTCAGAGAAGAATTACTTCTTCCGGATGAGCCAATACCAATCCTGGCTGATCGACTACATTGAAAAGAATGACCGCTTTATCTTTCCCCCTTCGAGAAGGAATGAAATCCTGGGGTTTCTTCGGAGTCCTCTGGAAGACCTCTGCATCTCAAGGCCAAAGAAACGCTTAAAGTGGGGCATTGAAATTCCTTTTGATAAGGAGTATGTCACCTATGTGTGGTTTGATGCCTTAATCAACTATGTTAGTGGAATAGGATATGGTGAAGACGAAAATCGATTTTCCAAGTTCTGGCCCAAAGCCATCCATCTAATTGGAAAGGATATCTTGACCACCCATACCGTCTACTGGCCCACTATGCTCAGGGCGATTGGATTACCCCCACCTCAAATGGTATTTGCCCATGGCTGGTGGACGATCGAAGGGAAGAAAATGTCCAAATCTCTTCAGAATGTGGTTGAGCCCAATCTTCTTGTTGACACCTACGGGGTGGATGCGGTCAGGTATTTTCTTATGAGAGAAGTCCCCTTTGGGACAGATGGAGACTTTTCCCATTCGGCAATGATCCATCGGTTCAATAGCGATCTGGCAAACGATTTAGGGAATCTTTTCAGCAGATGCCTCAGCATGGTGATTAAATATTTTGATGGTGTGATTCCCCCTCCTGGGGAATCAAAAGAGGTGGATTGGTCTCTTCAGAATGTTTTAGAGAAGACTTTTTCCCAATTGTCCAAACAGATGAATGATCTTGCCTTTCATCGGGCTCTAATTTCAATATGGGATCTCGTCAATGCTGCGAATAAATATGTGGACGAAACCGCACCCTGGAACCTGGCCAAAGAGGAAAAAGACCGATCTCGATTGGGCACAGTAATTTACAATGCCTTGGAATCCATACGGATCATCGCCCTTCTTTTGGCACCTTTCATACCATCCACCTCTGAAAAGATGTGGTCCCAGCTTGGGATTGAAGAAAATCTCTGGGAGCAGAATCTAAACGAAAATGGAAAATGGGGAGGCCTGAAGCCCGGAAGAAGGATAACCAAACCCAGCCCTCTTTTTCCGAGACTTGATCCAACCAGGGTATCCCAAAGGGCATAGTGCATGGGGTATAGCGTATCGGTAATTGCTTAAAGAGGAACGCTAAAGTTTAAAATCTAAAATCTGCAATCCGAGATTTATCTTTTATGCAAAAACCTCAACCCATTCGTTCAATTCTTGAAAAAACCTTAAAAACACTGGAAATTGATATTCCATTGAAATGTTATTCCATCTTCGGGGCCTGGAGGGAGATCGTTGGGGAATCGTTGGCAAATCACGCTCAGCCTCGAGCCATCAGAAATCGGATTCTTTTCCTTGATGTCTCTCATCCAACCTGGATGCAACAACTCCAATTTTTAAAACCTACTATTTTGGAAAAGATAAACCATTTCTTAGAAGAACCCCTCATCCAGGATATCCGATTCAAATTGGGTAAGATCTCTTCGCCCCTCCCGTCTCCACTGAATGAATTCTCTTTGGAAAAAGAAAAACTTGATAGGAAGACTTTAACCCATATAGAAAACGTACTTCAAGAAATTGGGGATGAAGAATTGAAGAAAGAGATACGCCATGTGCTTATCAAAGGAGCCAAGTCAGAACAACTAAGGAAAAGATTAAATAGAAGTGGATGAAGATCACTCAATCAACCTTACGGAGGGCCAATGTAATTTGAAAAATACCTCCCCAAAATGGAAAGGTCTCGATCTTTTTAAATCCTACCTTTTTTAAAAGGCCATTTTGATCGAATGAAAAAAAGTTTAGGTTTTCTCTTTCAAAAAGTTTAAAAAAGGCCAAAAGAATGGTTTGGGCAATACCCGATCCTTTCGGATTAAAATCTGCAATCACCATCCTTCCTCTCTCTTTTAAAGCGGAGTAGCAGTTTTCAAGAACCCTCGATCTTCCCTTTTCTTGAATCTCGTGGATGGTGAAAGAAGTAAAGATTCCATCAAAATAATTTCGATATTCCCATTGATGGGTCACATCCCTATTGAGGAAGAGCAACCCTTCTGATTTCGCATATCTTCTCTTTGCGACCTCTACCATCGCCTTAGAAAAATCCATTCCAATGACCTCTCCCTTTCCCCCGACAGCATGCGCTATCCAGGAGGCCACTCTTCCTGTTCCTGAACCGAGATCCAGAATCTTTTCCCCTGATTGAGGAGCAAGCACCTCTACGGCCCTTTTCAGAAATTTAGCATAATGATTGAATGTAAAGAGATCGAGGAAGGCATCATAATAAGGAGCAGATTTTTCAAAGAAATCTATACGGTCTTTATTCAAGGTCAAGTGTCAAAAAAAATTAAAGAGATCTCTGAAAAAGTATTTAAAACGAGTTTTATAGACTGGGGAGGTGGGGTG
>JBBIRM010000128.1:0-8256 GCA_037441765.1 Deltaproteobacteria bacterium | reverse complement strand
AAGAACAATGAACCACCATTACTATCTTTGGTGCCTTTTTTATTACTACTTACACTTCCATTCAAACCTCAAAAGACGATTGCGAAAATACTCCTATTATCTTTTTGAGCCTCTCCCAATTGATTCCACCCTTATACATCCCCCATTTCCACGATTTCACCATTGTGGCCCCCTATTATTACGGAATTTCTGCAGTAACCCTATATCCTTGAATTCCAAGCAACTTTGTGAGATAATTTACTTGCATCGGATGGAGCCTCCCAAAAAGATTCTCCCACAAATACAATATTGGGAGTATTATAATTCATCCGATGCATTTTTATACACCCATTTCAATTACCACAAAAATCCGTCATGAGCCAACTATATTAATTTCTTTAAATTTCAAATAAGAAAAATCCAAAAATTGTGAATTTACTTTCTCTTAAGTTTGTAACTTATTGAAGATTAAAGAAAATTTTTTTACAAAAATTTTAATTTTTCTCTTGACAAATCCATATTTTGTGTTTTAATATGTTATCGATTCCACATATAGAATACTGGGCTCGAAGGAGAGATCTTTATGAGTTATTTAATTTGCGATAAGAGAAAGGGAAATCCTAAGATTCACATTGAGGTATGTCGAAGAAAATGCAAATTGACACAGGAATGTAAGGCTTATAAAGAATTCATCAATAATTCAGAGAAGAAAGCAGCCTAACAACCACCTCCCTGCCTGCAAATATGCAGGCCTTCATAACCCCTCCTTTCTTGTCCAGGGGCCATTTCCTATATTTGGGAAATGGCCCCCTTTTTTTAGAGATCTCCCCACTCATACTGCAAAATGCTCATAATGCATAGACTAACAGTTTCAGCCCTAAGTATCCTCTCTCCTAAAAAGATTGGAGTAAATCCAAATTGTTCGGCTTTGGTTACTTCCTCTCTGCTAAAACCACCCTCTGGCCCAACGATAAAAAATATCTCTTTTCTCTCTTTTAATCCCCTTAAGAAATCTTTTAATCTTATCCCTTCTCTCTCCCAAAGAAAAAGACGCAATGCTTCGGATGGGGCATTCTTAAGAACATAAGAGTAGTCCTGTAGGAGTTCGATTGAGGGGATAACTCCCCTTCCACACTGTTTTGATGCTTCAATGGCAATCTTTTCCCACCGTTGATGTCGCTTGAGGGTTTGGGCTTTATTCAGATGCGGAATTGATCGAGAGGAGATGAAGGGAATTACCCTTTTTACCCCTAATTCTGTGGCTTTCTGGATGAGGTAATCCATCTTTTCTCCTTTCAGGAGGCTTTGAGCCAACGTTACCACAAGAGGGGATTCTCCTTGAGAAGGGAGAATGTTTTGAATTCGGACGGTAACGCAATTAGGATCTTCTTCAATAATCGTTCCCAGGTACTGTCTGGTTGAACCATTAAAGAGAAGCACCTCATCTCCAGGTTTCAGCCGGAGGACCTTTCGGATATGTCTTGCTTCACTCCCTCCAACCTTTGCAACTCCTTTTTCGACCTGAATTTGAGAAACATAGAACCTCTTCATTTCTCCCCTTTAATTGTCTCTCTCGAGAATGAGGCAAACCCATTCTCCCTCCTGAAGGGATCTTCTCCCTTTGAAAAGTCCTGTCTTCCAGTAATGGTCTAAAATTCTCTCCTGCTCTCGATTCAAAATCCCGGAAAGAATGAGCACACCATTTCCCTTCAGATGCCTGAGAATGGAACTCCTCATCCTTGCCAAATTTTTAAAATCGATATTAGAGACAATAATATCAAATTTCCCTCGAACCCTTCCAATTCGGCCTAACTTTAACCTGACAGTATCTGAGACAGAATTCTCATCCACATTTTCCCTCGCGTTACTGATCGCCATTCTGTCTATATCGACAGCCAACACCTTCGATGCCCCCAATTTAGCTGCTGCAATAGAGAGGATTCCTGAACCTGTTCCCACATCAAGAACTGAGAGGCCTTTTTTTTTGATGACCTTTGCCAAGGCCTGTAGACAAAGTTTGGTAGAGGGATGGGTTCCAGTGCCAAAGGACATTTTAGGATGGATTGAAATCACAATCTGACCACGTTGGGGTTGAACCTTTGACCAGGGAGGTTTGACTAAAAACTTTGGGGGGATGTGGACAGGTTTAAAAAACCTCTTCCAACTTTCACCCCAATCCTCTTCAAGAATAGAAAGCACCTCCATTCTGAGCGAAGGGCATTTAGGATCAATACTCTGGAGAGATTTTAAATAGTGGCGAAGCGAGGGAATAACTCCTCTTTCACTTCCATCTTGAGGAAAGTAGGCTCGGATTCTTTTTACATCCAGATCTTCTTCCAGCTCCTCGATACCAGAGGCTCCCTGTTCAAAAAGATGATTTGAGATTCCATCGATGAATTCTTTGGGAATCCATAAACTTATCGATAGCCATCGTTTCTTATCTTTCATGATTTGCCTTTGAGTGGCAGTAAGAAAGACCTTTTGTATACCAACTAAAGGTGAAAGGTCCCCATGATCCCGAACCATCTGTCTTAAAGGTAGTCTTTGATCACTGAGATGGGGGCTAAGAAAAGATTTTCCATTTCAGTATCTATTCTCATTGGGCCTTTTGGAAGGAATATTCCAGTGTTTTATGATAGATTTGATGGCATCTTCCAGGCGAAGGGGTTCACCCAAATCGAGACCTTCCTCCTTCAATCCCTTAAAGAGCCTTGTCAGAGTGGGCTCTTCGAGGTTAAAACTCTCCAGGTTCTTAAACCTTCCAAAGATTTCTTCTGGGGTTCCCCTTTCACTTAGATCTCCATGGCCATGCATAAGATAAAGAACATCTGTCACCTGGACTACCAGATCAACCTCATGAAGCGTCATAATAAAGGTGATTCCTTTTTCTCGATTCAACTCATTCAAAATGTGTATAAGTTCTCTCCTCGATAGAGGATCCAGACCTGTAAAAGGCTCATCAAGAATCAGTAACTCTGGCTCCATGACCAATGCCCCTGCCAGGGCGACCTTCTTTTTTTCGCCCCCTGATAGGTAGTTGACAATTTTCTTTTGAACAGTTTCGAGATTTAACCGCTCGATAACTTCCTTCGCCATAGCCTCTGCCTTTTTTCTTTCCACCCCATAATTTAAGGGCGCGAAGAGAATATCGTCATAGACTGTGGGCCCAAGGATCTGCTCATCGACATCCTGCATTACCACCCCAATCTTTTCCCTGATCTTCGAATATTCCTTTGCTGGGTCGGTCCCGAAAACCCTCACGCTCCCCTCCTTAGGGATGAGAATCCCCATGAGATGTTTGAGCAAGGTAGTCTTCCCACACCCATTCGATCCGAGGATGGAAACCCTTTCTCCCCTGTTGACGACAAAGTCAAGACCACAGATCTGAACTTTGGTGTTATCCGGATAGACATGGGTGATGCAATCGACTTCAACAATTCTTTCCTCATTCCTCATGGTTTTACTCACCTCGATAGTGGATCTTATTCTTAAACCCCCTGAGAACCATCGATTCGTACATCCTTTCACTGGCATCAATTCCTGCGATAATTAAGTGTCCAAAGGCATTCGATATATTGACCAGGCTTCGCCAAGGATGCCTCCATTGGAACCCCCCACGGAGATAGAGTGCATGTTGCGTCTCCTCAAGGACTTTAAGGAGAATAAAAATTGAGCGATAGGTTAAAAAGAGGAGGGTCACCAATAGGGAAGGGAGGAAACGGCCAAGGGTGCTGAAGATAGAGGGATAAGGGGTGCTTGCTAAAAGGAGGACGATTCCCGTCGAGCCTGAGAGCACCTTGAGAAAGATGATCAAGATGAAATGTGTTTGGAACCCTGAGACAGAGATAAAAAGAAGGGCGAAGATAAGAGGGTAGAAAGTGAGAGAGAAGATCCTCAGAGGGAGGCGGATGAAGATAAAAAGTAGAACGAGAATTCCATAGAGGAGAAGGAGCCCTCTGAGATCCCTCAGCAAGACAACCCCCAGAAGAACGAACACCATACCCAGTATCTTGAATCGGGGGGAAAGTCGGTGTAGAAAACTTTTACCCTCTATGGCCAAATAATCGAGGTAAGAGAGCTGAATCATTGGTTCTGCCTATAATCTTAATAGATCGGGTCTTAATCGGTAGATATATCTGAGCATTAATGATGTGATAACCCCTTCTAATACCCATCCAATAAAACCCAAGGGAAGGACGATTGCTATAAACCTCTTTAAATTGACCTCCTCTTTCTCTCCGGTTCCTTCGAGATGTTCTCCCTTCTCTTTTAGGAGTTTGAACTCAAAAATTCCCTTTCCCTCCTCTTGGTGAATCAATTCTTTATAATGGGATGTTCCCAAGCTCACTACACCGATCATGGCTAAAGTGGAAAAGAGTAAGGCGATAAAGGAAGCGGAGAATGTAGCCAGGGTTAATCGTTTCAACATCTTCCATAGGAGGTGGAAAATAGAATATCCAAGTACACCCTCCAATGATAGGGTGAGGGTGTTGAGCCCAATCACAGTAACCCCTCCATGTCCAAAAAGGGCTAAAATCATATTGACCACAAAGGTAGCGAGAAAGATGAGAGTGGGTCCCAATAATATTCCCGAGATGATGGTAAGGTTGATATGGTAGGCAATGGGGACAATCTCAATAGAGGCCCCTAAGACCATGGCTGCAGACATCATCCCCAACAAAGGAAGTCTTCGGGTTAATTCCTCTCGCTTGGTCAACTTTAGTAGAATTCCTCCAACCAGGATTGCCAAAATAAATCCTGAAACCCAAAGCCAGACAGGTAAGACTCCATCAGGAAGATGAATATGAGACATTCATCCCTCCTTTAAAAACATATAGCAAAAGGCATATCCCCTGAAGTGAAAACTCTGATTCCTTACCCCTCTAACCCTTTTTCTTCTTTTGAGAGATTGCATTCCCTACAGAAACCAAAAAAATTTAATTGATGATCGGTTATCTTAAATCCTGTAGATTCCATTACTTTCTCCGACCAACCAGAAATCTCACAGAGACCAAGTTCCAAAACCTTCCCACAACTCTTACAAACGATATGGTGATGATGACCCTCTAATTCACAGAGTTTATACCTTCCGTTTGATCCATTTGGAATTTTGAAGACCATCCCAATAGATTCAAGAAGTTCCAGAGAACGATAAATTGAGGTCAATCCTATGCTTTTATGCTTTTTGGTCAGACATTGGTAAAGTTCTTGGGCGCTCAAAGGGGCTTTAGCCTGTGAGAGTTCCATATAGATGAGAAGTCTTGGATGACTCATCCTCAATTTCTTTTCTTTAAAGGTTTTTTTAAAAAATTCCTTATTCATTTATAGTTAAAAAAAAATTGAAAATTTTTTCATTTAAAAATAAAACCCTTCCCCCTTTTTGTCAACCCTGTTCTGAGAGTTCAGAAAAAGTTATTAAGAAAGATAAGTGGAGCATTATCAATGGAATTATTCACTTAGAATTTTTTCCATCTCTCTCTCATCCTTGATGGGGGGAAGACAGGTGGAATTTTTACAAACAAAAAGTGTGGGCGTTTCCTCAATCACTTTCTCCATAAGAAACGGGAACCATTTTCCTTCTAAGGATTCTTGAGGATCTCTAAGGGATAAGATCTTATTTGGAAGATAGGTTAGGTGAATCATTTTGAGTATGGATTTTATCCTTGGATCATTCTTTGAACCTACAAGTCCAATCTCTTCTGGCCACAAAAAGAAAGATAGACCTGATAGCCAATTCGGGAGGCTAAGAGGATGTTTTGAGAAGAAGGGGTAAAAGAGGCGAAGGATTCTTTCGGCCATCTTCTTTAAGGATTCGTCCCCTTTTAAAAATCCAAGCCGAATGAGGTTAAAGACCGCAACAGAGTTTGCTGATGGGAGTGCTTGGTCGTATGGATTTTTTGGTCGGGCAATTGGTGCCCCATTCCCTTTTCCTGTGAAGAAAAAACCCCCTTCTTTTTCATCCCAAAATCGCTCAATCATCTTCTGATTCAGGTAATCTGCTTCTTTTAGCCATCTTATGTCGAAGGTGCACTCATAAAGATCGATCAGGGCTTGAATGAAGAATGCATAATCCTCAGAATAGCCCTTCACCTGGCTAATCCCTTTAAAATAGACTCTCAATAGATCGCCATCCCTCTTCATCTTTTGAAGGATGAATTGAGCTCCATCTCTTGCCGCATGGAGATAGTCTTCTTTTTCTGTAACCTTAAATCCATCCACAAGACTTGAAATCATCAATCCATTCCATGAGGTTAAAACCTTCTCATCACGATCGGGTTTTACCCTCCTCTCCCTATGAAAAAAGAGTTTCTTCCGCCCCTCTTCAAGTTGTTTCTTTAGATCTTCAACAGATATCCCATAGAGTTGAGAAACCTTCTCCAAGGTGGAATCGATATGGAGGACACTTGAATCCTGCTCAAAATTTCCATGTTGAGACACCCCATAATATGCACAGAAAGGAGTTCCAATCTCTCTGCCTAAAACTTGCTTAACCTCGTTCCTTGTCCAGGTATAGAATTTTCCCTCCTTACCTTCACTATCTGCATCTTGGGTAGAATAAAATCCCCCTTCAGGGCTTCTCATTTCACGAAGTACGTACTGAAGGGTTTCTTCTCCCACACGGCGGTACTTCTCCTTTCGGGTTGCCTGGTAGGCTTCGAAATATATACGAGAAATCAATGCATTATCATAAAGCATCTTCTCAAAATGGGGGATAAGCCATCGTTCATCCACACTGTAACGATGAAATCCCCCTCCAAGGTGATCATAAATTCCTCCTTCAGCCATCTTCTCCAAAGTCAATTCAACGATGCTTAATGCCTCTTGTGAACCTGTCCTTTTCCAATATCTAAGAAGGAAAGAGATCGCCAGGCTGTTAGGGAATTTGGGTGCCTTTCCAAATCCCCCATAAATTGGATCAAACTGTTTTTTTAAGGTATCAAAAGCGCTGATGAAGATCTTATCATCCATTTCCTCTTCGTGAGGGGAAATGGAAATCATCTGTTGAATAGCATCTTTAATATGGGTTGCTATCTTTTCAACTTCTCCTAAATTGGAATGGTAATACTCAGATACAACCTTCAATACCCTTTTAAAACCTGGCATTCCCCCCCTATCTTCAGGTGGGAAATAGGTTCCTGCATGAAAGGGGATCAGATCAGGGGTTAAAAAGAGAGTCATCGGCCACCCTCCCGACCCCGTCATCAGTTGAACCGCACTCATATACATCTCGTCGACATCTGGCCTCTCTTCCCTGTCGACCTTTATGTTGACAAAATGTTCATTCATGATCTGGGCGATTGTTTCATCTTCAAAAGACTCCTTCTCCATCACATGACACCAGTGGCAAGAGGAATAGCCAATGCTGAGGAGAATGGGTTTATTCTCTCTTTTTGCTTTTGAAAAGGCCTCTTCGCCCCATGGATACCAATCGACAGGATTATGGGCATGTTGTAAAAGGTAAGGGCTTTTTTCATGAATCAGTCTATTTGTATATTTGGGCTCCATTTTAACTCCTCATTATTTAGAATCTATTTCTTATTTAAACTCAGTAAATTGATCCCTGGGTGCAGAACATACTGGACAGGCCTCTGGGCAAATCCCATCTGACACATACCCGCATACCCGACACACATAATAAGTGGTCTCTCGCTCCCCAATCAGGTGGTTGATCGCCTTCTTGTAGAGTTTAGCGTGAGTATCCTCAACATCCCTCGAATGGGAAAAGATCGTTGAGGCGGTTGAGTCCCCTATCTCTTCTGCGAGTTCAATAAAATGCTCATAGGCTACTCCTGCAATGGTGGTTTCTGACTGGAAGCTCTCTTTAAGGTTTGTATCAGTGTCTTTAATCTCCCTGAGCATCCTAAGTGCACGCTCTCCGTGGATTTCTTCACTGAAAGCGATAACACGAAAAAGTTGAGAGATTTGCGGTAATCCTTCCTCCTCTGCTTTCTTAGAAAAAATTTTTAGCCTTAAGGCCGCTTTGGCCTCACCCTCATAAATTTTTTGAAAAGCCTCTTTGATCCTTTCGTCCATCCTTCCTCCTTAATGATCTTTTCTGAATGATCAAAATTTCTATTTAAATCTTTCATTTTTTCGAAACGATCTCTTAATATAACACTAAAAGATGTCCATTGCCCTGTCAATCTTAGATTGACAGTAATCCCTCACTTAAGGGGGGAATTATAAGAATGGGGTAGGGATATCTCTCGAAAATCTTATAAAGCGGGTCGGTTAATAGAATGTCTGAAGAAAGGGATTTCATCTAAGGAGATGGTA
>JBBIRM010000127.1:0-8286 GCA_037441765.1 Deltaproteobacteria bacterium | reverse complement strand
TATCCACACATTGTAGCTCACGATGCTTATGGGATCATGTACACTTATAAGAAGGCAATCGAAAAGGCCAGAACCATTGAGACAGATGCAGTAATTGAGGTTATGGAGACAATGGAATTCGAGACACCGGGCTACAATAGGAAGTTCCGGAAGGAAGACCACTCTGCCTATACAGATGTACCCTATGGGAAAACCACCAAGGCTCCAGAATTAGTGGGTATTGCAATGAACCTTACCGATATCCACGATGCCAATATCATTGAGCCGATCGAAGATGTCCTTGAAAGACGTGCAAAAAAGACGCCCGCTCCATGGATGAAGTATGTGATCAAAGGATAATTATGGATTTAAGGAGGTTCTGCTAAGGGGGATTCTTATGGCAGAGCCTCCAAATTGTTTTAGAAGATTTTCTATTTCAATTCTAATCTAAATTCAAAAGAAAGGGGTGGGGTTATATGGGAAAAGAAATATCCCGGCGGAAATTTTTGAGGAGTGCTGGTTTCATTGGGGCTAGCATTATTGGAGGTCCTTTATTAAAAGGGGTGAGTCGTGGGCCGAGCAATGCCTGGGCTAAGGCCAAACCGATTAAGTTTGGGGGGATCTATTCCTTCTCAGGTGTTGTGGCAGCATGGGGTAAGGCAGGTCAGCAAGGTGCATTGATGGCCGCTTCGGAGATCAATCAAGCAGGCGGAATTCTAAAGAGACCTGTGGAGTGTAGGTTTGAAGATGATGCTTGTAACCCCGAATTTGGAGTAAGAAAAGTGAGGAGACTTGTCCTCGATTGGGGAGCGGACTTTCTCCATGGATTCAATCATAGTGGAGTAGCCATTTCCGCTGTCCCTGTACTTGCAGAATTGAAAAGGATGCTACTGATTGCATGTGCTTCATCCCCCACTATCACAACAGAGGCCTTTAATAAATATGTCTTTAGACCCCGTGCAAATGTCTATCAGTCTGGAGCGGCTGCCGGTGTCATTGCATCTAAAATGCCCTATAAGAAGTGGACGGTCATCGGCCCTGACTATAGCTTCGGATGGGATGCATGGGGGGCTTTCTTTTACCATCTTCAAAAAAGAAAACCTGATGTGGAGTGTATGCAAGTTCAGGCTTGGCCGAAGTTTGCTGCAGGTGATTACACCAGTTACATTGTGAAACTTTTGGAAGCCAAACCCGATGCAGTCTATACCCCTCTGTGGGGTGGAGATTTCGTTACTTTTGTTAAACAGGCAAAACGTTATGGATTTTTTGAAAAGGTGGGAGTTGTAATCACCGAAGGGGGTTTGGCTGTGGATGGCTTCTACGCCCTCTCCACGAAAGGCGGAACAGAATCAGAAGTTCCTGAAGGGATCTGGGGGGCAGCCCATGGATATTGGTTCGATCATCCAAAAACAGATCGCAATAAGAAATGGGTGGAGAAGTTTATGAGCATGTATGGAGAATATCCTCATAATGTGGCCCATGATGCCTATGGAATTATGTACCTTTATAAAAAAGCGATCGAAACAGCAGGAACTACGAATACTGATGCTGTAATTGAGGCGATGGAGACAATGGAATTTGATACACCAGGCTACAAAAGGAAGATGCGCAAGGAAGACCATTCCGCTATTTGTGAAGTTCCATATTGATATACCAAAAAAGACCCGGAGAAGATTGGAATCGCTATGAATCTTGTGGATATCAGAGATGCCCCTGGAAAAGATATTATTGAACCAGCAGAAGATGTCCTTGAAAGACGTGCAAAAAAGACACCCGCTCCCTGGATGAAGTATGTGATCAAAGGATAATAAGTATTGAAGGAGGTTCTGCTAAAGCGTTTTGGGGAACCTACTTCTTTTGATTTAAAGGCGAGGATTGACCTATGACTCCTTCAACTTTCTTATCTTTTTTTCTTAATGGGTTAACCAGCGCAATGACATTTTTTATTATTGCATCAGGATTAACGCTAATTTACGGTGTTTTGAGAATCCTAAATCTTGCCCACGGCTCCCTTTTTATGTTAGGAGCCTTTTTTACCTACCAGTTGACACAATGGCTTGGAAATTTCTGGTATGCCCTCCTCTTTGCCCCTTTAATCTGTGGTGTGGCAGGAATTCTTATGGAGAGGATCTTTCTTAGGCCTGTCTATGGAGTGCCCATTCCATTTCAACTCTTACTAACCTTTGGCCTGATGCTTTTGATTGCAGATATTGTCAGAATCTTCTGGGGAGTAGCATTTCGAACTGCAACAGAGCCAAAGGTCCTGAGTGGGACAATGAATATTTTTGGGGTCAGTTATCCAAGGTATAATTTCTTTGTAATCGTGATGGGGGTGATTGTAGGGATTTTCATCTGGCTCTTTTTAACAAAGACCAGGTTTGGAAAGATGATTCGGGCCTCTTCTTCAGATCGGGAGGTAGCCAGCGGAATGGGGATCAATGTTCCCTGGCTATATACATCAGTCTTTGGAATTGGAGCCTATCTTGCTGGACTCTCAGGGGTTTTAGCCGCTCCTCTCCGCTCCATCATGTTGGAGATGGATGTCCATACAATTGTGGAAGCCTTTGCCATTGTAGTGATTGGTGGGTTGGGTAGCATTCCAGGGGCTTTGATCGGTTCTCTCTTATTAGGTCAACTCAACTCTTTTGGAACCCTTTATATCCCGAGATTTGAGATGGCCTTTATGTATGTCTTTATGGCGATTATCTTACTTATCCGGCCCAAAGGACTCTTAGGCGAGGAGGTAAGTTAAACAATGCTCAATAGATACTTATGGTTCACCGGTCTTATTATTCTTATTATTTTAGCTCCCCTTTTTCTATCTAATTTCCTCGTTGTCTTTTTAACCGAAATGCTCATTATGATTCTGTTTGCCATCAGTTTCAATCTCCTCTTTGGTTATACTGGACTCCTCTCATTTGGCCACGCTGCATTCTTTAGCATTGGGTCTTACGTGACAGGCCTTATATTGCTTCATATCTATCCCTCCATCCCTCTGGCCTTTCTCATTGGAGTTATTGCCGCAACCCTTGCAGCCTGTATCATCGGATACTTTTGTGTCCGCCTGGATGAGATATATTTTGCCATGCTGACCTTAGCATTTGGCATGATGGTCCACACCATCGTTTGGAAATGGGATCGGCTCACCGGTGGAGCAGATGGTCTTGTCAATATCCCCAGACCTCCTCTTAACTTCCTCCTCTTTCAAGTAGACCTCTCTTCTATTGCCTCCTATTACTATTTCACACTTATCTTGGTGGCCATCTCTCTTTACATCCTCTGGGTCATTGTCAATTCTCATTTTGGTTTAGCCTTAAAAGCAATTCGGGAAAACTCAGACCGTATCCAGTTTGTGGGAATAAATGTGAGGCGTTACCGCCTCATCTCTTTCGTGATCTCAGGGTTCTTCTGCGGATTAGCAGGGGCCATATTTGGCCCATTTTTGAAATCCATTACCCCGAGCATCGCCTTCTGGACCAAATCAGCAGAACCTGTCTTCATGAGTCTATTGGGCGGGACGAAGATCTTTCTTGCTCCTGCAGTGGGCTCCGTCATCTTCATGTATCTGAAAGAAATCATTTCAGGGTATACAGAGTTATGGATGATTTACTTAGGTGCCATTCTGATTGGGTTTGTCCTCTTCCTTCCAGGTGGAATAGTAGGATTTCTCTATGAGAAGTTGAAGGGTCGGAGATTAGGAGGAATAGTGGGATGAATATATTGGAGATTCGAGGGCTATGGAAAAATTTTGGAAAACTATCTGCTGTAGCAGGAGTAGATCTTGATTTTCGAGAAGGGGAATTTACCTCCATAATAGGCCCAAACGGGGCGGGAAAGACCACCCTATTCAATCTTATCACGGGAAAGTTATCTCCCACTTCAGGAACCATCATGTTTAACGGGAAAGATATCACAGGGCTCACTCCTTTTCAGATATCAAGGTTAAGGCTGAGCCGAATTTTTCAGATTACCAATCTCTTTCCAGATCTAACCGTTTATGAGAATATCAAAGTGGCAATACTCGCAAAGAGAAAAGAGAGTTTAAGGATGTTTACTCTCACCCAGAACCGAAGTGAGGCTGATCTGGAGACAGAAAAGATTCTTGAGGTGATCGGTCTTTTAGACAAAAAGGATTCCATATGCGGTTCTCTTTCCCATGGAGATCAGCGACTGGTGGAGATCGGTGTGGCCCTGGCAACAGATCCAGTCCTTCTTCTATTAGATGAACCTACAGGGGGGATGGGTCCAGAAGAGACCGATAGAATGGTCCAGTTCATCCGCACCCTTCCAGAAAGGCAGAAGGTCACTATACTTTTGGTTGAACATGATATGAGTGTTGTATTCTCTGTTTCTGAGAGGATTGTGGTGATGCATCAAGGAGCCATCATCGCCGATGGTCGACCTGAGGATATCCGAAGAAATGAGAAAGTGAGAGAGGCCTATTTAGGAGAATAATATGCTTGAAGTCAATGATATTCACACTTACTATGGAAGAAGTTATATCCTGCAGGGAATCTCTTTGAGCCTCGAGAGAGGGGAAGTTATCTGTCTGCTTGGCAGAAATGGAGCAGGTAAGACCACAACCCTGAGGTCCATTATGGGTTTTACTCCTCCACGAAAAGGGAGTATTAAATTTGAGGGGGTTGATTTAACCAAAAAACTTCCCTATGAGATTTGCAGAATGGGAATTGGGTATGTCCCCCAGGATAGGAGGATCTTTCCAACCCTGACTGTTCAGGATAATTTAGAGGTGGTGGAGCGGAAGGTAGAAGGGGGTTGGACCGTTGAGAAGATTTTCTCCACTTTCCCAATCTTAGAAAATTTGAAAGCTCGTAAAGGGAGGCATTTAAGTGGTGGAGAACAGCAGATCCTTGCAGTGGCAAGACCACTGATGACCAATCCAAAGTTATTGCTTCTTGACGAGCCCTCAGAGGGATTGGCTCCTCTCATCGTTAAATTGATTGAAGATTTGATCAAGAGGATCATTACCACTGGAATTTCTGTGGTGCTGGCAGAACAGAATATGAGATTTGCGATGAGTATTGCCCAAAGGGGTTATATTATTGATAAAGGTAGAATCCACCATCAGGGAACCATTGAAGAGTTAAAAGAGGATAAGGAGATAATAGGTAAGTACCTCGCCGTTTGAGTCCTTTATTTTTATATTAATTCATTTGAGATAAAGAACATTTGGAACCTCGTATTTTTGTCCATTTTTTTTTGAATGGTCTTGCAAGTTCATCATGTTTTTTCCTCATTGCATCAGGGATGAGTCTCATATTCGGTGTCCTTGGGATACTTAATATGGCCCAAGGAGCCTTCTTTATGGTCGGGGCTTACCTCTCCTATCAGGTTGTTGTTTGGACTGATAACTTCTGGCTCTCCATTTTTATCACTCCTATGGTGGTTGGTGGGATAGGAATGATCTCAGAAAGATTTCTCCTTCGTAAGACCTACCGGATCAATGTTAATTTTCAACTCCTCCTAACCTTTGGCCTAATTCTGGTCATTGAGGACCTTGTAAGATTAACATGGGGAGTTCACTGGTATACCGTTAAAGAAGCAGAAGGCCTCAGAGGAGTCATTTCGATTATGGGGGGGAAATACCCTATCTATAATCTCTTCTACACAGGTGTCGGAGCCTTTGTTTTCCTTCTCCTCTGGTTATTTTTAAATAAGACAAGATATGGGAAGAAGGTTGTAGCAGCCTCATCTGATCGTGAATTGGCAAATGGGCTTGGAATCAATGTTCCTCGATTATATACAGTGGTCTTTGGGATTGGATCTGGTTTAGCGGGGTTAATGGGAGTCTTCCACGGTCCCTTTATTAATATTAGTCTCGAGATGGGACATCATTATATTATGAATGCCTTTGCAGTAGTGGTGATTGGAGGATTGGGGAATATCAAGGGTGCCTATATTAGTTCTCTAATTCTGGGACAGTTAGAGGCATTTGGAATTCTTTTCGTCCCATTTTTCGAGAGGGTCTTCATGTATGGTTTTATGGCGGCGATATTGATCTGGAGGCCGAGAGGACTTTTTGGAGAGAAAAAGGGATGAGGAATGGAAATTGGTTTTCATCACTTGCTCTTTTATTATGTCTATTCTCTTTATGGGCTTGTGAGAAAAGAGATAGTGCAAAACTCGGGGATATTGCTAAAGATTTCAGTCTTCAAACCTTAGAGGGTCAACAAGTTTCCCTCAGCCAATTTAAGGGGAAAAATGTTTTTCTCCTTTTTTGGACCCAGGGGTGTGTCTTCTGTCAAACGAGGAATATCCTTATGGTAAATGATATCTTTTTAGAAGGGAAAAAGGTTGACCTTGAGGTTTTAGCCATAAATATTGGCGAAAGTAAGGGAGATGTCTCTGAATTTGTAAGACAGAAGAAACTCATATTTCCTGTCCTTCTTGATAAGGACGCAAGTGTGAGCAGGAAAAATTATAATGTATACATTGTCCCAACACTTTTTATCATAGGGAGAGATGGTGCAATAAAGGAAAAGTTATATGGGTACCTTACAGAAAAGGCACTTATGGATTTTGTTGAACCTTATTTAAGAAAAAAAGATTGAGGGTTTATTAATATATTGACTTTTTCATAAAAATTTGATATAAATTTGTAGACAATAGACAAAATATCTAAGTATTTGAAATATTTATGCATGTTTTAAATGTCACTGGAAGTGCCCTTCAATATTTAAGGGAAAAAATAATTACTGGTGAACTTAAGGCAGGCCAGAAGTTAAACGAATCAACCCTTGCCTCAACCCTTGGGATCAGCCGTCCTCCCCTACGGGAAGCATTTCGACTTTTGGAAAAAGATCACATGGTTATTAGCATCCCAAGAAAAGGGACATTTGTAACCGAACTATCTATTAAGGATTTCGAAGAGATATCCCAGCTCCGGGAGATGATTGAATGCTTTACCATCGATCTTCTCAAGAAATCTAATATCAGGAACCTGCCAAAAGTTACCCTATCTTTAAATAAGGCTTTAAGCCTGCCCATGCCCCTTAATAGTGTGGATCCTGAAGAATTGTTGAATCGAATAAAAGTGATTTTGGATTTCCATACAAGTTTGGTGGAGTCTGCTGGGAACTCCAGGCTCGCTAACATTTATCACTCGATTAGCTACAATCTTGCCCGCTACCAATTTATCTATTTTTATATCAGCGGTGCAGCCCAGCACTCATTGGAAGATCATAAGAGAATTTTAGACCTGATTAAGATGGGCAGTTACGATCAAGCCAAGGAGGAGATGAGAAATCATATCCATTATGCTGTTGAGTTAGTGAAGGAGAGGATTTTACATCCGGCAATTTCTAACGATAGGTAATTTTCAATTCCAATTAAAGAGAGAAGGGGGGTGAAGATATGGATAATTGGCTCAAAGGCAAAACAGCCATCATCATCGGCGAGAGGGATGGAGTCCAGGGCCCGGCCATCGCTACATGTCTGGAAGCAGCAGGTGCCAATGTTGTCTTTAAGGTGACAGAGTGTTTTGTCTGAACCGCCGCAGGAACAATGGATCCAGAAAACCAGGGTCAGGTGAAGACAATCGCAGAAAGGGCACAAAAGGATAATATTCCTAAGAGTGATATCATTGTAGTTCTTGGTGCGAGCGATCTTGACGGAGTGATGATTACAGCAGAAACAGTAACCACAGGAGACCCAACTTTTTCTGGACCACTGGCAGGAGTCTCGTTGGGACTTCCAGTCTACCACATCTTAGAGCCTGAGGTTCGAAAAGCAATCCCTGAGGATGTCTATGAAGAGCAAGTAGGCATTTGGGCGATGGCAGTGGAGGAGGAGAAGATTGAAAGAATAAGTCAGGAACTTAAGATGCTTCGAGAAAAGAATAAGACCACTGCATAAGGAAATAGGTTTAATATTGATTTTAAAGGGGATGGGTCTTCCTATATTTTAGGAAGACCCAAGAAGGAAATTAATTTTTTAAAAAAAGAATATTCTATATTTCTGGGCGGTTTTAATTTCTTCCTTTTTGCTCAATGAAAAAGGGAAAAAATAGTATTCATTTATCATCAGTGTGGGGAAGGAGATTCAGATGAGACTTGAGATAGAATCTATTGATATAAAAGATATCCAAGCAGGTTCAAATACTTATGCTGAAAAGGGTATCCTTTATATCAAACTAAAGGAATTAAAAGAATTGATCCTGAGGGATTCGAGAATTAAGTCTGTGGATATTAATTTGGTTTACCCTGGAGATAATGTTCGAATATTAAACATAATGGATGTGATTCAGCCTCGTTGTAAGATAGACAAGGTGGATGCTGACTTTCCAGG
>JBBIRM010000126.1:0-8291 GCA_037441765.1 Deltaproteobacteria bacterium | reverse complement strand
CAGACACTCCTGAATACTTTAAAATTGGCTGCTTGACCAATTCATAGACGCCAAAAAGGTGCAAAACTAGAGGGGAATAATCAACAGTGCTAAAATTATAAAAAGGTATCCGCTCGAAGGTTTTTTCACCCTACCTCCCCAGTCTTTCTACGACTTTTTCAGAACTCTCAGGATGGGTGATATTTAGTTTTTCGATTTTGTGAGGGCAAATGAAACCCGTTCTTGCCATCGTTGGTAGACCCAATGTAGGGAAATCCACTCTTTTTAATCGAATCATTGGGGGAAGGAAAGCAATCGTTTCCAATGAACCTGGTGTGACCAGGGACCGAAATTATGCAGAGGTAGAATGGGAAGGGCATACCTTCACCTTGATCGATACAGGTGGTTTTGAGCCAATTTCAAAGGACCGACTCTTCATTCAGATGCGAGAACAATGCCAGTTGGCGATGGAAGAGGCCCATGCCATTCTCTTCATTATGGATGGGAAAGAGGGTTTGACCCCATCAGATAGGGAGATTGCTGACCTTATGAGGCGGTTGAATAAACCTGTCTTCTTTATCGTCAATAAGATTGATGGACCCAAACACAAAGAGAAAATTTTCGAATTTTATGGGTTAGGGGTAGACCCAATCTACCCCATTTCAGCAGAGCATGGTTACGGAATCGATGAGTTGATGGATCACCTCCTCAAGGCCCTTCCTCCTTCCGTGGAAGAGAAGTGGGAAGGGAAAGCGATTCGTGTAACCGTATTGGGAAGGCCCAATGTGGGAAAATCCTCTTTGATCAACAGATTGCTGGGATATAAGAGGTTGATTGTGGACGAAGCACCTGGGACTACTCGAGATGCGATTGATACCCTAATAGAGAGGGATGGGAAGAGATACGTCCTCATCGATACCGCAGGGATTAGAAGAAAAAGCAGGATCAGTTTAAGACTTGAACAGTATAGCATTGTGGAGGCCCTGAGAAGCTTGGATCGTTCGGATGTGGCTTTACTGCTGCTTGATCCACAAGAGGGAGTGACGGACCAGGATGCCCGAATCGGGGGCTTCATACATGAGAAAGGGAAGGGGTGTATCCTCGTCGTCAATAAATGGGATTTGATCCCAAAGGATTCTAAAACATTAATCGAGTTTAGGGAAAAAGTATACCATGATTTAAAATATCTCTCCTATGCCCCTATTCTTTTCGTTTCTTCACTTACGGGGCAGAGGGTGATAAGGATTCTCGATACGGTTGACCTTGTGGCTGAGCAGGTGAAAAAAAGAGTTTCTACTTCTCAATTAAACCGATTGCTTGAAAGATGGGTAGAGAAGAATTCCCCTCCTCTCTATAAAAACCGCAGAGTGAAATTAAACTACATTACCCAAGTTTCAACAGGGCCACCCACATTTGTTATCTATACTAATTTCCCTGAGGGGATTCATTTTTCTTATGAGAGATATCTGATCAATAAGATGAGAGAAGAGTTTGGATTCGAGGGCGTACCACTTCGCCTTCTCTTTAGGAAAAAGAGAAAGGAAATATAAGATGGGTCAAGGAAAGAAGAGATATCTTATTTTGATTGGAATCTTTTTGCTAATTTTTGCAACCGGGTTTTCCTTCTATCAATGGATCGGATCTAAAGGTAAAGATCAAAGATTCCGTTTGGCAAAGGTTGAAAGGGGAGAAGTCATCTCCATGGTGACGGCAAGCGGAACGATTAATCCAGTCATTACGGTTTTAGTCGGAAGTCAGATTTCAGGTACAATTAAGGCCCTCTATGCGGATTTCAACTCCCGGGTAAAGGAGGGACAGGTGATTGCGCAGATTGATCCTGCTATTTTTGAGGCTCAGGTCGATAAGGAAAAAGCCAATGTGCTAAATGCCCAGGCCAACCTGCTTAATGCCCAGGCCAATCTTGAGAATGCGAAGGCAAATCTTGTCAAGGCAGAAGTGGCGGTGTTGGATGCGAAGAGAAATCTCGAGCGCAACCAATCCCTCTTAAAAAAAAAGGTGATTGCCCAGGCAACCCTCGACACTGCACAGACAAATTATGAGGCAGCCCTGGCCCAGAGAGAAGTAGCAAGAGCCCAGGTAGAGTCTGCTAAATTTCAGATCGAATCTTCAAAAGCACAGTTGGAGCAGGCAAAGGCAGCCCTAAGGGTTGCTGAGACCAATTTAAGATACACGACCATCCGATCCCCGGTCAATGGGATCGTGATTTCAAGAAATGTGGATGTGGGTCAAACGGTGGCGGCAAGCCTTCAAGCCCCAACCCTATTTACAATCGCCAAGGACCTGACCCAGATGCAGGTGGATACCAATGTGAGCGAGGCAGATATTGGGATGGTGGCAGTGGGTCAAGATGCAACCTTTACAGTAGATGCCTATCCAGAGAAGACGTTTCGCGGGAAGGTTTCTGAAATTCGGAATGCCCCAACGACGATTCAGAATGTAGTAACCTACGATGTAGTCATCCAGGTGGATAACACCGATTTAAGACTGAAGCCAGGGATGACAGCAAATGTATCTATTTTGGTACAGCATCGAGAGGGGGTTTTGAAGATTCCAAATTCCGCTTTGAGGTTCAGACCTGAGTCTGCAAAATTAGAAATGGCCTCAGGAAAGAAGAAAGAGCCAACATCCTCGGAGACAGGGCGGGCTTTGCTTGAAAGGTTGGTCAAGGCACTCCAACTTAATGCTGACCAACAATCGAAGGTGGAGATGGTTCTAAAATCCTCAAGGGCTGAATTCCAGGAAATCAGGGAAAGGTCAAAGCCCGAAGAGGTTCAAGGTCGAATCAGCGCTTTACTTCGTCAGAAAATTTGGGGGTTCTTAACGGAAGAACAGAGGAAAAAATGGTTAGATATTGCTCAATCCTATCAGAAAGACCGTGGGAAACCCGGGAGGGTGTGGATTCTTTCTAAGGAAAATAAACCTATTCCTGTTGAGATTGTTGTTGGGGTTACAGACGGCACCTTCAGTGAGGTGGTGGCTGGTGATCTTCGTGAAGGGATGGAGGTCATTGTGGAGGAAGTCTCAAGTAAGAAAGGAGCAGGTCAGAGCAAGAGCTCTTCGCCCTTTATGCGGGCTCCAATCAAGTGAAAAAATCCATCGCCCATAGTATTTTATAAAAGATCTCTCGTTACGCTTTTTTTAAATACCCTTAGTTTCTTAGAGTTGATATGGAGACATTGATTCAGGTTCGCGATTTAGTGAAGGTCTATAGTTTAGGGGAGGTGGAGGTTACTGCCCTAAGAGGGGTCTCGCTCTCCATTGATAGGGGAGAATTTGTTGCCATTATGGGCCCATCGGGTTCTGGAAAATCTACATTCATGAACATACTCGGATTTTTAGATCGGCCTACAAGTGGCCAGTACCTCTTAGAAGGTATTAATGGAGATCACCTATCGAGGGATGAACTGGCTGAAATTAGAAATCGAAAGATAGGTTTCGTCTTTCAGGGATTCAACCTATTATCCAGAACCTCTGCAATAGAAAATGTTGAACTCCCTCTGATCTATGCAGGGCTCTCCTCTTTTAGACGAAGAGAGATGGCCAAGAAGGCCCTTTCAGCAGTAGGCTTGGAGGGGAGGGAACGTCATCATCCCAGACAACTTTCTGGAGGAGAACAGCAACGTGTGGCAATTGCACGTGCCTTGGTCAATCAACCCTCCATTCTATTGGCAGATGAGCCAACAGGAAACCTCGATACAAAAACGAGTGAGGAGATTATGGGCATCTTTCAAAGGCTTAATCAGGAGATAAAAATCACCATCATCATGATCACACATGAGATGGATATTGCCTCTTTCGCTAAAAGGGTTATCCTTTTCAGGGACGGGGAGATCGTTGGCGATCGGAAAAATCCATCTCCTTCTGTTTTTGTAAAGGAGGGGATAAAGGAGTGACCAGATTTCTTGCCAGCCTGCGGATTGCCTTAAAGGCATTGATGGTCAATAAGATGCGTTCAGCCCTGACCATGTTAGGGATCATAATTGGGGTGGGTGCGGTTATTGCCATGATTGCTGTTGGCTCTGGAGCGAAAAAGCGGATTGCTGACCAGATCGCAAGTATGGGTTCCAACATCATTATTGTCCTCTCAGGAAGTTCCACCAGTGGTGGGATAAGGTTTGGCGCAGGGACGGTTCCAACCTTAACCGTTGAAGATGCAAAGGCGATTTCATCCGAGATCCCAGGAGTGAGATTGGTGGCCCCACATCTTTCCGGAATTGCCCAGGTAGTTTTTGGCAACCAGAACTGGTCAACTCTCATTTATGGAACCACACCAGAAATGATCGAGATCAGGGAGTGGGCGCTCCGTTCAGGAAGGGTATTTACTCAACAGGATCTTGATGGTGCGGTAAAGGTCTGCCTTCTTGGGAAGACGGTGGTAGATAACCTTTTTGGAGGAATCGATCCGATCGGACAGGTTGTTAGAATTAAAAAGATTCCTTTCACGGTAATCGGCACTCTCGAACCTAAGGGTCAATCCACCTGGGGGACGGATCAGGATGATGTTATCTTTGTCCCCCTTACCACCGCGCAGAACAGTCTTTTTGGAATGCAGTTTCCTGGGATGGTAAGGGTGATTACTGTTCAGGCGAAAGAGCCAGAAGTGATGAAGACCGTAGAGGAGCAGATCACTGATTTACTTCGGCAGAGGCATCGCATCCAGCCCGGACAGGAGAACGATTTTTCGGTCCGAAACCTTACAGAGGTTGCTTCCAGTGCGGAGGAATCGGCAAGGGTGATGTCCTTGCTCTTAGGAGCCATTGCCTCTATCTCCTTGATTGTGGGTGGGATTGGTATTATGAATATTATGCTCGTTTCAGTTACCGAACGGACAAGGGAGATCGGTATCCGGATCGCCGTCGGAGCAAAGGGAAGGGATATTCTTCTCCAATTCCTCATCGAATCCTTAGTCCTCAGCCTGATCGGTGGAACCATGGGGATTGGGATAGGGGTGGCAGGAACGCTCATCTTATCCAGTTTTACACAATGGCCAACCCTCTTCTCCATAGAGGCCATTCTTTTGGCTTTTCTTTTCTCTGGATCAGTGGGTGTATTTTTTGGATTTTATCCTGCAAGAAAAGCCTCTCTGCTTAATCCCATAGAAGCATTGAGGTATGAATAGAAATTCTATTTTGGATTTTGCCTGCGGGTTTCAAAATTTTTTAAACCAAAGAAGAAATGAATTGTTTTTAATCTCAATTATATACTTATTAATGGGAGCATTAAATAAATGACATCTCCCGTCTCAACCCCTCACTCTAACCCTCTCCCCAAGCATGGGGAGAGGGGAGGGTGAGGGGGATAAATGGAAATATTTAATTGCTCCGAGTAATAAATCATTGTGACACTGATTGAAGGTATAATATTAGTAGGCGTCGGTTACGGGATAGGTTTTTTTGGAGGATTATTTGGTCTCGGGGGTGGATTCCTTTTAATTCCGGTCCTGATCTTCAGTTATGAGCATTCGGGTCTTTCCCACTCTGTACTGACCCATCTTGCCATTGGCACCTCTCTTTTTGTAATTATCTTTACCTCCCTTGCCAGTACCTATCAGCAGCAGAAGCAGAAGAATATTGATTGGCGTTCCGTTTTTCCCATTGGATTTTCCAGTTCCCTGAGCGCACTGGCCACTACAAAACTGGCTGCTCTTTTAAGTGGTAAATCTCTACGATTGGCCTTTGCTATAATTGCAATGGCGGCCGCAGTCAAGATGCTGACTGAAGGCGAGATGAAAGAAGAAAAGAGGCCTCAGGGTTTGGATCATTCGAATGCTTTGGGTCTCATCGGGGTTGGAGTTGTGGCAGGGGTGGTCTCAGCCCTGGCAGGTGTGGGAGGAGGTATCTTTACAATACCGATGATGTACTATTTTTTAAAAATGCCTCTAAAATTGGCGATCGGAACTTCAAGCGCCACGATAATCATCACCTCTGTATTTTCAACAACAGGTTATATCTTAAATGGGATGGGGCATCCTGATTTGCCAACGTGGAGTTTGGGGTTTGTGGACCTTCAGCGGGGAATCCTTCTTGCAATTGGGACCGTGCTTTTAGCAAGGGTAGGGGCTTATGTCTCTTTTAGAACCCATCCTGTCTTGCTAAGAAGGTTATTTGCTATCTTCGTCTCTATTATCTCCATCCATTTACTTTTAAAGTAAACCCAGTAAGAAAGTTCCGTCTATCTAATTTAATGGTTCACAGAGGGGAAAAAGGAATATATCACTCCCCAATAATGTGGACTAAGATTTTTCGATCCCTTTTTCGGTTATCAAAGTCGATAAAGACGATCTGCTGCCAGGTTCCGAGCGAAAGCCTCCCTTGATGGAGAGGAATGGTAATGGAGGGTTTCATCAAGGCTGCTCTCACGTGAGAAAAACCGTTCCCATCACCCCAGCGCTTATCGTGTTCATAAGGGATGTTAGAAGGAGCGATCCTTTCAATCGCCTTTTGTAAATCTCTAAGTACCCCTGATTCATATTCAATAGTAGTTACTGCACCTGTTGAACCAGGACAGAAAACCGTTACCAATCCGTTGTCTATTTTGGAGGCCTTGATAACAGAACCCACCCGATCTGTGATATCGATTATATCGCTGAACCCTTTTGTGCTGAAAGTAATCGTTTCGGAAAAGATCATGACTCCCCCTTTAAATTTTTTTTGTTTCCTCTTTTGGTTATTATTTCTTGATCCTTTGAAGAACCTTTTTCCAGCTCTCTGTTTCGAGGAAACTTCCTGAAACGTTTCCTAAGAGTTTCAAAAATAAAGAGTAAGGCATAGCGAGAGTAAGGACATCTTTCTCAACCATTGGCCTTGCTGAGACATCGAACATTCCAAGGACAGCGCGGGGCTCTGCCTTTTCTGCTTCCATCAAAGGATAAGTAAGGAGGGTTCCACAACCTGACCCAAAAGGGGTATAGATAGCATCGGTTCGTTCCAAGGCAAAATTGGTCAATGTGAAAAGGCCTGAAAGGATATCCGGTGTTCCAAAGAATATGATGACCTCAGGTTGGATATCATCTTGAAAATGCCCATAGGGTCTAAAGATACAGTAATCAGCAGGTGCTCGCCTTGGCTTCATTTTTTTAAAGTACTCCCTTGCCAGTTCTGGTGTCTTGATATAACGCTCTCCTTCCAATTTTCCGGGGATTCCACACGAGAGGAAGTATTCAATATCAGGTCGAGGTTTTTCTAAAAAGCCGAGATAATAGCCTCCTCCTGGGCAACCGAAATGGGTTTTATCAAAATAAACCACTTTCCCGTCTTTTCGTGCCTTCTTGAGAAGCCCGATGATGCATCCTGATATCCCCTTTTGAGGAGTAATTCCTTCAGGCTTATCATTGGTGTAGTAAACCTCTAAGGGGGGTTCCTTTAATCCAAGCACTTCCTGAAATTGCTTAAATTCCTCTTTGGGAAATTGACTCATAATTTCTCTCCTTTCATCATTGTGCGCACTCCGATGGGTCGCCTTTCAATTTGGATAAGGCGTGGGGTAAGGC
Source organism: Deltaproteobacteria bacterium (assembly GCA_037441765.1). Lineage (GTDB taxonomy): Bacteria > Desulfobacterota > BSN033 > BSN033 > UBA1163 > JBBIRM01. Next base: position 802 of record JBBIRM010000126.1, on the reverse strand, counting down.
GGGAAGGATCACACTGAGATTTTCTCTCACGCCCCTCGGACTCCCTGGCAAATTAACAATAAGCGTTGAACCACGAATTCCTGTAACCGCTCGGGAGATCATGGCATGGGGTGTCTTTTTCAGGCTATTGGCCCTCATCGCCTCAGAAAATCCAGGAACCTCTTTTTCAATCACCTCTAAAGTGGCATCTGGGGTTACATCTCGAGGACTTAACCCTGTGCCTCCTGTAGTAAGGATAAGGTCTGCCTTTAATTCCTCCACACTTCGTTTTAAGGCTTTGATTATTTGCTCTTTCTCATCAGGAATGACCTCATAGTGGATTATCTCACCAGGTAGATCCTTTACCATCTCCTTTATCAATGGACCACTCGAATCCTCCCGTTCTCCCTTTGAACCCCGATCACTGATTGTCAGGATGGCCACCTTAAACATATTCAGCCTCCAATTTTTATGTAGCCTGCATCATTCATTTCAAATATTTTTAGTTAGGGTTTAGATCACTTCGAATTTTTCGATGATTATTTCATCTCCTACATTCACTTCGCCTTCTTCAACGACTTCTGCGAAGATCCCTTCTCTTGGCATGACACAGTCTCCTGTTTGATAGTAGATGGCACATCGTTGATGACATTCTTTCCCGATTTGAGAAATTCGAACGATGGCAGTCTCTCCAATCCTTAAATAAGTTCCAATAGGAAGGTTGACGAGATCGATACCTTCGGTTGTAATATTTTCTGCAAAATCGCCAAATCCAACCTGAAGTCCTTTCGCTTTCATCTTCTCAACCGATTCATTGGCAAGG
>JBBIRM010000125.1:0-8330 GCA_037441765.1 Deltaproteobacteria bacterium | reverse complement strand
CCCAAGTCTTGCAAGGTCATTGGCTGCAGAAAGCCCGGAGGGTCCTGCTCCTATGATGGCTACTCTCTTTTCTCTATTTTGAATGGAAGTTTGAATGGCGAGTGGAAGACCCTTGTAATCCGCGGATGCTCTTTTTAAAGAACAGATGGATATCGGGGACTCGATAAGCGTGCCTCTTCTGCATTTCTCCTCACAGGGATGAACGCAGATCCGACCCAAAATGGCCGGAAATAGGTTATCTTCTCGATTGATTAGAAATGCCCCTTCATAATCACCTTTGGAAATAGCGGAGATATATCGAGGGGCCCTTGTGTTGACCGGGCAAGCATTTTCACAACCTATATTTTCTTCAAACCAGGATTGATCTGGAATTCGTATAAGAAATCGATTCAACAGATTTTCTTTCATGTTGTTTTCTGCCTGAACATTTTAATGAGATCAGAGACCCCTGATCGTAATTCATTGAGACGATTGAAATAGATGGAGGCTAACTTTTTCATGATCTCCATTCCCATTTTAGGATCTTTTTCCATCCTCTCCCTGATCCCCTTAGCATCCAGCACCAGGACCTCCGAGGGTTTTAGACAGATAGCAGAAACATTATAACGAAATGGATTCATAAGAGAGGCAGTTCCAAAGACTGAACCTTCCCTTTCGATCTTAGAAGCCATGAAATCGAACTTCTCCTTAGTCTTAACAGTCAGATCGATCACCCCTTTGATTAAGATAAAGAGATGGGTCGCCTCATCTCCTTGGAAGAATATGGTTTCTCCTTCAGGATACGATTTGAGGACCGATTGAGATAGGAGGTCATTGAGCTGGGATTCAGCCAACTCCTCAAACAGCTCTGTCTTTTTAAGCCATTCGATGTGAACCATCTTTTCCTCCAAAGATTTAAATTTCAAATTTTGGATTTTAAATTTTAGATTTTTTCAATCCGAAATCCGCAATCTACAATCTGAAATCTCTTAGGGTATTCCACGGTTCAGGTATTCCATAAGGTCCACCAGTTCCCTGTGATCGATCCTCTGCCAGGATATATTGGCTTTACTCATCTCTTCCCACATCTCAGGGCCATGATTCCACATGGCCTGAGCCATTGAGATAGGAGAAATTCGGCCTTTTAATCTTGTTAGATCAGGCCCTTTCCCTCCTTTCACGTGGCAGAGATTGCATCGTTTGTTTATGAATACTGATTTCCCTCGAATCGCATCTCCAGGGAAATCAAAATATTGAATTGAAAAAAGATAAGCCGTTAGGTCAGCCATCTCTTGGGCGGTAAGGAGAGGCCGCTTCTTTCCTTTTTCTTCCATCTCTTTCCACATTTCAGGGAGATGGTTCCACATCACCCCAGCGAGTTGACCTATTGTGTTTGGGGGTTCTCTTATTTTTAAGAGATCCAATTTCGTCTCTTGACGATGGCATTCTGAGCAACCTTTTCTTTTAAAAATGATTTCTCCGGAGAGGGGATTCCCTGGCGAAAGGTAGAACCTTTCTACTTCTGGGGTTAGACTTCGAATGTAAGAGATCAAATCCACCATTTCGTTTCCTTTGAATTGAATCCATGAAATCTCTTTTTGCTTCATCTCCTTTTCCATCCGAGGTGCATGATTCCACATCGTTTGAGCCCATAAAATGGGATTGACATATCTTCCCCATTGGCCAAGATCCCCTTTTAATCCTTTTTCTAAGGAGTGGCATATTTTACACCCTTTCGTTTCGAGGACCTTTTTTCCGTTTAGAGGATTTCCAGGCTCATCCATATATCGAAGGAAATAGAGGAAGGCAAAGAGATCGGCCATCTCTTTCTTATCAATTTTTGGATAGATGATCTTTTTGGCTGGCATCTTTGCCCACATCTGAGGTCCATGATTCCATATCAGGGCTACCAGTTGGGATGGTGTCTTATAAGATTCTGGAAGTGTCCCGAGGTCAGGCCCTCCTTTACCACCCTCACCCCAGATCGAGTGACAGACATTGCATTTTTTTATGGTAAAGATTTTCCAGCCCTCCTTTACATCCCCTAAGCTAAAAGAGGCCCCCTTTCTTTCAATTCCGTAAGTGAAATGATAGAGAAAGATTCCTCCAAGCAAAAGGAGAATCACTAAAGAATAAACGGATATTTTTTTCATTTTTCCCCTTTCAATCATTCAATGGAAAAGTATATAACCCTTCGGGGACACTTTTTTAAAATTTAAGGCCTTTTCTTTGGAATTCTTATATATTCAAGGAGGTCTGAAACCTCACCCTTTTTAAATTGAGGCCATTGAAGGCCTTTTTCTTTGGCTGCCCTCTGAATCTCTATACTGTGATTCCAAATATTGGCAACTATCTCGATCTGGGCCTTCCCCTGATATTTAGAAAGGTCGATGGACATCCATTCACCCGATCTCCCATCCAGGTAATGACATTTTACACACCCCTTCTCTGAGAAGAGTTTCTTGCCTTGGGTAGGATTTCCAGGTTCGTCTATAAAATGGAGGAAATAGAGGAAGGATAAAAGGTCTGCCATCTCTTTTGGTGTAAACTTGGGAATTCCGGTTGAGGTCTGTGCCATCTTTGCCAAAACAGTTGGCCCTTTATTCCACATAATTGAGGCAATCTGGGTTAGGCTTTTATAAAATGTCTTTGCCTTCTTTCCGAGGTCATCTCCTTTACCTTCTCCTCGGATGGAGTGACATTGAAAGCAACCCTTAGAGGTGAAGACCTTTTTACCTTCCTTTGGGTTACCTGGAGTAATAAACGCAGATTCTCTAGCTCCCTTTGCGTTGGCCTTAATATATTCCAAAAGATCCATCATCTCATTTCCCTTGAATTCAGGCCATTTTATTCCCACTCGGACCATTTGGGTGATCATATCAGGTCCATGATTCCATATTGCCTGTGCTAAGAAGATAGGGGAGATATTTTGGGGAAACTCCTCAAGGCCAAGATCTCCTTGCCTCCCTTTTCCTTTTAAGGGATGGCAGTTCTGACAACCCTTCTCATTGAAGAAAGCCCTTCCCTGCGCAGGATTTCCGGGTTCGTCAAAGAATTTAAGAAAGTAGAGATAGGCTGAAATTTCTGTAAACTCTCGGCCGTTTAGAGTTGGTTTGATCATCCTTGTTCTTTCCATGCTGAGGATCATGGATGGAATGTGGTTCCAAATTTTTGCAGCAAGGTCTAATTGAGTATCTCCGAAGTCGATCTTTCCTAAATCTGGCCCGATCTTTCCCCCTTCCCCTTTTAGGGCATGACATTTTACACACCCCTTAGTGACAAAGAGGCGTGCTCCCTTGGCAGGTCCTTCAGGAAGTATTTGAGCAGAAACAAAAGAGCCAATTAAGATTGCAACGAAGGTGATAATTGCAATAAACGTATTTTTAAAGTTCATTTGGAACTCACTCCACTCCAATTCCTGGCAGATAGGCCTTGATCCTCTCCCTAACTTCTGCCATTGATTTCTCCCTCCCCTCTCTCACCTCCCATATGGAGACGATTGGGAAAAGTTTGGTAAAGACCATATAGAGTAGGATGAAAAATGAGATACACCCTGCGAAAATGGACCACTCGATCCAGGTTGGAAAGTAAATGACCGCTTCATTTGGAAGCCTTGGGTTGGTCAGGGTGGGAACGACGATAACATATCGTTCTAACCACATCCCAATGATAACAGAGAGGGAAGCGATTAGCGTTCCCAAAGGGGTCCTTGTCTTTTTAAAACTAAGAATCGGCAGGGGAATAACAAAACAGAAGAGGAACATCCCCCAGAAGTAAGGAGCAAACCTTCCCGTAAACTTCATCCAGAAAATGGTCATATGGATAGGTTCCCCTCCATAATAAGTTGTCAAATATTCGGTGAAGGTAAAATAGAACCAGAGAAGGGTCATGACTAAAAGGAGTATTCCAAGATTATTAAAATGGACAGGTTTCAGATACTCTTCCAGATGGTAGACCTTCCGGATGATGTACATGGCAACAATAAGTGCAGCGATACCAGAGAAGATGGCTCCAGCAACGAAGTATGGACCAAAGATGGCGCTATGCCACATCGGCTGGATGGTCATGGCAAAGACAAAAGAGACGACCGTGTGGACAGATACTGCAACTGGAATTACGAGGATGGCCATAAAAGAGATTGCCTTTTCAAGAAGACGATGTTGTCTTTCTGTTCCTTTCCATCCTAAGGCCAATATCTGATAAAGCCGTTTTCTCTTTGTGTTCCTATCCCTCAACAGTGCAATATCCGGGATGAGGGGGAGGTAGAGATAGATGGAACTGGCGGTGAGATAGACCGTGATACTGGAGACGTCCCAGAGAAGAGGGGATTGAAATTGTGAATATTTAATGATATTGAGCATCCTGTCAGGCCTACCCAAATCCATCAATATATTGCCAACCCCAAAAAAAAGGACCAATACTGTGATTACCTCTGCAGATCGTGTGATCGAACGACGCCATTCTGCTTTCGCCAGCCTTAAGATAGCAGAAATCAATGTGCCTGCATGACTGATACCAATAAAGAAGACGAAGTTGGTGATATATACTCCCCAGAAGATGGGTCGGGCTAAACCAGTAACCCCAAGACCTTCTCTATATTGAAATTGGTAGGCATAAATTGCCAAAAGTATGATCCCGATCAGAATGGAGAGGGTGAGGTAAAAGAATTTTCCAGTCCTTTCAACAGGATCAAAGAGAATAGCGTCTTCTTCTCTCTTTAAATCCAAATTTTCCATTTACGCCCCTTCAGAGAGGTAGTAAACTTTTGGTTCTGTTCCAAGGTCTTCCATCAATCGGAAAGCCCTTCTTTCTCGTGAAAGTTTTGATACAGTGCTAAAGGGATCGTTCAGATCTCCAAAGAACATAGCCCCACTGGGACATGCCTGGACACAGGCCGGGATATAATCTTCCGGCAATAGGTCCCTTCCTTCTATTCTCGCCTTCTCCCTCGCCCGAAGGAGGCGGTGATGGCAGAAAGTACACTTTTCCACCACGCCTTTGGTTCTAAGCGATACGTCCCTGTTCAACGATCCCTTCATTTCTTCTGGCCATCTCGGTTGATGCCAGTTAAAATATTTCACTGTATAAGGGCAGGCTGTAGTACAATAACGGCATCCAATACAACGGTAATTGATCTGTGCTACAATTCCCTCTTCATTGAGATAGGTAGCATAAACAGGGCAGACTTTTATACAGGGTGGATGATCACAATGCATACATGGCCTGGGAATAAATCTCGCCTTAATATTGGGATATTCACCTTCAATATAGGGAATCAGTTCGATCCAATGGATTGTTCTACCTTTCATTGATTCCTCAGGGCCAATGAGGGCAATGTTATTTTCTGCATGGCAGGCAACTACACAGGCCTGACAGGCTGTACACTTATCCAGATCGATCACCATTCCCCAGCGATGCATCTAAACCCCCTGTTTAATATCGGATTCGAAATTCTAATATCGAAATATCTATTCTTGAATTAAGGAATTTAAAAATTTAATCCCGAAATACCCAGATTCTTAATCCCTTAATTTAGTTCGGAGCTCATCCCTTCCTTATGCTTTATAAATCTTCACCCGTGTTATTCCTTGGATCGGTTGGGCGGTCAAAGGATCTAACTTCAAACCCAAAAGTCGATAGGGATTCTCTCCAATATTTTTTGACCAACGTCCTCCTGATAGATGTCCGTTCCCAAAAGGAATATTTACCACCTGTGGCATAGTCCCTTGGTAGAGACGAGCCTTTGCCTTGATCTTCCCATGAGGGGATTCAATCCAGACTAAATCTTCGTCAGAAATACCAAGCCCTTTTGCTGTTTTCGGATTGATCTCAATCCAGGTCCTCCATTTTTCATAGAGGTGATGACCAGCAATCTCTTGAAGCCATGGCTGGTTGGCATTCCTTCCCCCTCCTAAGGCCATTGTTTTAAAGATATTTAGATGAAAAGGATAGGCCTTCTCATCATCTTCTTTCTTTGACTCCTCCCAATGGGGAAGATGGAGGTCTCCTTTCAATGATTGACTGAAGAATTCAAACTTTTTTGAAGGCGTTTTAAAGATACGCTCTCTCTCCCCAAAATCATAGATTGGGTCCCACCACCCTCCTTTCTCCTGGAGGAGATTCCAAAATTCTTCAAATGATTTATAAGAGGGATCCCACCATCCGCCCTTCTGAAGCATTCGAGTCCAGGCCTCGTCAAACTCAAGACCAAAAACGTCTCCCCTCCTTGCCTCAAAGATCCCTTTGAGGCTATAAAGTATGACCTCTTTAAAATCCTTCCATGGAAAGGCTTTCTCAACCTCACCGCCCAGTATTCGTGCGAGATCGATCAACACATCGCCTGTAGCCCTCGTTTGATATACAGGGTTTATCGCAGGTTGCCTTATTCCAAGCACTGGAAATCCATTGTTTAGGAAGAGAGGATCGTCTTGCCAGCGTTCCAATGGGGTATGATCGGGGAGTATTAGGTCTGCATATTGTGTGGTATCGTCCATATAAGGAGAAAAACTTATAATCTTAGGAATTTGATCAAAGGCCTTTTGAAAGATTTCAGGATGAGGATTAGAGAAGAGGGGATTTGTGTAATAGAGAAAGAGCACTTCCGCTCTATAAGGTTTGCCAGATAAAGAGTTTTTTGCAAAGAGATAAGGATGATCCATCAGAAAAGGTCCTGAGTGGTTTTCATCAATCCTTACCTTTTCAAGACCTTTTTGACCTATACTATCCTTAGAGAAAGAAGGAAGGTGATTGAGAGGAACCGACTTAGGAATAAGAATCCCACCAGGGCGATCAATACTTCCAACTAGTCCGTTAAGCACCCCGACAGCCATTTGATGGAAGGGGCGATCTCTAAAGCCTATCGCAAGAGAGGGTTGATTTGTGGCAAATTCCCTGGAGAGACGAATTATGGTATCGATTGGAATTCCTGTCTTATCCGATACACGGTTTGGCGGAAATTCTGAGATGACATATTCCCGAAAACCTAAATGCCTTTTTCCATTGGAGTCCACCCAATTTTCGAATCCAAAGGTGTTCTGGGCAATAAACTCTTTATCATAGAGTCCTTCTTTTATAATCATATGAGCAATGCCTAAGGCCAAAATTCCTTCTGTCCCTGGTTGTATCGGAATCCATTCATCTGCTTTAATCCCAGTGATAGAAAGTCTGGGTTCAACCTGAACCAATTTCCCTCTCTGTCCAGGTCTTCCTCTCCTGAAGTGGCCAAAGGCTTTTAAGGCATGAATGGGAAGCCAGAAAGAGTCAAGAAGTGGAGAGCCAAAGGAGAGAATATATTGAGCATTCTCAAAATCATAAGCAGGTATGGTATGGATTCCTTGAGTAAGAAAGACCCCTTCCATCGGCATTCCATCCCAGCGGAATTGATTGTCAATATAGTTGGGCGATCCGTATGCATTTAAAAAACGCTCCCAGAGCGATCTCATCAACCCCCGATATCTACCTCCTAAGACGACCAGCCGATGAGGTTCTCCTTTTTTTCTAAGTTCTTTTAGTAGATTGCTAACTTCCTGAATTGCATCTTTCCAGGAGATAGGTTCCCATCGCCCCTCTCCTCGTTTTCCAACTCTCTTCAGAGGAGACCGGATTCGGTCAGGATCATAGAGACCTTGAATACCAGCAATTCCTTTAGGACAAAGGGTTCCGCGATTGACCGGATGTAGTGGGTTGCCAATTATATTGGTGGCCCAACCATCAATAACCCTGACCAGAATTCCACATCCTCCAAGACATTGACCACAAACAGTTGGAACCCATCTTTCAACACCTGGGGGGAGAAGTTTTGAAGGAGGAGGGGGTTGGGTCCATTTCAAGAAGCCACCTCCCAGGGCAATGGCAACGCCAGCACCTCCCCCCATCTTCAGAAAATCACGACGACTCAACTTCATAAACTAATCCCTTTGCAAAGGGCAAAGAGAAATCTTAAAGACTGGAGAACTCCATCCTCTCTTCGCTTTGGACTTTTCAGTCATTAGATATGACATACCATACAATCATTACTGGCCTTTGCTTTTTCATGACAATCCATACACCATTTCATAGTCATCTTAACCCAGGGTTTTGTTGGTGGTTTTTCACTTTCACCAATTGGTCCATGGCAATTTTTACAATCGATTTTAGCCAAAACAACATGGCGCCGATGGGAAAAAAAGACATGATCCGGTTGCTCATATATTCGATTCCATTGGAGGGGATTCCCATTTTTATAGAATTTTCTAATTTTTTCTTCCTCGGGATTCTGGGTGAGTGGATCTTTATGACACTCTATACAGGTGGTAACATTTGGCATCCCTGAAAATCTCTGTTCATTAAAAAAGGGATGACAGTTACTGCAT
>JBBIRM010000124.1:0-8421 GCA_037441765.1 Deltaproteobacteria bacterium | reverse complement strand
ACAATATCATGACATAACTCTTTTGTCAAATTATTTATTGCGTTTGCATTAGTTACAAATTTTAAGGAGCAAGATCTAAAAACTTGTGAGGAAAACAGCATAAGGCTCTATAAGTATTCTCCTATTGATATCCTCACAAAATATTACGATAAAGTTGCAAGCATCGCAAAATTTATGAAAATTAAACCTGTTGATTTGGGTGTTTTCAACATCGGATTAATCAATCCTGTAATGAAAGGGCTTGAAAATGGTTTTGCTACTGTAAAGGAAATTGCTGACTTCTGCCATTTATCTATTCGGAGTGTTACTCATCATCTCAAATTCTCAATTGAATTAGGTTTAGTTACAAAAAGAAAAAATCGTTACTACTTAACAGATCTTGGGCTTAATTATTTAGCGCTCGGTGATGAATCTCTGACCAGAGATGAACTTTCAGAAGAACAGGCGATGCTTTTAAGAGAACATATCGCAAAAGACCCTTTTTCTTCGCCGATAGTTTTTGGTATTTATACTATAGTTGAATCAGCATTCTTTTTAGCAAGAAATACTTACCCTATAGATCTTGAAGAATTGAAAGTTTTTTTTCTTAAAGCATCTGGCAAAAAATATGAATGGCAGGCTCAGAAGTCGCTGTCTACAGCAACATATACTTATCTTAACTACGCCATAAAATTAGGACTTTTAGGAAAGATCGGGAAACATATTGTTATTACACCTGCTGGCTTCAGATTTATTCTGATGTTGCAACTCCATAAGAGTATAGAAATGGTGGAATCACTGGCACCAGAACCTAATAGATAATAAATAATAAGGGGGAATCATGAAACCACATCTCATTGAAATTGAAAATCCAGAGACCAATACAAGTATCATCATTGACATGGAAGGTCCGTATCATCCCAAGAAGAAAAGAATCGGCGAGCATATGTATGGTCAAACGCTTTATATTGATGGCATCCCATATCATTTTGAAAAATACATTCCGACTGAAGAAGAATTAAAAAGATTCAAACAAGAAAACGAAGGCAACCCGCGTTTTTCAAAAGGTGGCTTCCTTTACCGCATTGTGCCGTTCACAACGTAATAAAAAGACATGATAACCCTGAACCACCAAGAGATCCTTGGAGAGCTATTCGTAAACTACATCAAGAGGGTAAGTTAATCAAAGTTAGTAAGGGAGTTTATCGATACGATCCTGACCATATTAAAAAAGTAGAGTTGTTTGATTTCCCCCTAGAAATCAAGGAAGAGATTTTTAAGCGTGATAATTACAGGTGCGTTGTATGTGGTAGGGGTTGAAAAGATGGTTGAAATATGTGCTGACCACATAAAGCCTAAAGATAAAGGTGGAGACAATTCTGTTGACAACGGGCAAACCTTATGTATGGAACATAATCTCATAAAAAAGAATTATTCTCAGACCGAAGCAGGCAAAAGATATTTTATAAAAATTTATAAACAAGCTGTATCGAATAATGATGAAAGACTAATTAAATTCTGTAAAGATGTCTTTGATATTTACAACAAACATAAAATAAATAGTCATATCAAAAGGCCAAACGAAAAGAGAAAATAAATTCAAGGGGTAACAAGTCACTACAGCGGATGGTTTACAGCCACCGCTTAATTTAGTAGTTGTGTTAAAACCAAAAGCAGGCAGTTATGAAATGTCGAGTTATTGTTGAACAGGACAGGGAAAACACGGGCTTTATAAAGAAGGAGGATTATATGCCAAAATATAAGTGCCTAAATTGTGGATATAATGGTGATAAGTTAATTTTTCAATTCACTGATTACACTTATTGTGTTGCTACAAACGACAAAGAAGAACCAGAGTTTATAGATGGTATTCCAAAGTGGGTTGCAGATAAAGGGGTTGGTGAAGCTGAAATAGGTAAACCTGTTGGCTGTCCAAAATGCCATGCATGGGGAGTTAATAATTTCTCATAACCATACCAGTGGCGTCATGAAATTACATCTTAGAGAAATCAAAATATATAGGGTCACCCGTTAATTTTGATATTAAGTGGAGAGATGTTTTAACTCGAAGTAAAATATAAAGTGAGTATAAGGTGGGCATAGAAAATCGTTATAAGGAAAGATATGAAGCAAGGGATACCCCATGGGATATAGGAAAGCCTGATTTTAATCTTATTCATATTGTTACCACAACTCCCATTAAACCATGTAAGGCATTAGATATTGGATGCGGAACCGGCGATAATACTATCTGGCTCTCTCAACAAAACTTCCATGTATTAGGAATTGATACAGCAGAGATTGCAATAAAAAAAGCTAAAGAGAAGGCATTGATGGCCAATGCCCAATGTAGTTTTTACGTGGTAGATTTTCTTACAAGCCATGTAGAAGGTGCACCCTTTGGCTTTGCATTTGATCGGGGCTGTTTTCATTCATTAAATTTAGATGAAGAAAGAAAACGCTTTGCCGAAAACGTAAGTAATCACTTAGAAAAAGATGGCCTCTGGTTGAGTCTTATTGGCAATGCTGATGAGAAACGACAGGGGAAAGGTCCACCACAGTTGACAGCAAGAGAGATCGTTAACTCTGTCGAGCCATATTTTGAGATCCTTTCTCTTGTTTCAGGCTATTTTGGATCTAACCGTCCAAACCCGCCAAGGGCCTGGATCTGCCTTATGAGAAAGAGGCATGTTACTTAGTTCTATTGATTTTCATAAAGATAAGGAAAAGGGAAATACTGCTCGCCTTTATAATCGCTATCATAAAACAGGTTCCCTTTAAGCCCATTATTGGTAGGAGGACAACACCTCCAAATAACCCCCCCAAAAAACCACCTAAAAGGTCTGCACTGTAAAGTACGCCTGCTGCTTTAGCCAAAGATGGTTTTGCCAGGGGGCCCCGATAGATTCTAACCGCCAATGGAAACTGCAATCCTATTGAAGCACCTGCGAGGAAAGATATGATAAAAAAGACTCCGTAGAGAAGAAAATATACAATCTTTTTTTCAATATGGAGATATGGAACAGAGAATACGAAGGGGATTAGAATGGAAAAGAGGATAATTCCTGCTTCCAATAATAGGAAGATTTTTGATTTTTCTTTTATCCTCTCAATATGGCGATTCATCCTGTAACTGCTCAAGGCCACCCCCACCATAAACATGGCTACAAGAAGGCCGATCTGATGATAGAGATAGCCATAAATAGTTTGAAAGGTAAAAATAATGGCTAAGTCGAATATCATGGCAGAGAAACCTGTAGTAAGAATAGAATAAGGTGGAGATAGTCGTGAACTGTAAGGCCATTTAAGAAATAAGGTGATAAAAAAAATTGTCACGATACCAATAACCAAAGTTCCTGTGCCAATATTCAATCCTGAGAACCATTTGAATACTCCAGCCAGATATGGAGAGAAGAGGGCGTTCCAGTGAGAAAGACTAAAGAAAACCCCCAGGGGGCGAAAATCTGAATTTATATGGGTTGCCCTTGGCTCCATGGACTGACCAAACCATTTTAGCCACCTTTCATGAAGGCGATGCTCGATATAGGTTTTCGTAAAAAGGTTTGTTTTTATCTGCCTTTTCTCCAAACGTTTAAACAATTCCATGGGAGTTGTATTTTTCACATTACCCGAATCTGAGGCCAAGTAGAGATTGGTTTCCCCTGGAATGATTTTTACATACTGGAAGTTAACCTTTAGAGTATCCAGGATACAACCGTTCAAATTTTTCAATTCTGGACTGATATAGGTCAGTGAACCCGGAAGGGCCAAAACAATAATTCCATTGGGCATGAGTTTCTTTTTAGAGAGATAAAAGAATTCAGTTGAGAAGAGTCTATTCATACGGAGGTCTTGGGGAGAGGAGAGACCTATGAAGATTATATCGTATCGGTTGCTCGTTTGATTAATGAAGAAGCGGGCATCGGCATAGTGGATGGTTACCCTTTTGTCCGAAAGCTCTGATTCTGTCAATGGAGTGGAGTATTTCTTTGCCAACTGAAGGAGAAGTGGATCAAGTTCTACATAATCGACCCTGACCTCAGGGTACTTCAAGATCTCCTGGATCATCCCACCTGCTCCCCCACCAAGGATCAATATATAATTTGGATTTTGATGAATGAGCATTGGGAAGTGGACAAAAGTTTCAATAAAGGAAGTGTCAGGCACAGGGGTGGTGATAGAGGGTACACCATCTGTAAAGAAGGTAAATTGCTCTCCTCTCTTTGTAACCGTTACATTTCCATAGACTGAATTTTCATAGTGAATGACTTCAATTTCTTTCCATTGAGACCGAATGGAAAACCAGTGAATCCTTACAGCATAGGGTCCTAAGATCATATAAATGAAGATCAGTGAAAGGAGGACTGAGAGATATCCAATGATTTTACGAGGACCAAACGGCGGATTCTCTCTTTCCAAAAGTAGGCATAAAGAGATGACTGCATTTAACAGGCCAATCAAAAAAGCGATTTGGAATGAACTAAGAAGACGAATTAGCAAGAAGGTGATTGATAAACCTCCAATAATTGAACCCAGAGTCTCAAGGACATAGACTCTACCAATGGAGGGAACCTCCTCCTTGAGATACTGGGAGTAGAGTTTGCTGCCATACGGGAATAGGGCTCCATGAGAGACAGCGACCGGGAGGAGAATTAAGAAAGAGGCATAAAAAACCGGTGTAAACCCCAGACCCTCTCCAGGCGTTATGAGAAGAAAGTTCTTGAAAGTCCTTGTAATGTAGATTGCGACAGGAAAGGCAAGGGAAAAAATGAGTTGGAGGGTAATGTAGATTTCAAGTCTTTTCTCCGCTTTCTCCGCAGATTTTCCGATGACAAAAGCGCCTATAGCCTCGAGGACCATCCAATTAGCAAGGATCACTCCGAGGGTAAGTTCATTCCCAAGAAAAGAGATAAGGAATTCCTTCATGAGTGTAATCTGGGAAACGATGCTACTGATCCCCATGATGATTAAAGAGATCTTTAAGGTCAAAATCCTCATGTTTTAATTCAATATCAATATATTGGGTTTTTGTAAAGGCTTGATTGGGGAAAATAAAAAGTGGATAGAATCGTTTATATAACCAGATACTTCCTGACGATCTCTTCATTCTGCCATATCTCTTCCATCAGGCCGTGATATTGAACCATTCCCTTTTCAAGAATATACCCCCTGTCAGAGGTCCTTCGGCAGAATTTAAGGTTCTGGTCTGCAAGAAGGATGGTTACACCCTCCCTTCGGATGCTGGTAATAACCTCGATGAGATTGAGAACGATGAGTGGGGCTAAGCCTTCTGAAGGTTCATCAAGGAGAAGGAGGTCTGGATTCTTCATTAAGGCCCTGGCAATCGCCAGCATCTTCTGCTCCCCTCCGCTCAACTGAGTCCCCTTTCTTTCCTTCAACTCAACGAAGGCGGGAAACAGGTTATATATTTTTTCAAATGTCCAGGAGACTCTCCCTTTTTTTGAAAGGCGACGGGCAAGTTCGAGATTTTCAAATAGGGTGAGGTCTGGGAAGATTCTCCTATCATCTGGCATATAGCCGATTCCCATCTGAGCGATCTGATATGGAGGTTTTCCTGAAATGTCTACATTTCGTAAAAGGATTTTTCCTGAGCGAGGAGGGGTTAGGCCTATGATGGAACGAAGCGTGGTTGTCTTACCCACACCATTTCTTCCGAGAAGAGAGACTATCTCACCTTCGCGAATCAATAGAGAAACCCCCTGCAGAACATGACTCTGACCATAAAAGGTATCGATTCGATCTACCTTGAGAACTGTTTGAGAGGATTCTAAGATCATATCTTCTCCCAAAGGATTTCCTCACCCAAGTAAACCCTTTTTACATCTTCGTTCTCTTTGATCTCATCAGGTTTTCCATCAGCCAAAATTTGGCCTCGATGTAGAACAATGATTCTGTCTGAAAGCGAAAAGACGATATCCATATCGTGTTCGACGATTACAAATGTGGACTGTTTTTCCTTAGATAACCTGCGAATATTTTCTAAGACCTTCACCCTTTCAACAGGGTTCATTCCTGCAGTGGGCTCGTCGAGAAAGAGAAGTTTTGGTTCAGAAGCCATGGCCAATCCAATCTCAAGTAGTCTCTGATCTCCATGGGAGAGCGCTCCAGCGGGGAGACCCTTCTTCTCAATTAGTCCAAGTTCGGAGATTAACCTCTCCACCCGTTCATTTACATCTTGATGAAGATGAACAGGTTTAAAAAAGTGGAGGCTTCGGTTCAAAAGGGAAAAGACAGGGATCTGGAGGTTTTCAAAAACAGTAAGTTTTGGAAATATATTCATTATCTGAAAAGACCGGCAAATTCCCTTCTTCACTCTTATATGTATGGGAAGATGTGTAATTTCTTCACCAGAAAAAAAGACCCTGCCTGAATCAGGAGGGATATTTCCAGTGAGAAGATTAATAAGCGTAGTTTTGCCAGCCCCATTAGGTCCAATGATTGAAGTCAGGACCCCTTCTTCAATTTGGAGGTCGATATTATCTGCGGCACTAACCACACCAAAATATTTTCTGAGTTTTTCTGTCCTTAAAAGTTCTGCCATTTAATGCGCCTTTCTCTACGTTCTTCTAAGTAGAGGCCAGATTCTTTCTGTCATAAAAATTACAATTCCACCACGGAATAGTAGTACCAGAAGGACGACAATACTACCAAACCATATAAGCCAATATTGGGTAAATCGGACAATAAAATCTTTGATCAGATAAAAAAGGATGGATCCCACAATTGGTCCGGAAAATGTATGGATTCCACCAAGAAGAGTGACCAGAACAGGCTCCGCTGAATGTGTCCAGTGCGCAATTGGTGGAGTGACCGTGTTTTCAAGAGGAGGAAGAAATGAACCTGCAAGTCCTGCATAGATTCCTGCAATGGTGAAGGAGAGAAGCCTGTAGTTTCTAACGGAGATTCCTGCAAAGGCAACCCTGTTTTCACTATCGCGAATTCCTTTTATAGTGAGCCCAAATGGAGAATTGACGATACGATAGAGAACATAAATAGCAATGAGTGAAATCATCAGGACGAAGTAATAATAGTTTCCCATCGACTCCATGCTTATGCTAAATAATCCTGGGATTTGAATGGGAGCCCTCGGAATTCCAACCAGTCCGTCATCGCCCCCTGTTACATCCCGCCACTTCCATGCCAAAGAATAGATCATCATTCCAAAAGAAAGTGTTAACATCGAGAAGTAGATTCGTGTGTGCCTGACGCAGAGATATCCAAGGATGAGGGCAGAAACCCCTCCAGCAATCATTCCTGAGATGGTACCTAAAAGGAGCGATGGAATGATGAGAAGTATTTTAGCCGAGGTATAGGCCCCCATGGCAAAAAAACCGGCCTGTCCAAAGGAAAGCAGACCTGTGTAACCCAAAAGGAGGTTGAAGCCTAAGGCGAAGACAGATAGGATGAGAATATGGATTGTCATATAGAGAATATATCTCCCTGCAAAAGCAGGAAGAACGAGAAGAAATAGGATTAATCCTCCGAGAAGAAGAAATTTGAGTCGCATAAATTTCAATTTGCAATATTCATTTATCAATTCCCAATCACTTAAGAAACTGAAAATTGATAATTGGCCTTTGATTATTTACCAAAGAGTCCTTCGGGTTTTACCAACAATACAATTGCCATGACCACAAATATGATGAAAAGTTCGAAGATTGGAAAGAGCAAGATACCGAAAGAGGTTAATATTCCAACAATCAATGCTCCAACAAATGCCCCTTTCAGATTTCCCAATCCACCAATGACTGTAATCACAAAGGCCTGGATAATCATGGCGGTTCCTATGCCAGGTGCAACCACTCGAACAGGTGTCCCAAGGGCTCCTCCTAAAGCAGCAAGCATGGCAGAAAAGACAAAGACCGTTGTAAAGAGAAAAGGTATATTAATCCCGATAGCACTTGCCATCTCACGGTCTGAAGCAGAGGCCCGAATCATTCTGCCCCACCAGGTCTTCTCCAAGATAAACCACAGTAAAAGAGCAACTGTCAAGCCCGAGAAGATGATAAAAATGTTATAAATTGGAAAAGGCCTTCCAAAGACCGAGATATTACCTTCGAAGAAAGAAGGCATAGGAGGGATCATGGCCACCCCTCCCCAGACCATTTTTACCAAGTCGTCAAAGATTAAGATAAATCCGAAGGTAAGAATCAACTGATAGGGAAGGTCAATCTGGTAGATATGGCGGATGAAAAATCGTTCAAGGATCGCTCCCACTATCCCTACACTCAAGAGGCTTAAGGCGATTGATAACCAGAAATTTAGACCCAGTTTTCCATAGAAAGTAAAAGTTGCATAAGCACCTAACATGAAGAGGCTTCCATGGGCAAAGTTCAATACCCCAAGCACTCCAAAAACAAGAGTCAATCCAGCAGCGAGGAGCCAGAGGTACATGGAAAAACTTAAACCGATGAGTCCCTG
>JBBIRM010000123.1:0-8526 GCA_037441765.1 Deltaproteobacteria bacterium | reverse complement strand
TGTGCAAAGGAATTTATTGGCCCTAATATAACATTTTGAGCCCATAAAATCTATATGATCTTTATTAAAAGCTATTTTAATTATAGCAAATTCACGCATTTTTGAGGATTATTTTTTATGTTGATTTTTTTTATCACATTTGGGTTTAAAAAATAGTCTACTCACGAATATTTTGTAAGATGAGAATAGAGTAGAATATGCGATATTCAGAAAATGGCTTCAACCTGGAAATTAATCTTACGACAGGATTAACCCAAAAAGTGGAAACTGACTTAAATTTAACAGAGCTTTACCTTGGTGGGTTAGGGATAAACGCAAAGATATTATGGGACAGGGTTTATCCTGAAATTCAACCCTTTTCTCCAGACAATGTCTTAATTTTTGGTCCAGGCCTTCTAACTGGAACCTTAACACCCGGTGCAAATCGCACAATTGTTACTTCTATTTCCCCCCAAACTCTTCTCATGGCATACTCTATAATGGGCAACCCTTGGGGAGCGGAATTAAAGCACGCGGGGTATGACAGAATAGTAATTTGGGGGAAAGCCCCTCATTGGGTCTATCTATGGGTATACAATAATCATGTGGAGATCCGAGATGCCAGACACCTTGTAGGAAAAGGTACACTTGAAACCATTCAGATTATAAAGGAAGAACTAAGAGACCCTAGAACCCAAATCATTGCGATTGGTCCTGCAGGTGAAAACCTCGTTTATTTTGCTTCAATCGAACATATTTGGTCAAGTTCGAGTAGGGGAGGGTTAGGTGCAATAATGGGTTCCAAAAACTTGAAGGCTATAGCTGTTAGGGGAACAAAGGACTTGTTCATTGCAAGGCCTAGAGAATTTCTTGAAATTTGTAAAAATATCTTGGCGTACATAGATGAGAGACAAAAAAAACCTATAAAAGTTGACCCTAAAGGATGCTCTCCTATGCAAGCATCTCTTGGAATTATTTTCGAAGGTGGTGAAGAATGGTTGACCAATAGTTTTTCATGGGGAAATGCAAGGTATAGAAAGAAAGATTTTTGGAATGAGCAAATTCAAGAAAGATGGAAAAGTGCTACTGAAAGAGTTAAGAAAAGAATGGTGAGCTGTTATAATTGTCCTCTCAGATGCAAAGCTTTAATTGTTGACCCCGATTTCTTGCAAGCATACATAACGAAGTGCTTTTCCAAAGAGACCTATGTTTTAGGGGCTATAACAGACAATTTGGATTTTGGCTTTAAAATCATAGGTCGTGGAATACAACATGGAGTAGATTCAATAACAGCCCCACAAGTTATGGCTTTTGCTATCGAGCTTTATGAGGCTGGAATTCTTACTGAATCTGACCTTCCTGGATTTCCGTCATCGAATGAAGAAAGGTTCTTTTATTTACTCGAAAAGATTGTGCATAGAGAAGGAATAGGGGATATTTTAGCAAATGGTATTTACTGGGCAGCACGTCAAATAGGGAAAGGTGCGGAAAACTATGACCATAATTCAATTAAAAAACTCGAACAGGTTCCAATAAAATTAGGAGTACTGAATCCGGTTTATTATTTAATGTGGGCGACGGGAGAGAAAATCCAAATCACCCAAATTGAAGGTCAATTTCCTCAGGGGCCTTTCACCAGAAAGGAAGATCGGGAGGAATTTATTAAGGATTGGTATCATGTTCCGAAGGAAGAATTTAAACATTACTTTGTTAAATATTGGGAACCCGGTACCTATCCATATTATCCACCGGTATATGAAACTTGTGAAATTGTTGATTGGATGGAGACAATGCATTATTTTGATGACTGCACAGGAATTTGTGCAGGATTATCTTCATTTACCTTAAAGCCCCCATATCATATACACAATTTGCCTAAAATAATTTCATTCGCAACAGGAATTGAATTAGATGAACAAGAACTTTTGAAGATAGTAAAAAGGGTCAGAAACTTGATAAGATCTTTTAATGTGAGAAGGGGTTTAAGAAGAAAAGACGAACACCCTCCACAAGATCATTGGAAAAAAAGGTTTCCCGAACTCGAAGAAAAGCTTCTTGATGAATACTACAAATTTAAAGGATGGAATGAAAATGGCATTCCTACAAAAGAGACTTTAAAAAACTTGGACTTGGGCTACGTTATTGAAGATTTAGTAAAGAGAAAAATTCTGACTTGAAATAGTCTATAAAGGAAATGAATGCAAAGACTATAGATCATACAGGAGGTTTTAATGTCAATTAGAACACCTCAACAATATATAGAAAGTCTAAGGGATGGGAGAGTTGTTTACTTTGGTGGGGAGAGAGTTAATGATGTGACAACACATCCAGTTCTTAAGATCTGCAGAGATTGGGTTGCAATGGATTATGTCCTCGAAAATGACCCTCATTATAAGGATCTATTTACGGAGCAGAATGAAGAGGGGGAACAAGTCAGTTTTGTTTTGATGCCCCCAAAAAAACGAGAAGATTTACTCAGGTTAAGAGAGATTGTTAAGCTCTGGGCCAGAGTTTGTTTGGGCAAACCACCAGGGGCTAAATTTGTTGCAAAGGATGGGCTGAATGCCCTTACGGTGATCAGCAAGAGGGTGGATAAAAAGTTTGGTACTCATTATGCTGACAATGTTGAGGCTTATCGAAAATATCTCCAGAAGAATGACCTATCTTTTGCAATGGCTCTCACTGATGTCAAAGGAGACAGGAGTCTACGGCCATCTCAGCAAAAAAACCATAAGGATTATTATGTTAGAGTGGTTGATGAGAGAAAGGATGGAATCATTGTCAGAGGTGCCAAAACACATATCAGCCAATCGCCACTTTGTAATGAAATATTGATAACTCCTTGCCGTACGATGAGAGAGGATGATAAGGCCTATGCTGTTTCATTTGCAATACCCGCTAATACCGAAGGGATTATCTTTATCTCCTCTGAACCTGAAGTAAAAGAATTAGGAAACTTATTTGATCATCCCATTGCTGGAAGCATTTATATCAACGATGCAACCATCATCTTTGATGATGTTTTTGTCCCTAATGAAAGAATATTTTTAAAGGGGGAGTGGGAGTTTGCAGGGCAGGTTGCCTATATGTTTGCAAATTTCCATCGTCTCAGTGCCGAAACATACAAGGCCATGGAACTTGAGCTTTTTACTGGTGCCGCTGCTCTAATGGCAGAATACAATGGAGTAGATAGGGTTCCTCATATTCGAGATAAACTAACCTGGCTGGCAATGTACACGGAAGCAGTGGAGGTTATTGGGAGGGCTGCATGCGAACATTACATCACAGAACCCGATTCAGATATAGTATATCCAAATCCCATGTATGCAAATATTTGTAAATTTTACTTTGCTGATAATTGGCACCAAGCTACAAAATATATTCAAGATATCGCGGGCGGTATTGTTACAACCTGCCCTTCTTCTAAAGATTATCAGAATCATGAAATTCATGCCCATTTAGATAAATATTTTGGAGGTAAAGAAGGCATTCCAACAGAATATAGACTTCGTATGGCAAAATTAATTCGGGATCTCACCTCTTCTTACGAGGATGTGCTCACGATTCATGCAGAAGGCTCGCTTGAAGCCCAAAAGTTATCTATCTACGAATTGGCTGATTTCGATCGATATAAAGCGGCAGCAAAGCGGGCAGCCCGAATTAAAGACGGTATAAAGCATCCAATCTTTAGTCAATTACCTGATTTTCCTCCAGTAGGATTATAATGGATTTTGATTATTAAACAGTGGTTCCTTTAGAAACAACCTAATACCAAACCTTAATCGGAACAAAATGATATGAAAGGAAGAATTCTCAAAATGGATAAGAGAGACCCAGTGATTGTTTCGGCGGTGAGAACTCCTATTGGTTCGTTTGGGGGGGCATTCAGGGATGTCCTCCATGAGAAATTGGCCTCTATAGTTATGGAAGAGGTCTGTAAGAGAGTGAACTTTCCAAAGGAAGAACTCGATGATATTTACTGGGGTGTGGTTATGGTTCGAAGCGATGAGAATGGTCTTGCCCGTTCTGCTGCGCTCAAAGCGGGGATTCCTGACTATGTTTCTGCTGTCCAGGTAAACCGGGCATGCTGTTCATCGATGGAGGCTATTCGAATCGCCTCCATGGCCATTCGGTTGGGTGAGGCGGATGCCATTATCGCAGGAGGTGGTGAAAGCATGAGCAATGTTTCCTACTCCATCAAAAATGCCAGATGGGGGCTTAGACTTCGGCATCAAGAACTTTCCGATGGGGTCTGGGATGGGCTTATGGACCACCATACAGGACTCATTATGGGAATGACAGCAGAAAACGTGGCAGAGAAATACAACATTTCAAGAGAAGATCAGGACAGGTTTGCTTATCGAAGCCAGATGAGGGCTAAAAAGGCTATTGAGGAAGGAAGATTTAAGGATGAAATTGTACCTGTTCCAGTACCTGGAGAAAAGAAGGGAGAAACGAAGATTATAGACAGGGACGAACATCCACGACCCGGGACAACTCTGGAAGGTTTGAGCAAGCTATCTCCTGCATTTAAGAAAGACGGGACAGTGACAGCAGGTAATTCCTCCGGGATTAATGACGGAGCCTCTGCAGTGTTGGTTCTTTCAAGGGAACTGGCAGAGAAAATGAACATGAAGAGAAAATGGAAAGTTGTTGGTTCCGTAGCAGTAGGGGTAGACCCCAGGATTATGGGGATTGGGCCAATCCCTGCCATTAAGAAACTCTTAAAGCAAACAGGCTATAAACTCGAGGATATAGAACTCTTTGAGATCAACGAAGCCTTTGCCGCACCTTCAATTGTTGTGGAGAGAGAACTTGGTCTAAACCCTGAAAGGGTTAATGTCAATGGAGGAGGGATTGCATTGGGTCATCCTATCGGGAATACAGGTTGCCGTATTGTGGTCAGTCTTATCCATGAAATGGAACGACGGGGCTTAAAACTTGGTCTTGCTGCCCTCTGCGGTGGTGGAGGACATGGTCAAGCCATCCTTCTTGAACGGGCTTAGTCTCATCATTATCCTCTTAAAATCCATTGTAAACCATTCCATTTTATTTTAAAATTTCGATTGTAAAAATCGGGCTTCAACATGAATTTTGATTTGACTGAAGAGCAGAAGGATATCATCAAAGCGGCCAGGGAATTTGCTGAGAAGGAATTCCCGAATATCTCCCAAGAGTGCGACCGAGAGGAGAAACCCCCTAAACATCTCTGGGAAATGGCCTGTAGACTTGGTTTTGTCGGGGTCTTCATTCCTGAGGCATACGGGGGACAAGGACTGGGTTACCTTGAGCACTGCCTCATTAACGAAGAATTCTGGAGGGTTGATCCTGGGATTGCCCATTTTATCCTTGCAGGAACCTTTGGTTCTGAAATGATTCTTCTTTTTGGCACAGAGGAACAGAAAAAGAAGTGGATTCCACCGTTAGTCCAAGCAAAGGCCATTACTGGAGCAGCGATTACTGAACCTGACGCTGGAAGCGACGTTTCCTCTGTGAGAACTACTGCTATTCTGGATGGAAATGAATATGTGATCAATGGAACCAAAACATTTATTACCGGTGGAACTATTGCCAACTATCTTCAGGTTCTCTGCCTGACTGAACCCCATATTGAATCTCCACATGATCGATTCAGTGTCATCACCGTAGAGACAGACCGAAAAGGCTTTGAGGCAACAAAGCTCAGAAACAAACTGGGCCTCCGCGCCTCAGATACTGCTGAGATCTCTTTTAATGATGTCAGGGTCCCTAAGGAAAACCTTATCGGAACCCCAGGCCGAGGATTTCATCAGTTTATGGTCTTTTTTGATCATACCCGTCTCCATGTTTGTGCAGAAGCGGTTGGTCTGGCTCAGGGTGCTCTCGAACAGGCGATCGCACATGTTCGAAAGCGTCAGCAGTTTCGAAAACCCCTCGCCTCTTTTCAAGTCACCCAATTTAAAATCGCTGAAATGGCGACCCGAGTTGAGGCTGGAAGGAATCTTTACCAGAAGGCTGCCTGGCTCCTGGATCAGGGAAGGGTGGAATCACATCTGATTGCCATGGCGAAGTGGTTTACTGGAGAGGTAGCAGTAAGGGTTGCGGAGGAGGCCCTTCAACTACACGGCGGCTATGGGTTTATAGGAGACTATAATATTGAGAGGTTTTATAGGGATTCAAAGATTGTAGAAATTTACGAAGGCACAAAAGAGATTGAAAAAATTATTATTGCTCGAGCCTTGTTGGGGAGATATTGACAAATTAAAATGGCAAACTTGAAATTCCAAGAAATAACTCCTCCTATTCCACTCTTAACTTAAATGAGAGGATTAAATAAATGAAATCTGCTGGTTCGAACCCCTCATCCTAACCCTCTCCCCAAACATTGGGGAGAGGGGAGGGTGAGGGAAATAATTGTAAAGGTTTAATTGGTCCAAGTAATAAGTAATTAATTTAAGGGTGAGTATCTATGGATTTCGAATTGACAAATCGGCAGAAGCAGATTCGGATGGCTGCTCGAGAGTTTGCAGAAGGTGAACTTACGCCCATTGGAAAAGAGTGTGAAGAAAAAAAGGAATATCCAAGGGAAATTATTAAGAAGGCTGCCCAACTGGGTTTTGTTGGTGTCTTCATAAAGAAAGAATACGGGGGCCTTGGTCTGGGCACTCTTGAACATGTGATCATCTTAGAGGAATTCTGGAGGGCGGAGCCCGGGCTTGGACAGATATTTTCCCAGACAACATTTGGCGCAGATGAACTTCTGCTCTTTGGTACTGAAGAACAGAAGAAGAAATACCTTCCACCTCTGGTCAAAGGGGAGTGGGTGATGGGTTTTGCAATTACAGAGCCTGAGGCTGGGAGCGATCCTGCCTCTGCCACAACCCGTGCAGAAAGGATTGGAGAGGAATATGTGATCAATGGTAATAAGGTGATGATCAGTAATGGCACAGAAGCAAAATTTCTGCTCGTTTACTGTCTTACTCATCCTGAAGAGACCTCCAAATCGAAGCGTCATAGCATCTTTATTGTTGAAACCGATCGTCCTGGGTATAAAGCGGACAGAATTTATGGCAAGATGGGGCTTCATGCTTCAGACACCGCAAATATCTATTTTAATAACGTAAGGGTCCCCAAGGAGAATCTGGTTGGCAAGGAAGGCAATGGATTCATTCAGTTGATGAAGTTTCTCGACTATTCGAGGGTAATGGTGGCAGGGGATGGTGTGGGTCTTGCCCAGGGCGCTATGGAGCAGGCGGTCAATTATTCAAAGAAGAGAAAACAGTTTGGGAAAACGATCTCCTCTTTCCAAGCTATACAATTCAAGATTGCTGAAATGGCTACACTCATTGAAACAGCCAGGAATTTGACCTATAAGGCCTGTTGGGCTATTGATCGCGGTAACCCGGATACCCAGCTTTCTTCTATGGCGAAATGGTGGGCCTGTAATGTTGCAGTGAGAGTTGTTGATGAGGCTTTACAGATTCATGGAGGATATGGATATCTTGACGACTATCCCATTGAGCGCTACTACCGGGCAGCAAAACTGCTTGAGATTTATGAAGGAACAAAGGAGATACAGAAATTGGCTATTGGCCGGAGGATACTAGGACAAACTTAAGAGAGAGGAAGATCAGAATGGAGATTAAAAGAGTGGGTATAGTGGGCATGGGAACCATGGGAAGCCAGATCGGCCTGGTCTGCGCTAGAGGTGGGTTCCCAACTCTTATGGTTGACATCTCCGAAGAGCAGATCGAAAAGGGGTTAAAGAATATAAAAACTTTTTTAAATACACAAATTAAGAAAGGCAAAGTCAATCAGGAAGAAGAAGAGAGAATCCTCTCTCTCATCAAGACAAACATCGATTTTACGCAGGCCTTTTCCGATGTTGAACTCGTTATCGAGGCTGTCTTTGAGGAAATGGAAGTAAAAAAAGATGTATTTAAGAAACTGGATACTATCTGTCCTCGAGAAACAATTCTGGCCAGCAACACTTCTACCCTGAGCATCACTGAGCTGGGCGCTGTAACGAAAAGACCAGAAAAATGTATTGGAACACATTTTTTAATTCCCGCCGCCTTGACCCCACTGGTCGAGGTAGTAAAGGGTTTAGAAACCTCGGACCATACACACCAAACGATCGTCGATTTCCTTACCCGATGTGGCAAGGAGACTGTAACCGTAGGTGACTCTCCAGGTTTTTTGATTAACCGTCTATATCTTCCAATGGTCAATGAAGCTTTCTTTGCCCTTGAGAACTCCCTTGCAACTCCAGAGGAGATCGATCGGTGTTGTGTGAGGGGGCTGGGCTTTTCCTTGGGACCTCTATCTGCAGCAGATGCTTTTGGCCTGGATATTCTCCTTGCCTGTATGAGGACTTTTCAAAGAGAATTAGGTGAGAAATACCGACCTTCTCCTCTGCTTGTCAAATTGGTGAAGGCTGGTCGCCTTGGCCGAAAGAGTGGCAGGGGAGTTTATGACTATCGAAAATAGGAAAATTTGGATATAGAATGAGAAAAAAGATTGGTGTTTATATCTGTCACTGTGGGACAAACATTGCTGACACAGTGG
>JBBIRM010000122.1:0-8654 GCA_037441765.1 Deltaproteobacteria bacterium | reverse complement strand
GGGGCTATTCTTTGCGAGATGGCAGGTTTAGTTCTATCAATTGAGGCGAAGGTTGGGGCCCGGGTCAATGCAGGTGATTTAATAGCGATTATCGAGGCGATGAAGATGAGGAGGCCTGTTAATTCTCCCAGAAGTGGGGTGGTCAGAGAGATCCTGGTCCGTGAGGGGGAGATGGTTTCAAAAGAAGATATTCTAATGGTGGTGGAGTAAAGGCCATGAAGAAGAACATAGTTCTTGTTGGAACTCTTGATACAAAAGGGGAAGAGTGCCTTTATTTAAAGAATTTAATTGAGGAGAATCATTATCAAGTTACAACGATTGATATTGGCACAGGATGGCGTGGAAAGTTGAATTTAACTCCTGATTATCCCCGGGAGGGGGTGATTAAGTCTGCTGGAAGCAGTATGGAAGAGATTCTTTCTCTTGGGGAGAGAGGGCAGGAGAATCGAATGATGGAGATTATGGCAGAGGGTGCGATAAAGATTTGCCGAAAACTTTATGACTCAGGTAAGTTAGATGGTATGGTTTCCATTGGGGGAACGATGGGGACCTCTTTGGGGACAAGAATAATGAGAGCAATGCCTTTTGGCCTTCCCAAGGTGATGCTTTCAACCGTTGCCTCAGGTGATACTCGCCCATATATTGGCACCAAAGACATTGTGATGATATCCTCTATTGCAGATATTGCTGGGTTAAATAGGATTACCAAGGTAACGCTAAGGCAGGCAGCAGGTGCAGTGATGGGGATGGTTTCTGTGGGAAAAGCAATGGAAACGGAGAAACCCCTTATTGGGATTACCACGCTCGGTGGAACGACCAATTGTGCCCTTCGGGTAAAAAAGGAATTTGAGGAAAAGGGTTATGAGGTGGTCAT
The DNA here is from genome assembly GCA_037441765.1 of Deltaproteobacteria bacterium. Classification (GTDB taxonomy): domain Bacteria; phylum Desulfobacterota; class BSN033; order BSN033; family UBA1163; genus JBBIRM01. The sequence continues at coordinate 7,780 of JBBIRM010000122.1, read as the reverse complement.
CTTTCATGCCAATGGTTGTGGCGGAAAAGCTATGGAAGAGATGATTGAGCAGGGATTAATTCAGGTGGTTTTTGATCTATCACCCAATGAGATCGTTGATCACCTATATCAGGGATGGGGGGATGCAGGTCCTGCAAGAATGGAGGAGGCTGGCAGAAAGGGGATTCCACAGTTGATTGCCCCCGGAAACCTCGATCATATCATATATACCTCTCCTGATAAAATCCTTGAGCGATTTCGACATCAATATGTTCATATTCACGGCACAGGCATCTATGTTCTTCGGACAAAGAAGAAGGAGATGATTGAAGTGGCAGAGGTGATGGCTGAAAAGATAAATAAAGCAAAGGGAAGAACCGCAGTAATCTTTCCGCTAAGGGGCATTTCTATTCTGGATAAGGTGGATAAGGAATTTGATGATCCTGAAGCAAACCTTGCCTTTTTTGAGACGCTAAAGAAGAGGCTCAGGCCAGATATAGAAGTTAAGGAGGTGGATGCCCATATTACAGACAACCTGTTTGCGGATGAGGCGATAAAGATGTTATATCAACTCATAAAAAAAGAGTGAGGGCGACTATATCAAGATTTCCAAAGGGAGGGGAAAGAGTTGAAAACCATTGCTTTGCTTGGAACCCTTAATACAAAGGCAGAAGAACTCAATTACATCAGGGAGAGGATCGTAGAAAGGGGACATCATGTCGTTTTGATCGATCTGAGCCTTACGCTTTGGAATCCATCTTCTTTAAAGCCAGATATTGACCAGAGGGAGATTGCTGAAGAAAGCGGGATGAAATTGGAGGAGTTGACTTCATTGGCTCAGGAGGATGCCTGCTCTGCGGTTGTCAAGGGAGCCACAAATGTCGTAGGTAAACTATTTCAATCAGGGAAGCTGGATGGGATTATGGCACTTGGAGGTACGGTTGGGACCTCTATGGGTTGTGCTGTAATGAGGAGTCTTCCCATAGGCATTCCAAAGTTAATGGTCTCAACTTATGTCAGTGATCTTAGGCCCTATGTAGGGAATAAAGATATTGTTTTTTTTCCTTCGATTACGGATATGTTTGGTTTGAACCATATCTCAAGGAGGATTCTTGCAAAGGCCTCAGGTGCCATCGTTGGGATGGTGGAGGCAGAAGTGAGTTCTTCCAATTTGGAAAAACCGCTTATTGGGATGTCTGTTAGGGGAGATAAGGCCCCCTGTGTGGATAATGTAAAATCGTTACTTGAAGAGAAAGGATTTGAAGTCATCTGTTTTCACGCTGTAGGGCAGGGTTTGCTCCTCGAGGAATTGGTAAGAGAAGGGTTAATCAGTGGCGTCTTAGATCTTGTGCCTGCTGAGGTGAACGAATATCTTTTTGGCGGGATGTTCAGCGCAGGCCCCCAGCGTCTTGAGGCGGCAGGAGAGAAGGGGATCCCACAATTGGTTAGCACAGGGGGAATAGAGTTTGTCTGCTTTCCAAGTGAGAAGGCGATTCCTTCTCAGTTCAGGAGGAGAAAAAGAAGACCCCACAACCCCAATGTCATTGCGATCTGGCTAAACAGGAAGGAGATCATTCAGGTGGCCCAGGTAATGTCATATAAGTTGAATCTAGCAAAAGGTCGAACTGGATTGATAATCCCGATGAAAGGGTTTGGTGGAGGGGGGTGGACGATCGATCCAAAACTTATTCCTGTCTTTATAAACACCCTTAGAGAGAGACTAAAACCTGAGGTGGAGGTCATTGAATTCGATGCCCACATAAACGACCCATCCTTTGCCCAGGGAGCAGTTGACCACTTCCAGAGGTTAATGACCAAGGCCCAAAAATGTATCGTCAATAGGGGAAGGGAAGGTTGAAACGGGAGTTTCGGTTTGTTATATATATGTGCTTTATCATTCTCTATCTCTTTTCTTTTTTAATTGTTTTTTTCAATATTATAGTGAGAAGCAAGGGAAATTGAATAAGACATCAAATCATTAAAAGGAGGTAACTTATCATGCCTTTTACAATGTTTGGTCGGACGATTCGTAAGGTTGGTGTGATTGGCTCGGGGAATATAGGACCTGATATTGCGCTTCATTTTGGCCAGGAACTTTACAAATATGATGTCCCTGTAGTCATCGTGGATATTGTGAAATCTGCCCTTGATGCTGGTTCAAAGAGGGTTGATTCGAAGATGGCGAAGGCAGTTGAAAAAAATATCTTTAAAAAAGAAGACTCGGATGCGGTCCTAAAGAATATGACCTTTACTACAGACTATGGGAGGCTGAGTGATGCTGATCTGATCATTGAAGCGGCCTTCGAGAAGCTGGATGTTAAACACCGGATATTTGCCCAACTTGAGGAAACATGCCCAAAAACTGCCATTTTGGCCTCCAATTCCTCCCACATACCTCCTGAGGAGATCTTTCAAAATATGAAGGATAAATCTCGATGTTTGGTCCTCCATTATTTTTTCCCTGCTGAGAGAAACATTCTTCTTGAAATCGTCCCGATGAAGGAGACCGATCCTTCAATTATTGAATACTCGATGAAATTCTATGAATTCATTGGAAAGGCACCCATTCAGGTAAAGAGCCGTTTTGGGTATGCCATAAACCCATTCTTTGAAGGGATCTTTCAGGCCACTGCCTTAACCGTTGAGGCGGGACTTGCCACTATAAAACAGGCAGATGTGATCGTTCAGAAGGCCCTTGGATTAGGAGTAGGTCCATTTACCGCGCATAACCTTGCAGGTGGAAACCCACTAACCCAGCATGGTCTTACAGTATATCATACAGTCATTATGCCATGGTTTCGTTCTCCCAAGATACTCGATGAGCAAGTAAAATTGGGTAAGCCCTGGGATGTTCCAGCAAAAGGTGAAACCGTAGAGTATAGTCAGGAGACCTATGAGGCGGTTTCAAAGAGGGTGATGGCCGCATTCTTTGGAATCGCCTGTGAAATTGTTGAGAGTGGAATTTCAAATATTGATGATATTGATATGGGGGTTGAGGTAGGTCTGGTAATGACACCTCCTTTCCGGATGATGAACAGTATTGGAATAAGGAAGTCCCTCGAAATGGTGGAGGAGTATGCAAAGGAGAACCCTGGGTTTAAGGTGACGGAGATGCATAGGAAGCAGGCGGAGAGCGGGAAGCCCTGGAAGATTCCTGTTGTTTTGAGAGAGGATAAGGGTGATGTAGCCATTGTAAAAGTTAGGAGGCCAAGGGTGCTTAATGCCCTCAATGAAAACGTGATTGAGCAATTGGGAGAGATTTTTACTGATATTCAGAAGGATCCTAATATTAAAGGTGTGGTTCTGACTGGCTTTGGCACAAGGGCCTTCATCTCAGGTGCAGATATCGGGATGCTGGCTTCACAAAGGACACCAGAGGAAGCAGAGGCAGGTTGTCTCAAAACCCATTCTGTATTTAATCTGATTGAAAACCTTGGGAAGCCAGTTGTCTGTGCAATGAATGGGCTTGCCTTTGGGGGAGGCAACGAGATTGCCATGGCCTGCACAGTTAGGATTGCACGAAAAGGTCAGAAGGTCTTTGTTGCCCAGCCAGAGCCGAGGCTTGGGATCATCCCCGGTGCAGGTGGAACTCAGAGATTACCAAGATTGGTCGGGATGGAGAAGGCCTGGCCGATTCTTCGAAATGCAAATCCTATTTCATCCGCTAAAGCCCTGGAGATAGGTTTAATTCAGGAAGAAGTCGAAGGTGATCTGATCGAATCTGCAATGGAGTGGATCAATAAAATTTTATCGAAGAAGGTTCAAGTTCCAGCCATCCCAAAAGGCCCCATTCCTGTTCCAGAAAAACTTCCAGAGGTAGATATCGGTCATTTGAGTAGAAAAATAGATTCCATCCTTCAGAAGGCCATCCTCGAAGGGGCAAAGATGACCCTTGAAGAAGGGTTAAAATTAGAGGCAAAACTCTTTGGCGAATGTGCCCTCACCGAAGACCGAAAGATAGGGATTGAAAACTTTATCAAGAATGGCCCCAAAGTCAACGCCGCCTTCGTCCATAGATAATCATTAAATCCATCTTGAATAGGGGAGATCGGAATATGAATATAAGAGAGCAATTGGTAAAAATTGTGGGCAGTGAGAACTTTTCTGATGAGACTGAAGTTCTCAAGGGGTATTCAAAAGATTTTAGTTTAGTACCGATGGGGATGCCCGATTATGTGGTCAAGCCAAAGGATGCATTTGAAATTCAGAAGGTAATCCAATTAGCCAACGAATCCTCAATTCCTGTGGTTCCGGTTAGCTCTTGTGTTCACTTTCACGGTACAACTATTCCTAAGCAAGGTGGTATTATTTTAGACCTGTTACGTATGGATAGGATCTTAGAAGTTGATGAAATGAACCGGAGGGTGAGGATTGAGGCAGGCGTCACATGGGGAAAACTTACCACTGAATTGGAGAAGAAGGGATTTCGGGTGATCATGCCTTTGCTACCTCATTCTAAGCGATCTGTCCTTACGGACTATCTTGAGAGGGAGGTCCCAACCAATACAGTTTATGATTACGGAGAACCCCTTCAGAGCATGGAGGTCGTTTGGCCAACAGGTGAGATTTTCAGAACGGGCTCTGCCAGTGTCAATGGATATCCAGACTCTAAATCAAAGGGAGCAAATCCTTCAGGGCCAGGGATCGATTTCTATAGATTTTTGCAGGGGGCCCAGGGAACGATGGGTGTGGTCACATGGACCAATTTGAAGATTGAATCGATTCCAAAAATTGATAAGGTACTTTTTGCTCCTGTCAATGATCTCCCTTATGCGGTGGAGTTTTTGTACAGGGTTTTACCTCGAAGAATAGGGCAAGAATGTCTTCTACTCAACAATATAAACCTTGCAGGAATTCTTGCAGAGGACTGGCCTGGGGAGTTTGAAAAGTTGAGGGGAAAACTTCCTCCCTGGACACTCATCCTAGTCTTAAGCGGATTAATCAGACGTCCGGAGGAGAAGATAAGATATGAGGAGAATGCTTTAAATGAAATATTGAAAAATGAGTTCAAAGAGATCAGTTTGAGTGATACCCTCCCCGGGATTTTAGGTTTAGGTAGGAAGGTCCTTTCGTTGCTCCGTAGACCGTGGCCAGGGGAGTTGCCATACTGGAAAAATCGTTACAAGGGTGGATGCCAGAGCCTATTCTTTATTACCAGACCAATCCTGGCAAAGAAATTCATCGATAAAGTTCAAGAGATTGCCATCCGAAACAATTACCCGATAAATGATATTGGGGAATATTTACAGCCAATTGAGCATAATAGAGCCTGCCATCTTGAATTCAATTTCTTCTATAATCCTGAAAATCCCACAGAGGTTAAAAAGGTTCAGAGTTTATATCGTGAGGCAATTCCTGCCTTGATTAATGAAGGGGCATTCTTTTCAAGGCCCTATGGAGAGATTGCGCCCATTATTTATGAACGGGCAGCAGGTTATACCATGACCCTCAAACGGGTGAAGAAACTTTTTGATCCTAACAACATTATGAATCCAGGAAATCTCTGCTTTTAAGGAGGAGGAAGATGCCAAAAAGGCAACTGAGTTTAGATGTCACCAATTTAGATAATTTTCTTTATGATATGAGTCGGTGTATCAAGTGCAAGGGATGTTACTGGGTAGAGCATACCTATATGCCAGGGATCAAGTTTACAACCCGTTGTCCGAGCAATACCTGGAATCCATTTGACGCCTATGGAGCTTTTGGAAAGATGAGAATTGGAACCGCTCTGGCAGAGGGTAGGCTAAAGTGGACTCCAAAGCTTCTTGAGGTTCTTTATGCAGATCCTCTCTGTGGGGCATGTGACGTAGGTTGTAAGAGGAATCTTGATTTGGAGATCGGTCTCACACTCGAGGCACTAAGAATTAAGGCTGTAAAAGATGGTGCGGGTCCTCTGGAGGGTCACAAAAAGGTGGCTAAAAATATTTCCACTGAGCATAACCAGTTTGGCTCACCTCATCAGGAGAGGAGGGGGTGGGTTACCTCTGAGATCAAGGTTTCCGAGAAGGCAGAGGTGCTTTATTTTGTTGGCTGCTCAGCCTCCTATTCCAATCCTGAAATCGCTCAGTCAACCGCTAAGATTCTGAATGCCTCTGGTGTCCCCTTCATGCTGATGAAGGAAGAGTGGTGTTGTGGGAATACGCTTTATTCGGTTGGCATGATTGATGAGGCAAGGGAGATAGCAAGGAGGAATATAGAGGCGGTTAAGAAGACAGGGGCCTCCATGCTTCTGACCAGTTGTGCAGAAGGTTACCGAATGTGGAAAGTGGATTATCCAAAGATGCTAAACATTTCTACATCAGATCTGGGATTTAAGGTTGTTCATCTTGTGGAGTTTGCTGATGAGATGCTAAGGAAGGGTCTTCTCAAATTGACAAAACCAGTAGATCTAAGGCTGACCTACCATGATTCCTGTAGCATCAGCAGGCTCTGCGACTCCTGGACACCATGGAAGGGTGAGCGAGGATGGATGGGTATGGTAAATCCTCCTCTTAAGAGACGCAGGGGGACAGAAGGATTATACACTCAACCGAGGAATATCCTCAATTCTATTCCAGGAATCCATTTTGTTGAAATGCCAAGGATTAGAGAGAATGCGTTCTGCTGTGGTGCAGGGAGGGGAACCCGTGTGGCCTTCCCTGAACTTGCTTCGTTTTCAGCCAAGCATCGGCTTGAGGAGGTGCGAGAGATTGGTGCTGAAGCGCTCGTCTCTGCCTGTCCCTGGTGTAAGAATAATTTTATTTCGGCCATAAAAGAAACAGGCGATCACCTGAAGGTGATGGACATTTCAGAACTGATTGCTAAATCAATTGGGGTTTAGGTTAGGAGGAGGAAGGCGATGGCTAACCGAAGAGCATGCATCATTGCTGGAGGGATGTGTAAGTGGGGGGTGAGGGAGGCAAGTTATATAGATATGGCTCAGGAGGCAGCCAAGGAGTGTTTAGGAGATATCCCCACTCTTAAACCAAAAGGGATTGATGGTCTACTCTTCGCCTCCACATTCGTTGGAAGACGCTCCTGTCAGGCAAATACCGCTCCTGTGGTGGCTGAGAGGGTTGGGCTAAAGCCAACCTCCATCTGCGCAAGGGTAGATGTTCTTTGTGCGGGTGGAAGCACCTCAATCCTCATGGCAAAAGGATTGGTTGAGAGTGGGATGGCTGAAGTGGTGATGGTAATGGGAGGAGAGAAACTCTATACCCCTGAGAGATGGCAGGTGCAATATGATGAGATTGCCTCCGTGGATCACGACTGGGATGGACCGCAGAATGTTGGCCCTCCACCCCTGCTATTTGCATTTATCGCCAAAGATCATATGAGGCACTATGGCACAAAGAGAGAGGCCTTAGCCGATGTTTCCATTGTCAATTATGATTATAGTCTGAACAATCCAAAGGGGCATTTTCAGAAGAAGTTGACCCTGGAGGAGGTGCTTACCGCAAAAGACATTGCTCCTCCACTTGGGATGTTTGACTGTTGTCCTTTGAGTGATGGGTTTTCTGCGGTGATCATTGCCTCCGAGGAAAAAGCAAAAGAACTTACAGAAAGACCCTTAGTTTACATCAGGGGAGGGGCCCAGGTGTCGCTTCACAGTGTAACTGCAAATTGGCCGGGGGAACATTTAGGCGACTGGCCCCATCTCCGATTGGCAGCCAAGAAGGCTTATGAGAGGGCTAAGACAGGTCCTGATGAAATCAATGTGGCCCAGATGCACGACTGTTTTAGTATCTCTGAAATTATTGAAGTGGAAGAATTAGGGTTTTGCCCTAAAGGAGAAGGAGGTCCTTTCATTTCAGAAGGTCAA
>JBBIRM010000121.1:0-8748 GCA_037441765.1 Deltaproteobacteria bacterium | reverse complement strand
TTAGAAACCCTTCGATTACCTCCTCATTCTCTTCAGTAAAAACAGTGCAGGTGCTATAAACCAGCAGGCCTCCTTTCTTCACCAAAGGGGCAAAACCTCTTAAAATATTAGTTTGAAGAGCACTCAATCTTTTGATATCTTCTTGCCTCCTTTTCCACTTTAAATCTGGGTTTCTACGGATTGTACCGAATCCTGAACAAGGGACATCGGCTAAAATTCTATCAAACTTAATGTCCTTAATCACATAAGGGGGACAGGTCGCATCTCCTTTTATGGTCTTGACAATCTCAATCCCTAATTGGCGGCACCTCTTTTCAATTAAATTTAACTTTTCCCTATTTAGGTCCAGAGCGTAGATTTTACCACGATTTTCCATTCTCTGAACGATATGAGTGGTCTTCCCTCCAGGCCCTGCACAACCATCAAGGATTATCTCTCCAGGCCTTGGATCCAAAATGGAGGTCACTAATTGCGAGGCCTCATCCTGGATAATAAAGAATCCTTCTTGATGAAAAGGGAGTTCTGAAACAGGCGGAGGTTCTTTTAGAACAATCCCCTCTTCTGAATAAAAAGTAGGAGAAGGGTTTAGTCCATTTTCTTTTAATTTTTTAATAAGATTCTCTCTATCTATCTTGAGGGTGTTGGTTCTAAGTGTGAGTGGTGCAATTTCATTATTGAAGAGGCAAATCTCCATTGTCCTTTCAACCCCCATCTCCTTTATCCATCTCTGGATCAACCAGAGCGGATGGGAGTGAATCACAGACAGGTATAGGTCTGGATCTTTTTTGATATCAGGATAAGTCAACTCCCCTTTTTTTCGGATTACTGAACGAAGAATTGCGTTTACGAAACTTGCTCCGCCCTCGCCTCTAATCTTTTTGGCCAATTTCACAGATTCATTGACAGATGCGGAAGCAGGAGTTTTCGATAAAAAAAGGATCTGATATAGACCTAAGCGAAGGATGTTAAGGATCTTCAGTTCGATTTTTTCAAAAGGGATGTGTGAGAACTGCTGGGTGGTCCAATCCAGCTTGCCTCTCCAACGGAGTATACCGTAGCATAACTCCGTTAGAAAAGCTCGATCTATGCCAGAGAGGTAGCGGTAGGTTTTAAAGTATTGTGTGAGGAGCCAATCCAGATGGTCATCTGTCTCTTCTATCTGATTCAGGATTTCAAGACAAATCTCCCTGGGCTCTTTTCTCTTCAAAATATACCTGTCCTTGCCATCTCCTCAAGGCGTGCAATTCGCTCCTCGATAGGAGGGTGGGTGCTGAAGAGAGAAAGGATTCCGCCTCCCCTTAAGGGATTAACAATGAACATGTGGGCAGTAGAAGGGTTTGCTTCCATTGGGATGCGTTTGGAAGCAAAGTCCAACTTCCCCAAGGCCTTGGCTAAATAGAGGGGATGGCTGAGTTTTGCTCCTCCTTCATCAGCCAGATATTCCCTTGAACGAGAGATCGCCATCTGAATGAGAAGGGCTGCAATGGAAGCGATGATCGAGAAGATGAGAACCACTAAAAAATTCCCTCCTCCCCCCTCTTCCTCATCAGAACGTCCCACACCAAAGATGGCCCCCCATTGGGCCATTCGAGCAAGCATGCCAATCGCTCCTGCAAGCGTGGCTGCAATCGTGCTGACAAGAATATCCCGATGCCTGATGTGAGAAAGTTCGTGTCCAATCACACCCTTTAATTCATCCTTCGAAAGGATTCTCATAAGTCCTGTTGTCACTGCCACGGCTGCATGCTCAGGATTTCTCCCCGTAGCAAAGGCATTGGGTGTATCATTTTCCATAATGTAGACCTTGGGCATTGGCATCCCGGCTTTATTGGCCAGATCTCCAACAATCTGATAAAGTTCAGGGGCTTCGGATTGAGAGACTTCATGTGCCCCATACATTCGGAGCACAATCTTATCGCTAAACCAGTAGGCAAAGAAGTTCATCAGGGCTGCCAGGATAAAGGCGTAAACCACTCCGCTCTTTCCCCCTATTGCAGAGCCTACTAAAATAAACAGGAGTGTTAAAACAAGCATTAAGAGAAATGTCTTAAATTGATTCATCCAAGACAACACCTCCTTTTGAAATATTATATAATTATTTCGGAATGATTTGTCAAATGATCACACTTTTTCATTTTTCAACCCATCTTCAGTTGGAGGAAAAATCCCTCAGGGTTCAGAGCCGAGGAAATCCAGAATGGCACTCTTTACCTTTTTAATATCCGCCCGAGTATTGATACAGGGCCCATAAGGCCTCTCATTAAGTATGCCTATGACCGGGATGGGATAACTGTCTTGAATCCCACTGGTTAGATCAAGTTCGCAGGCCACCGCCACAATGGCCTCGGGCTTGTTCTCAACAATGATCCTTCGGGCCAGCGTTCCGCCTGTAGCCACAGCAATATTGACCTGATATTGGTCTGCCAGTTGAATCAGATCTTTTATTTCACACTTTCCGCAACCCTTGCAATTCTTAATATTTCCTGTGATCTTTATCTGGCAATCAAAATTCTGGATACAGTGGGGAAGCAGAATCAACAATCTATGGGGTTTTGTTCGATGTTGGTTGGAACGAACCAGGTGGTTGTTCAATTCAATAAAAGACTGTTGAACCTTCTCCTTCGAAACCCCTACTAATCTTCCCATCAAGATCATAAAGGGAAAAAGGACCTTTGTCACCACCCCTCTCAACTTATGGGAGAATAGGATATCCTTCCTCCTGAGAATGGTAAAGATGAGAAGTAACCCTCCGGAAAGCATAAGGAAGACCAGTGTGGCCAGAGCTATGGTAAAAATGAGGGGTGCCAGAGGATGAATATTCTTCAACCCTACCAAAGGGACATACCAGAGAAGAAAGATGAGAAAGAATAGAATCAGACAGGTCAGGACTAACAATCCAATGAAGATTCTCTTTTTGGGTCTGTTCTCCAAGGTAACTCCAGAGTCTTATTTCAAAATGCTGATTTTAGATTACTTAGTTAATCCCCTAAGTGATATTTCAAAAACCAAATTTTAATGAAATATTGTTCCAACCGAAATGGGATGGCCGGAGAGAAACTCCCTTACACTCATTCTCCTCTTACCCTCCAATTGAACCTCTTTAATGAGAAGGAATCCATCTCCGGTTTCAACCTCAATAAAATCCGATCCAACCCAAACCACTCTTCCTGCCTCTCCTTTCGTTCTTCCCTGCCTTATCTCTCCTGAAAAGATCTTCAGGAAACGGCCATTCCATTCCGTGTAGGCACCTGGCCATGGATTGAGAGCGCGGATCTGACAATCGATCTCCTTTGCTTCTCTTTCCCAATCGATTCGTCCATCCTCTTTTTTAAACCGAGGGGCAAGGGTTACTTTTGAATGATCCTGGGGAACTGGGGCAAGATCCCCTTTTTTCATCTTCTCGAGTGTTTCCATCAATACCTCTGCACCCAATAAAGCCAGCCGGTCATGAAGGCTCTCAAATGTCTCCGCCTCTCCAATGGTAACCTCTTTCTGTAGAAGGATATCTCCTGTATCCATTCCCTCATCCATCTTTATAGTGGTTACACCTGTAATCTTTTCTCCTTTGAGAATGGCCCATGCGATTGGAGAGGCTCCTCGATATTTTGGTAATAGAGAGGCATGAACATTAATGGCTCCATACCTTGGAATGACCAGAATTGACTTAGGTAAGATCTGACCATAGGCGACCACTACTATAAGGTCTGGATTAAGATATCTGAGGTTCTCATAGAACACATCATCTTTCACCTTCTCAGGTTGAAAAACAGGGATTTTATACTGTAGGGCAACCTCCTTTACAGGAGATGGGGTTATCTTTCTCCCCCTCCCCTTCTCGCGATCTGGTTGGGTGACTACTGCCACGACCTCATCTGGGCCCTCAATGAGGGAAATCAGTGTGGGGATAGCAAAGGAAGGTGTCCCAAAGAATATAATCCGGCAACTCTCTATCAATCCTTCTCTTCCTTCTTTTTTGCCTTCTTCAGTTTATTTCTATAAACCTCTCTTTTTAATCGACTGATTCGGTCCAAGATGAGAATACCATTGAGATGGTCGATCTCGTGCTGAAGGGCGATGGCTAATATCCCTTCTCCCTTGATCTCCATCTCTTCTCCCTCTGAGGAAAGTCCTTTTACACATATCCTCTCTTTTCGCTTCACCTTTTCCACACATTCTGGAACACTCAGACATCCCTCCTCGTATTCGATTTCGCCCTCTTCATAGACAATTTCTGGATTAATCATAGCGAAGAATTCATGATCAGGATCCATGGGACTTACATCCAGAACAATTACCCTCTGACTCACCCCAACCTGGCATGCAGCAAGTCCGATCCCATTGGCCTGATACATCGTCTCCTTCATGTCCTCTATCAATTTTTTTACCTCCCCATCAATCCTCTTAACTTCTGTGCTTCGCCTCTTAAGTAAGGGGTGAGGATATTTCAATATTTCTAAGACTGCCATTTTACTTCCCTGCTTTTCTTTTTAAATAGAATAACATAAAAAGAGAGACTATAACCAGAAGGATTCCAATGGCCTGGGAGGTGGAAAGAAAAGGCTCATAAAAGAACCCACGCGGGTCGCCCCTGAGAAATTCAATAAAAAAACGGCCGATGGAATAAAGGAGGATGAGGAGCCAAAAGATCTCTCCTTCAAATCCCTTCCTCGACTCCCAAAGAATTAAGAATGAGAAAAGAAATAGTGCCATCCCAGCCTCATATAGTTGAACAGGGTGGAGGGGAACATTTAAGGGGGCCAACGAGTTTGGGTCTTTAAAGACCACAGCCCAAGGGAGAGATGTTTCCCTTCCATAGCAACACCCCGCCGAAAAACAACCCAACCTTCCAAAGAAAAGCCCAAGTGCAATTGAAGGGGAAACCAGGTCCGCAAGCCTCCAGAGAGGCATCTTATGGCGCTTCATATAAAGTATGGAAATGCCAATAGCCAAAAGGAGTCCTCCATAAAAGACCAATCCCCCCTCAGAGAGGTCAAATATTTTAAATGGGTTTTTACGATAGGAATCGAAGTTTATCAGGACATAGAGAATCCTCGACCCTGCAATAGCGGAAAGGACACTATAGAAGAAGAGGTCAACCAATCTCTCAAAAGGGACATAAATCCCTTGCCTCTTAGCCCTCCAGATGGCAAGAAGCGTCCCAACTGCAAATCCCAAGATGACGAAAAATCCATAGGCGTAAATATTTAAATTGCCCAGTCGAATAAGAATGGGGTACATCGCTATTTGATGCTTCTTCGAAATTCTTGAAATACAAGTTTATAAGCCAAAAGACCAATGCCAAGGGTGATGGCAGAATCTGCAATGTTAAAGGCAGGCCAATGATAAGAAAAGAGGTGAAAATCAAGGAAATCTACAACCTCCCCATAAACCAATCGGTCAATCAGGTTCCCGATGGCACCACTCAGAACAAGAGAGAGGGCAAAAAGAAGGGATTTCTCCCTCTCGTTGACCTTTATAAAGAAATAAAGGATGGCCCCAATGGCAACAAATGAAACCAAAATAAAAAGAGAAGAAAAGAGTTCCCCTCTCGCTCCTCCAAAGATCCCAAATGCCCCTCCCTTATTTCTTACATGAACGAGATTGAAGAACCCTTTAATCACCTCAAAACTCTGAAAGAGGTGCAATCTCTTCTGGACAAGATATTTGCTCCACTGATCCAGAATGAGAACAAATAGGCTTATTATTAAAAGGAATTGATACTTTCTCCTGATCCTCATTAGATTAAGCCACGGCACAGTTCAAACTAAAATTTTAACCCTATTGATCTAAGCAATTTTACGCCTCACCCTTATCCCTGAATCACATTTAAGCACCTCTGACAAATGGTTGGATGATCAGAATATTGACCCACACTCTTATCATAACTCCAGCATCTTTCGCATTTCTCTCCCTCTGCCCTATAGACCTCAGCCCTTACCTCTTTCCCATCTTTTGTTGGGTTAAGGGTCACTGAGGATACAATAAAGATGGAAGGTAGGTCCCCCTCATATGGAAGAATAAAATGGTAGAGTTTCTCTGGAAGATAAAGATGAACCTGGGCATCGAGGGAAAGTCCAATCTTTTTTGCCTTTCGAGCATCCTCCAAGGCTTTGGTCACTACTGCCCGAATCTCCCATATCCTTTCCCAATGATCCTCTATGGTCTCATCCATATATTCGGCTTTCACCTCCGGAAAAGAGGCAAGATGGACGCTCTCAACCTTTCCTGCTTCAGGAGGCAAATGCTTCCAAACCTCCTCGGTGGTAAATGCAAGTATGGGTGCCATCAGGGTGGTGAGGCTTTTTAAAATCTCATAAAGGACAGTTTGTGCAGACCTACGGCCCAAAGATTTAGGAGAGGAGGTGTAAAGCCTATCCTTTAAAATATCAAAATAAAGGGAACTCATCTCAACTGCACAAAAGTTCTGAATGGCATGATATACGACATGGAATTCAAACCTATCATAGGCCTCCCGAACCCTGGCGATCAGTTTCTGAAGGTGGTGCAGTGCCCAACGATCAATCCCCTGAAGTTGCGCATAAGGAATTCGATCCTTCTCAGGATCGAAATCGTAAAGATTTCCCAGTAGGAATCGGAAGGTGTTTCGGATTCTAAAATAAGCATCTGCCAGTCGCTTCAAGATCTCATCGGAGATCTTAATATCATCCTTGTAATCCTCTGCAGCCACCCAAAGCCTTAGCACATCAGCACCCATTTGTTGAATGACCTCCTCAGGGGAAATGACGTTTCCAGCCGATTTTGACATCTTCTTTCCTTCCCCATCCACTACAAACCCATGGGTGAGCACAACCTCATAGGGGGCTCTTCCCCTTGTCCCAACCGATGTTAAGAGGGAACTGTGAAACCACCCCCGGTGTTGATCGCTTCCTTCGAGATAGAGGCTGGCAGGGAATTTAAGATCCTCCCTCGGTTCCAAAACCGCTGCATAGGAAACTCCTGAATCAAACCAAACATCCAGGATGTCCATCTCCTTGGTAAACTCTTTTCCACCACATTGCGGGCATTGAGTGCCTCCAGGAAGAAGGCCACTCGCCTCTTCTTCAAACCAGACATCCGCTCCCTTCTTTTCGAATAGTTTGATCACATGATCGATGACCGCTTGTGAAATCAAAGAATTTTTACACCCTTTGCAGTAGAAAACAGGAATAGGAATTCCCCATGCCCTCTGTCTCGATACGCACCAATCTGGTCGATTCTCAATCATCCCATAAATCCGGTCTCTTCCCCATGGTGGAATCCACTTCACCTCGTTGATTGACCGAAGTGCTTCTTTACGCAGTCCATTCTTCTCCATAGAAATAAACCACTGCTCCGTTGCTCTAAAGATGATGGGATCATTGGTTCGCCAACAGTGGGGATAGGAGTGCTCGATCGTCTCCTCTTTTAGCAAGGCTCCTACCTCGGAAAGTTTTCTGTTGACCGCCTCATTGGCATCAAAGACAAATTGGCCAGCAAAAAATGGGACATCTTGAGTGAACCGGCCATCATCATCCACTGGGCTATAAATCTCAAGTCCATACTGAATGCCACTTTCATAATCTTCCTGACCATGGCCTGGAGCGGTATGGACGCATCCTGTCCCTGTATCCAATGTGACATAGGAGGCAAGGATGAGGAGTGAGTCACGGTCTAAAAAAGGGTGCTTACACTTTAAGCCTTCGACTTTCTGACCGGGGAATTTGGCTAACACCTCATATTTTTCAATCCCCAATTTTCCCATTACCTCTTCCAGCAAAGACTCTGCCAAAATGTAGATCTCTTGGCCGATATCCACTGCGACATAGGTATAATCCGGGTGAAAGGCAATGGCAAGATTCGCAGGGATAGTCCATGGAGTGGTGGTCCAGATGATTACGTAAACAGGTTTCTTCTTCACGTTTGGAAAAAGGCTTCCAATCTCTGAGACCAATTTAAATTTAACGTAGATTGATGAGGATCTGTGGTCCTCATATTTTACCTCTGCTTCTGCTAAGGCAGTCTTACAGGTGGGGCACCAGTGAACAGGTTTTTTCCCTTTATAAACTGATCCATTGAGGAGAAACTTTCCAAATTCTCGGACAATGGTTGCCTGGTAGGAAAAATTCATGGTAAGATAAGGATTCTCCCACTCCCCAAAAACACCAAGGCGTTTAAACTCCTCTCTCTGGATATTTACAAATCTGTCAGCATATTCTCGGCATCCCCTTCGAATCTCAATTAGGGAAAGGGACTCTTTTCTTCTTCCCAAACTTTTTTCCACCTCATGCTCAACAGGCAATCCATGGCAATCCCAACCTGGAACATATCGACTATCAAATCCTGACATGAATTTCGATTTAACAATAAAATCCTTTAATATCTTATTGAGAGCGGTACCGATATGAATATTTCCATTGGCGTAAGGAGGCCCATCGTGAAGAATATACTTCGCCCTTCCCTTTGATTGTTGTGTGATTTTGTGGTAAATCTTTTCGGTCTCCCATTGTTTCAGAATCTCAGGTTCTCTTTTGGCCAGATTGGCCTTCATTGGAAAATCTGTTTTCGGAAGATTTAGCGTGTTTCTGTAATCCATTGTATTCCCCAGTCTTTTCGGGTTATTATACTAAAAAACTGGCTTTTCGTTTGAATCAAAAAACCCTTTAGAATTTTTTGATTAACATAAAAAAGAAAAGTTGGCAAGGAAAAGAAAAAATTTGTCATTTAAGAATTAAAAGTGCACTCTTAGTCTTCTTAAAAAACCTTCATGGA
>JBBIRM010000120.1:0-8763 GCA_037441765.1 Deltaproteobacteria bacterium | reverse complement strand
GTCACAATTTACTCCATGGAAAAGCTACCACAAAATTCTGTGTTGAGCCAAAAATAAAATAGTCGTAATAAAGTCACGCTAGATGGCAATCTTGCGGGAAGGCCTAAGATTAAAGGTATTTATGTTGACGATAAAATAGTCGACTTTAACCTAAGCACAGCAACTTGTACTTTTTCAGAAATTAAATTGCCACGTCTTAAGAAAGGTCATGTTTTCGTTTATCATGGGCAACTTTTCAGGGTATCAATGGACTATGTGATAGAAATCCGAGGTCAATTTACTGATAAGAATCTTAAATTTAACTTCTTAAACTGTCCTGAATATGGATATTTCCTTAAAGCCATCGATTACGAGGGTAAAAAATAGCAAGATTTTATAGCGGATCGAGAATTCAGGTGAAACCTCGCCTTTACGACGGTCTTAGCGCAAAAAATATAAGCAAGGTCTTTAAGTCATGCCAATTTCAGAAGTTTTTAGATGTTAAATTTAGTAGCAAGCGTTATCGAGATAAAGGTGTCAAGTCTTGACAATTGATACAACATTTCTTGCCATTTTAGCCAATTCCTTTTTGTATTTTGTAGATATCTTTTTGACAGCACTGTAATGTATCTTTCCAAATAATCTGGCCGTTTCTTCAATTCCTCAGATCACAATATCTCTGTACCCTTAATTAAATCTCTATATATGCCAAAGTTTACCTACACTTCCTAAATCCATTTAATAATTAAGTGATTAGATTTGAAAGAAGAAAATTCAAATTAAGACTATTTAATTTACTGAAATTTTCAGTCAATACTAATCCCTCCAAACTCATTTTAGAGGTATGAGCGAAATATAGGAAAATATTCTAATTTCTAACTACAACCTTTTAATCTGACTGAATTATTCAGTCAGAAGGAATATAACTTATTCATACCTCACATTTTCCTGATTTATACCGAAGGTACTCTTTAAGGAAACAATAATATCCAGCGGAAGATCATTCAAAGATAACCTATTGACTGAGTATATCAGTCAACATATAATGATTACCGATTATTATGAAAAGAAGAGAACTTATGGAAGAAAGGATGGTAAAACTCTTTGGGTCTATATCGAGGCCAAGAATCCTGGCTCTGCTTTTAAGTCATCCTAACAAATCGTTTTATCAGCGGGAGATCATGTATGAGACTGGTTTATCTCTTCAGGCGGTTCAAAGGGAACTTGAGAATCTTTATAGGTTGGGGATATTGAGACGGAGAGAGGCAAGTGGGCGTGTTTATTATCAGATAGATATGAGTTCATCCTGGTTTAAGCCTTTGCGGGAGGTTTTTGGGAATTGAGAGGGAATAGAGAAAATATTTGACTGAAATTTTCAGTCAAGAATATTTTCAAAAAAGTTTTTTAGTTCCACGGCAAAAAATTCAGAGTTTTAAAAGCCAGTGGTCTCACTCATTTATTTGGATTAGAAAAAGATGCACTTTTCAATTGCTTTTCATGTGTTTAAAGTCTTTACGCGTGAAAATTAGGGGCAATATTACCAAGGCAAGCAAAGCCGTATTAAACGCCACATTGAAATAAACCTTGTAGAAGAAGGAAAGCGAAGTGTCGAGAATAAACCAAACGACCAACCCTAAAACGATACAATTCCATGCCCATTTCTCCTTCTTCTTAAATGGATAGCGCGCGATGTAAGTTGCGAAGATCCCCCAACCCGCGATAGTTGCACCCCAGACTCCATAAATCCATTGCTGGAATTGCTTGACAGGATTGTCGACTGCGTTCATACCCCAGAAAGCAGGGTCAATCTGGAGATTGAACAAGTCAAAGAGCGGTGTCCCGCTGAGAAGTGCCATTGCAATTCCAAAAACGGTGATTATCAACCCGACTATGAGTAACCATCTTTGCCAGAAGGAGAAAGTTGTCATTTTCCTATCACCTGTGACGACGTAACCCTACTAGATGTTTGATGGAGGCCAAAATTGCAATAAAAAGATATTGTGCAAACTTATTGGTTCCCGAAATGGTGACAAGTGAATTTTTATTTAAAAGTTATTTACTTAAAGAAATAATTTAATGTAATAAATTATCCTAAAAATATGAGAATTGGCAGGTAAAGTAGTCTGGATAAATAATCTTTACTCCCTGACGGCTTTCTGGCCCAATTGATAGGCCTGCTTTTTCGCCTTATTGTTTTTTGAAATCTCCCCTTTCAGAAAGGCGGATGCCCTTACCGAACCCAACCATTTCAATCCTGAAAGATCGCATGTATTTTTAAAACTTTTTATGATCGGATCGCCTAAGGAGACGTCTGGGTCTCCGCATAGTGTGATAACACCAATCTTCTTTTTGCTCATCTTGGGATAATAGAATTTATGTATCTTCCAATTCCCATCAAAAAAAGCGCACCAGCGGTCAAGATAGGCCTTCATCTGGGCAGTCATTGCCCAAAAGTAAACAGGAACACTGTGGATCACGGCGTCTGCCTCAAGTATCTTTTTTTGAATTGACTGCATATCGTCCTTGATAACACATAGACCTGTCTCGTTACACTTTCCACAATCAAGGCATCCAGAAATCTTTTTCTTATAGAGGGAAATCTTTTCAACCTTCGCCCCTAAATCCCTTGCACCTGCTAAGGCTTGATCTAATAGAATGTCACTATTTCCTCCTATCCTTGGGCTACCGAGAATCCCCAATACCTTCATCTCTAACCTCCTCGTATAATATGTTTTCTAATACCATATAAATAATAAAATTTGGCTTCCAAGTCAAAGAAAAACTTTAATTGAGATTTCTAATAAAGAAGTCCTCGAAAGACTGGGGAGACAGGATTAAAAATCTCTTTTTTAAATACTTTTTCAGCACTCTCTAATTGTTTCATTGACAATATTTTTTTAACCATTTATAAAATGTTTAGAATGTGTGGAATTTTTGGTATTTTTAACCATCCCGAAGCATCCAACCATACCTACCTTGGCCTCTATGCTTTACAGCATCGGGGACAGGAAAGTGCTGGAATTGTCTCATCCGATGGAAAGAAACTCTATCATTACCGACAGATGGGCCTTGTTTCAGAGATTTTTACCCGGGATGTACTCAAGAAACTTCCTGGGATTTGTGCCATCGGTCATGTCCGTTACTCTACTGCTGGCTCGAGTGAACTGAAAAATGCCCAGCCTTTTGTTGTGGACTATTCTAAGGGAGGGATGGCCATCTGTCATAATGGAAACCTGACCAACGCCCTCTTTATTCGGAGCGAACTCGAATCGCAGGGATCTATCTTCCAGTCAAATATGGATACCGAAGTGATTGTCCACCTTATCGCTCGGGCAAAGGAAAAGAAATTTATAGACAGGGTTATTCATGCCCTGAGAAAAGTCGAAGGGGCTTATTCGCTCCTCTTTTTGACGGAAAAGGAGATGGTGGCAGTTCGTGACCCTCATGGCTTCAGGCCACTGGTTTTGGGACAGCTTAAAGACTCACCTGTTATTGCATCGGAAACCTGTGCCTTTGACCTGATCGGTGCAAAATTTCTTAGAGAGATCGAACCAGGGGAAATACTATTCATCAACGAGAATGGGGTCAAATCATTTAAACCCTTCCCTCACCGAGCGATCCATCAGTGCATCTTCGAATTCATATATTTCGCAAGACCAGATAGTTTTATCTTTAACCGAAGTGTCTACGAAGTAAGAAAATCATTAGGAATCCAATTGGCAAAAGAATCCCCTGCAGATGTTGACATGGTTGTCCCCATTCCTGACTCGGGATTTCCTGCAACATTAGGCTATGCCTTTGAATCAAAGATTCCACTCGAACTGGGAATGATAAGAAATCACTACATTGGACGGACCTTTATCGAACCCGAAAAGAGGATCCGTCACTTCGGGGTAAAGATTAAACTGAATCCAGTAAAAGAGTTGCTAAAAAACAGAAAAATAGTCACAGTAGATGACTCCATTGTCAGGGCCACAACCAGCCGTAAGATTATTAAGATGTTCAGGGGCGCAGGGGCAAAAGAGGTCCATATGAGAATCAGTTCCCCGCCAATTACTCACCCTTGCTTTTTTGGAATCGATACCCCTAAAAAAACTGAGTTAATCGCCTCTTCTCTAAATGTAAAGGAAATTCAGAGGTTTATTAATGCAACCTCTTTAAATTATTTAAGTTTAGATGGATTAAAAAACTGTGTTAAACCAAGGGAAGAGCAGTTTTGTTATGCCTGTTTCACCGGGGATTATCCGATTCCGTTTCAGATGGATCTTGGATAGTGGAGAAAGAATCTCAGGAAGATGGTGGAAGTAAGGAAGATTTGCTTTCTTCTTCAATATAATTCATCACCATCTCATAAACCTTATCTTCAATCAGACCAACCGAATGTAACCATCTAAATGCATCCGTGATTTTGAAAAGAACGTGAGGCTCGATCCTTGCTGCCCGAAGTCTATGGACACCTCCCTGCTCACGGTCTAAAAGTACCACCAATTCGTTGACCAGACCACCTTGTTCCCTAACCACCTCTGCTGCTTCGATTACGCTCTCACCAGTGGTTATGAGGTCGTCAATGATCAAAACTCGATCATTTCGTTCAAGGATTCCCTCCACCTTCTTTCTTACCCCATGTTCCTTTCGGGCCTGACGATAGTAGATAAGTGGAATCCCAAGTTTTTGGCTTACAACCGTGGCGAAAGGGACCCCTGCAGTTGGGACACCCAAGATCTTATCCACCCTGTCCCTGCTCACTTCATTAATAATGATTCGAGTAAGGGAGTTTGCAATCCAATCCATTGTAATAGGGCTTGAGATCGTCTGCCTGAGGTCAATATAGTAAGGACTCCTCTTTCCGGAGGCTAAGATATAATCTCCAAATTTGATCGCATTGTTTTTAATGAGGAGAATCCCAACCTGTTTCATAAGGAATAGTTTTTCTTCCTCCCAGACCTTTCTCTCTATCTCTTCAAGTCTCAAGATCATGCCTTCTCTTTTATAAAAATACATTGGTGAAGTCAAGATGATTTTTTTGGAGTCTGTAATCCCTCCCTTAATGGGGGAATTATATGAATCGGGCAGGAATACCTCCGAAAATCTTATAAAGCGGGTCGGTTAATAGAATGTCTGAAGAAAGATGTTTCATCTATGAAATCCTTTTCAATACTCAAGGTATTCTGTAGTAAGGGAGCACTCAAAGGTTTCCGCTATAAGATTTTCTCCGACATCCCTACCCGATTCCCCGGATGAGTGAGGTGTTACTGGAGTCTTTACCGCTTTCCCAAAACCATAGCAAGGATGGCCATTCGCACAAAGATACCATTCCTTACCTGACGGAAATAGGCTGAACCAGGATAATCATCTACCTCTGGACGAATCTCATCCACTCTTGGAAGGGGATGGAGGATTATAATCTTCTTCTTCAATCGATCAAGAAAAGCCTGATCGATGACAAAACTGCCTTTCACCTTCTCATATTCAGAGAGGTCTGTGAACCTTTCCTTCTGGATTCGCGTCATATAGATGAGATGACTCGCCTGGCAGGCCTTTAGCATATCCTCCGTTTCAACAATCTCCACCCCTTTCCTTCTTAAATTTGATGTGATCTCTTCAGGCATCCGGAGTGAATCTGGTGAGACAAAATAGAGTTTGGCCTGAAAGAGGGATAAAAGCTCCACAAGGGCGTGAACTGTTCTGCCGTTCTTAAGATCGCCCACTAGTGAAATTGTCAGGTTATTAAGACTCCCCAGTTCTTTTCGGATAGTGTAGATGTCGAGAAGGGCCTGTGTGGGATGCTGACCTGCTCCATCTCCGGCATTAATCACGGGTATAGAGGTTGCATCTGCTGCCTCTTTGGCTGAACCAATTCGGGGATGCCGGATGACAATCAGGTCTGCATATTGAGAGATTGTACGGATAGTGTCGGTTAGGGTTTCACCCTTTGCCACGGATGAGCCCTCAACTGAACCCATGCTGATCACCCCTCCCCCAAGTCTCTGCATTGCTGTTTCAAAAGAGAGACGGGTTCGGGTGCTGGGCTCGAAGAAGAGAGTGGCCAGAATCTTTCCTTTTAAAAGAGGAATTGAGCTCCTCCTCTTAAGTTCTTTCTCAAATTGGGCTGTGACACTGATAATGGCCTCGACCTCTTTCCTTGAAAATTGATTTCCATGAAGTATATCTTTTCCTTTCAAACTAACCATCTCCTCCCCCTTTCTGCCACCATATGATTACTGACTCATAATCCTTAGGGATTTTATGAAATGACAATACCCTCCTTAGCCACAATACGTCCTCCCACAATTGTCAGGATAGCCTTTCCCTGTAAGTCCCATCCATTAAAGGGAGAGTTTCTCCCTTTTGAATAAAATCTATTAACATCCACTTTCCATTTTCTTTCAAAATCGATGAGAGTCAAATCGGCTTTTACCCCTACTTTAAGTTGACCCACTCCCAAAGCATCGAGCCCAAAAATCCTGGCAGGGGAAATGGTTAACTTCTCAATCGCTTGAGAAAGGGTTAAAATCCCTGGCCTAACCAGAAAGGTTAAGACCAGACCTAAGGTTGTCTCCAAACCTATAATACCAAATGGTGCCTCTTCCCAATTTCGATTCTTTTCTTCAGGGGTATGGGGTGCATGGTCGCTGGCTATAATGTCTATCACACCACTGGACAGCCCCTCCCTGAGTGCCAAAACATCCTCCTCAGATCTAAGCGGGGGGTTCACTTTTGCATTGGGCCCAATCTCCCTTGCCATCTTTTCTGTCAAGAGGAGATGATGGGGGGTGACTTCTGCAGTTACATTCACCCCTCTTTTTTTTGCCTTTGAAATTAAATCCACTGACTTTGCAAGGCTAACATGGGATATATGGAGGTGGCCTCCAGTCTCTTCTGCCAATTCTATATCCCGCTTGATAAATCTGGCTTCAGATGTATAGGGAGATACATCATCCCCCGTATCCCTACTTTTCATTAGGATTTTTTCTCTATAAAATGGAGACTCTTCACAATGAGGGGTGATCAGTATTCCATTCTCCTTTCCTTTTATGAGTATATTTCGCATAAGCCTTGAAGTAGGAACCGGATTTCCATCGTCAGAAAGTGCCCTTGCCCCTGCCTCTTTTAATCTGGCAATGTCGGTCAATCTTTCTCCCCTCATGCCCCTTGTCATGGCTGCTTTGGAAAAAAAGTTGACTAAACTCTTCTTTCTCGCATTTTCTAAGAGTCGACGAAGACGATAGGGTGTATCAATTGGAGGTTTTGTATTTGGTTCAGCGATGACGGTAGTAAACCCACCAACAACAGCAGCAGAGGAACCACTCCGTATGTCCTCCTTTTCTGTCTGGCCAGGTTCCCTGAAGTGGACATGAACGTCCACCAACCCTGGGACTAAAAATTTCCCTTCTGCATCAACAATAATTGCACCTGGATCCTGGATATCAGGTCCGATTTCTCTGATCCTTTCCTTCACAATCAAGACGTCCATTTTCTGAGGAGGTTTCAAATCATGAAGGATTAAAGTGGCTTTTTTGATTAAAAGATTCATAGGCTTTAGTCTTTTACATTATAAGCACCATGAGCGCTTTCTGAGTATGCAATCTATTCTCAGCCTGATCGAAAATGATGCTATGTTTCGAATCTGCAATCTCATCCGTCACCTCTTCGCCTCGATGAGCAGGAAGGCAATGCATGAAGAGGAAATCTTTCTTTGCCAGATTGACCAAGTTTGAGTTCACCTGATAGGGCTTAAATATTTTTAACCTCTTCTTATGCTCTTTTTCCTTCCCCATGCTGGTCCAAACATCCGTATAGACGATATCTGCATCTCTGACCGCCTCTTTTGGATCATCTGTCACCACGATCTCGCAACCATACTTTTTTGCCTCTTTCCTTGCCTCTGAGATGACTTCTGGATGGGGACCAAATTCCTCAGGGCATCCGAGAGTAATATTAATACCCATCTTAGAACATCCATAGATAAGAGAATGTGCTACATTGGTAGCGTCACCAATGTATGCGAGTTTTATTCCTGAAAAATTCCCCTTCTTTTCATAAATTGTGAATAAATCAGCAAGCCCCTGACAGGGATGCGTAAAGTCTGAAAGACCATTTATCACAGGAACACTTGAATACTTAATCAAATCGAGAATGTTTTGATGATGAAAGACCCTCGCCATTATTCCATCCACATAGCGGGAAAGAGTTCGGGCGGTATCTGCGATGGACTCCCCTCTTCCCAATTGGAGATCATTTGCGCTCAGATAAAGTGCATATCCTCCTAATTGCCACATCCCTACTTCAAAAGATACTCGGGTCCGTGTTGAAGGTTTCTCAAAGATCATCGCCAGGGTCTTTCCTCTTAATAGATAGTGTTCAACTCCATTTCGAAGTTGAGATTTTAACAAACCAGCCATTTTTAGAATTTCCTCGATTTCTTCTCGGGTCAGGTCACGCAGGCTTGCAATGGATCTTCCCTTCATGCGGTTGGCCATTTAAAGCACTCCTTTCTAACCGACAATTACCTCAAGAAAATTTACCCTTTAGGTTAGGGTTATAAAAAAAGAGAGAGACAAAAGTCAAATGTAATCTGACCTTTCTCGGATAATAATATAGGTCCCTTAGGTAACGCCTAACTCATCTGGGGAATCGGGTAGGGATGTCGGAGAAAATCTTATAAGCGGAAACCTTAGAGTGCTCCTGGACTACAGAATATCTTGAGTATTGAAAAGGATCTCATAGATGAAACCTCTTTCTTCAGGCATTCTATTAACCGACCCGCTTTATAAGATTTTCGGA
>JBBIRM010000119.1:0-8811 GCA_037441765.1 Deltaproteobacteria bacterium | reverse complement strand
CAAATAATATGGTAAGAGCTTTCTATTTTCAATTAGAAAGGTGCAAAACTAGAGACATTAAAATTATAATAATAAAATGTAAATTTTGAGTCAATAGACTCGTTGTTCCCTTAATACCATTTTAATTTTGATCAACCTCTTAAAAATAAATTAAAATTTTTTCTCAAAAAAATTTTCTTCTAAAACGAACCTCTGTTATGAATTTTTATCTTCAAACTTATTAAAGGTCATTTTTCATTCTCCTATAATTTTTATGAGGACCCTCTTCTTTCTCCTTCCATCAAACTCACCATAGAAGATCTGTTCCCAGGGACCAAAATCAAGTTTTCCATTGGTGATGGCCACAACAACCTCTCTTCCCATGATCTGCCTTTTAAGATGAGCATCCGCATTATCCTCTCCAACATTGTGGCGATATTGTGAAATCGGTTGATAGGGGGCAAGTTTCTCCAGCCAGGTATCAAAGTCTTGATGAAGTCCTGATTCATCGTCATTGATAAAAACAGAAGCGGTGATATGCATGGCATTCACCAGGACCAACCCCTCTTTGATCCCACTCTCTTTAAGGCATTTTTCAACCTCTGGGGTAATATTGATAAAGGCCCGTCTGGAAGGGACTTCAAACCACAACTCTTTTCGATAACTCTTCATGGCTTTCTCTTCCAAATCTTATATCAAATATTATTCATCTAAAAAAGTGATATAATAATTCATCACCCTCCATTTACCATCCTTATCCAACATAGGGGTAATTGTCTCAAGGGTGGATGGTTTTTTTTCAAAGGCCGTTTCATATTGAAGGACTACATAATCTCCCTCTGGAGCACCCGGCATGGACTTCGTATAATGTTTCAATTTTAATTTTCTGACCAGAACCTTTCCAAGGGGAGATCGATTATCTCTTAAAAGGCCAAACCACTTTTCCCTCGAAACTTCGGTTTTAAATAGACTTGCTGACTCATCCCAGCTCCGATCATATTTACCATCATCCACCAAGTTAAGCCACTCGACCGCCGAAGCAATGGCCTCTTTCACAGCCTCTTCGTTGGCCAATAAAAATCCATTGGTAATAAAATACACCAATAACGCAATGGCAAAGATTTTGCTCCATCTGTATTTCATATCAACCTCCCAGTATAATTATTCCAACCTTCCTTCTTCTTTGAATTTGTTCAGGATTTGGAGGATTTGAGGCAAGGACTCCAGCGCAGCCTTCTCCCCTTCAAGAATGGCTTCGTGCCTTTTTGAAAAATCGGCTGATCCAATATAGCCTACTTTTGGTCTGATCACCACATCGGCCTTCGAAAGTTGAATGGTGGCAAGTTTTGAGTACATGATGTTAATCGATTGAAGAATGGTTTCAATCGTATTCTCAGGCTGGACTCTTTCGGTCCCTGATGAAATATCCACTGCAATAACTATATCTGCACCCCATCTTCTGGCCGCATCTACCGCCACAGGGGTAACCACCCCGCCATCTACATACATCTTATCTCCAATCTTTACAGGTCTAAAGACACCTGGAATGGAACAACTTGCCCTGACCGCCGTTCCCGTGTTTCCCTTGCCAAATACCACCTCCTGTCCGCTTTGAAGATCAGTGGCCACTGGATAAAAGGGAATCTTCAACTTCTCAATAGGGGTATACTTTACACTCCTGTTGATAAACTCCTCGAGCTTTTCCCCTTTGATAAATCCATTTTCAGGGATTGTAAGGTCAATGATATCCCCCTTCTCAATCGAAAAGGAGAGTTTCTGAAGTTGAATAGCATTGTAGCCATAGGCATAAAGACTACCAACCGCACTCCCGACACTTGTCCCCACTATCATGTGGATGGGGATTTTGTTCATCTCAAGAATCTTAAGCACCCCTATGTGTGCAAAACCTTTAGAGGAACCCGCTCCCAGCACCAGGGCAATCTTAACAGGCTTAGGGGGAGGTGATTGCATAGGTTGAACCAAAGGAGGCTGAGCCTCCTTCAGGGTACAAGAGAAGAGAACAAAAATTAAGATAAAGATGATGAGAATGGATGATAATAAAATTTTATGAGGCCTCATCTTATTCATTTTACTTTATATTTATGATCTTACTAATTAAATTTCATTTTTAAAAAATATACCACTTCTGGCTTTTTTATCAAGGGGCTTTTCCAGAATTCTATTGAATTGGAATAGTGCTGAACATCTCCAATGCGTGAAAGGAACTACGAACAAATGGGCCAGAGGAAACCGCTTTAAATCCCTTTTCTACCCCTATCTTTTTATACTCTTCAAACTCTTCTGGCGGAATAAAACGGACAACAGGCAAACGATCCTTTCGGGGTTGGAGGTATTGACCAATCGTTAAAAAATCACATTGAACATCTTTCAGGTCTTGAAGAAGCTTCAAGACCTCTTCGTGACTCTCGCCCAATCCAAGCATGAACCCTGATTTGGTAAGGATATTTGGAGAGATTTCTTTTGCTCTTTTCAATAATTCTAAGGAACGATTGTAATCCGCTTGAGGCCGAACTGTTGGATAAAGTCGCGAAATTGTCTCAATATTATGATTAAGGACATCTGGGTTTTCTTCCAAGACCACTTTGAGTGAATTTAGATCTCCTTTAAAATCGGGAATCAATACCTCGATCTTTATCTCTCTACCGATTGATCGAATGGCCTGGATCGTTTTTGCGAAATGGAATGCCCCCCCATCAGGTAAGTCGTCTCTCGTCACAGAGGTAACTACCACATATTGGAGACCCATCTTCTCAATGGCCTTGGCCACCAGTTGAGGTTCTGCCTCGTCAGGTAAAGAAGGAGAGCCATGCTCTACCGCACAAAAAAAGCAGTTTCGTGTGCATATCCTTCCGAGGATGAGAATGGTTGCTGTCCCACTTGAGAAGCATTCTCCAAGATTCGGACAGCAGGCCTCTTCACAAACCGTATGAAGATAGGACTCCTCTAATATGGATTTGACCTTTTGAATATCCTGAAGAGGAGGAATTCGTTTTTTTAACCAAGGAGGTTTCATACTCTTCAATTCCTAATTCTCAATGGTTAATTATCAATTAACAATGCCCTATGACCTTTTTTGAATTCGTAGTGGTTTCGGAAGATGAATCGCCAACCCATCTACATCGAGACAGGCCTCCTTTAATGCCTCAGGTAAAGTAGGATGAGCCTGAACGAATTGAGTAACATCTTTTAACTTACTCCCTATCATTGCAGTAGCCATCGAAATGAGAATGCTTGCCCCATTCCCAATAATATGGATACCTAAAATCTCATCAGTGGCCCTATTGGCAATCACCTTGATTAGACCTTCTGTCTCTCCTGAGATCACTCCAGCAGGACTTGATCGAAATGGAAAACGTCCTACTTTAATTTCTGTTTTTCCCCTGGCCTCCTTTTCTGTAAGGCCAATCGATGCAACTTCTGGATAAGTAAAGATGCAGATAGGAATTGGGCGATCCTCCATTTCGTGATTAATCCCCACCGCATTTTCAGCTGCCACTACCCCCTCTTCCATGGCCATGTGGGCCAATAGGGTTCCTCCAATTGCATCCCCCACAGCATAAATGTTTGGCCTGCTGGTCTCCATCCGACGGTTGACTCGAATTCCTGATTGCGAAAACTCTATCCCTTCCTTCGAAAACTCGATCTCAAGGTTTGGTATCCTTCCCACTGAGAGAAGCAATTTTTCTGAAGGAATCTCTTGAATACCCTTTGGTGTCTTCACCTTCAGTGTTAACCCGTCTTCTCTAAGTTTGAGTTCTTCTATAGAGGAGTTGGTTAAAATCTTAATCCCATCTTTTTCCATCCACCTCCGGAGGTTTCGGACCATTTCATCTTCAAGCCCAAAAAGAATATTTTCCAAAATCTCGACAATCGTAACTCTCGACCCAAGGCTATGAAAGATTGTGGCAAATTCAACCCCAATATATCCTCCCCCAACAATCACCATTTCACGTGGGACTTCTTTAATCTCCAGGGCCTGGTCACTGGTGATGATCCTTCCACCATCTGGAGAAATATTGGATAGGATTTTTGATTTTGAACCTGGAGCAAGAATCAGAGCATCTGTTTTTAGAACCTCTTTTCGACCATAACGATCTACTAAAACCAATTTTCTGTTTCCCGAAAGGTCCGCCTTAGCATACTTAACGGTTATACGGTAAGACTCTAAAAGCATCTCAATCCCTCTTGCTAATTCATCTACGACCTTTCTTTTGCGATCCATCATCAATTTGAGGGGATTAAAACCCTCTGGAACAAGAGACTGAAAAACAATAGAACTCTTTATTGAACGAAGTAGTTTTGCATCGTGAAGAAGTGATTTTGTAGGGATGCATCCTCGATGGAGGCAGGTCCCTCCCACCTTATCCTCCTCAATGAGAGTGACTCTTGCTCCTAATTGTGAGGCTCGAATTGCCGCCACATATCCTCCTGGACCTCCACCAATGATAGCCACGCTTTTGGGATTCATATTCTCTCCAAATACAAATGCGTTTTCCCCTTTAGTCCCCATTTAGCAAAGATGGGTTTTTTAAAACCTCTGAAAGATTCTTTTCTTCCCAATCCCTATGAAAAATCTTTTTAAAATGAAAACATACCCTTTCAACCAATCTCTCCCGGCAAATCTCCTCACCAAGGATCTTTGCCATGGAGGTCATCTTTAGTCCTTTGAGACCGCAGGGGGTGATCAATTCAAAGTATTTTAAGTCGGTTTGGTAGTTTAATGAAAGACCATGAAAGGAGACCCAGCGTTTGATTGCCACACCAATTGATGCAATCTTCTCACCCTTTACCCATACTCCTCTGTTCGAAGAATCCCTGTTCCCCTTGATTCCAAATTCGCTCAAGAGGTCAAGAACAACCTCCTCCAGTTGGTCTACATACTGAACAACTCGGTAGCCATATCCTTTCAGATCCAAAATAGGGTAAACCACCATCTGTCCAGGGCCGTGATAGGTCACCTCCCCACCTCTCTCCACATGGAAGAGAGGAATCTTTAATGTCTCCAAAATCTCTTGAGAAACATTTAGATAGGAAAGGGTTCCTCTCCTTCCCAAAGTAATCACATGTGGGTGTTCGAGGATAAGTAGAATATCCGGAAGTTCACCATTGACTCGCTTAAACCAGAGTTGATGTTGGAGGGCCCAGCCCTCTTTGTAATCCATCAGGCCCAGGTCGATGATGTACCCTTTATGATCACTCTCCATGGCAATATCTAAAAAAGTTCATGACCAAAAGAATGTCAAATGGAATAGTGCAATAATGCATCATTCATCTATCCCCAGTCCATTTCAACTTCGGCCTTCTTGCTGCCAGAACTTCATCCAATCTTCTCACCTTCACCCTACTTGGGGCTTGACGAAGCAGATCTGGATTTTCCTCTGCCTCTCGGGCAATGGTAATCATCGTCTCAATAAATCGATCGAGGCTCTCCTTGCTCTCTGTCTCGGTGGGCTCTATCATCAATGCTCCTTTAACCACCAATGGAAAGTAAATTGTGGGTGGATGATAGCCATAATCGATCAATCTCTTTGCGATGTCGAGGGTTGAGACATGGTATTTTTCTTGAAAATGGTCTGTAAAAACACACTCGTGCATACAGGAACGGTCATAAGGAAGGTGATAATATCCTTTCAATCTTCTCATTAAGTAGTTCGCATTGAGAACAGCCATCTCACTGACCCTTTTCAATCCCTCTGGCCCCATGGTCAGGAGGTAAGAATAAGCCTTTATTAAAACACCAAAATTCCCATAGAAGGCCCTGACCTTTCCAATGCTTTTTGGCCTATTTTCATTAAGTCGGTAGGTATTAACATCTTTCTCAATCACAGGGATGGGAAGGTAAGGCGAAAGTTCTTTTTTAATTGCCACTGGACCTGATCCAGGACCTCCACCTCCGTGTGGGGTCGAAAAAGTCTTGTGAAGATTGATATGGACAACATCCACCCCAAGATCGCCCAATTTCACAACTCCCATCAATGCATTGAGATTTGCTCCGTCACAATAGACAAACCCTCCTTTTTGATGGACGATCTCAGAAATCTCACTTAGATATTCCTCAAAAAGACCTAAGGTGTTAGGGTTTGTGACCATGATTGCAGCCACTTTCTCATCCATCTTCAGGGCTACCTGTTCAGGAGGAATCACTCCTTTTTCATTCGATTTGATCTCAATCATCTGGAGAGAGGCAATCGTTGAGGTGGAACAATTGGTCCCGTGTGCTGTATCAGGGACCAATACTTTGGTCCTTCTCTCCCCCCGATCCTCGAGACATTTTTTGATCATCAAAAGCCCGGTTAGCTCCCCATGAGCACCTGCAGCAGGCTGGAGGCTCACCTGGTCCATCCCCGTAATCTCAGCAAGGTAGACTCCAAGATCGTACATCAATTTCAATATCCCTTGAGCAAGGGGTTCAGGGGTATATGGATGGATGTTTGAAAAACCCTCCATTCTTGCCATCTCTTCATTTATCTTTGGGTTGTATTTCATGGTGCATGAACCTAATGGATAAAATCCGCTATCCACACCATAGTTCCATTGAGAAAGCCTTGTGAAGTGACGAACCACATCAACCTCGCTCAATTGGGGAAAACTATCCAAATCCTCCCTTAATAAAGAGGAAGAAAGGATGTCCTTAGCCTCTACCTTCTCCACATCCCATCGAGGAAGGGAATACCCTTTCCGTCCCTTTCTCCCTTGCTCAAAAATTAGAGGCTCATCCTGAATTAAACCGGTATCTTTTACTTTTCTAACCATAATCACCTGCTATATTCATCTATGCGAGGCTCTTTGCTAAGATTTCTGCCCATCGATCAATCTCTTCTCTTTTGTTCATCTCGGTCACTGTAATAAGAAGATGTCGAGATAGTTCAGGATAAAACCTTCTTAATGATAGCCCACCCAAAATTTTTTCTTCTCTCAATTTGTCAAGAATCCTCTCAGGATCTCTTTCAACTTCCAAAACGAACTCATTAAAGGTAGGGGCATTAAAATTCAATTTACAGCCACGAATCTGTGAGACAACCTTCTTTGCATATTCTGCCTTACTTAGATTCATCTGTGCTAACTCCTTTAAACCCTCTTTTCCAAGGCAGGAGAGAAAGATTGTTGCCATTAAGGCACAAAGGCCCTCATTGGTACAAATATTTGATGTGGCCCGTTCCCTGCGTATATGTTGTTCTCTCGTTGCTAAGGTGAGGACAAATCCTCTCCTGCCTTCAAGATCAATGGTTTCTCCAACCAGCCGACCAGGCATATTTCGAACAAACCTTTCCCGGGTAGAGAAAATCCCCAAATATGGACCTCCGTAAGATAGTGGAATCCCCAAACTCTGACCCTCTCCTGCAACAATATCTGCTCCCAATGATCCAGGAGGTGCAAGAATCCCATAGGCAATCGCTTCACTAAATCCTACGATCAGCAGAGACCCTGTCAGGTGGACTTTTTCAACAATTTTAGGAAGATCTTCAATTATTCCAAAAAAGTTCGGACTCTGAACCACGACAGCACTCACGTCACCATTCAACCTGTCGAATAAAATCTCTCTATCTGTTCGCCCTCCTTCTTTCTCATAGGGGATCATGATGATCTGCTGTTGATAAGGATCGATGTAGGTTTGAATCACCTTACGATATTCGGGATGAACGGCTTCTGAAAGAAGCACTTTCTTCTTTTTTGTTATTCGATAGGCCATTAAAACAGCCTCTGCCAGGCTGGAGGCTCCGTCATACATCGAGGCATTGGAGACCTCCATCCCTGTCAACTGGCACATCAAGGTCTGATATTCAAAGATCGCCTGGAGTGTTCCCTGGCTTATCTCGGGCTGATAAGGGGTATAAGTAGTATAAAACTCAGAGCGCGCAACGAGATGAGGTATTACAGAAGGAATAAAATGATGATATGCTCCTCCCCCTAGAAAGCAGGTATAGAGTGGAGATTGGAGACTCCGGAGATGGCCTATGAGCTCGGGTTCGGAAATGGGTCCAGGAAGGTTGAGAGGATTAGAAAGCCTGTAGTTTTCTGAAATCACCTCGAAGAGGTCTTCTAATCTCTCTACCCCAATGGCTTTAAGCATTTCTTGAATATCTTCTTCTGTATGGGGAATGAAACGACAGAAATATTCCATCTACAACTCCTCTAATAATAGCCCCTTATAGTCGTTGGCGGATAGGAGTGTCTTAAACTCTTCCTTATCGCTTGCCTCCATCTTTATAATCCATCCCTTTCCATAGGGGTCTTCATTTACAAATTGAGGATGATCCTTGAGAGTAAAGTTTGTATCTGTTACTTTGCCCGTGATTGGAGAGAAAAGATCTGCTACTGTCTTCACAGATTCTACCACCCCAATACTCTCTCCCTTCTTAAATACAGATCCTTTCTCCGGAAGTTCAACATAGACAACATCCTTCAATTGGCTTTGTGCATAATCTGTCAGGCCAATCGTCACATGGGCCCCTTCCTCTCTGACCCATTCGTGGGTTTCTGTGTAAAGCAAATCCTCTGGAATCTTCATCCTGCCTCCTCCTGTGATTGTGATAAATACTTATAGCCATCGCTCATTAAAATACCATTCCTTTCTATTAAACTCAACCCTTATAAGGGGTTATCCCTTGGATTGCAAATGATTTGTCTTTTCTCAAGAGTTATGATCTTATCCAGTTATTAAAAAAATTTTGCCTCCGCAGGGGTGGAATGTCAATCGTAACACCTCACTCATCCGGAGAATGGGGTAGGGATATCGGAGAAAATCTTATAGCGGTACCCTTAGATTGCTCCCTTAATACAGAATCCCTTGAGTATTGAAAAGGCTACCAT
>JBBIRM010000118.1:0-8845 GCA_037441765.1 Deltaproteobacteria bacterium | reverse complement strand
TTTCTTAGCCTTATTATTAACCATAACTCTATGAATATCAAATCTTAAAAAAATTTTGATGACAAAAATGACAAAATTGGTTAATCTTTTTTAATTAGGAGAGAAAGAATGAAGAA
Source organism: Deltaproteobacteria bacterium (assembly GCA_037441765.1). GTDB lineage: Bacteria > Desulfobacterota > BSN033 > BSN033 > UBA1163 > JBBIRM01. The sequence continues at coordinate 8,729 of JBBIRM010000118.1, read as the reverse complement.
GATGGATAAAGATGCGGAGAAGAAGAAGGTTAAAAAAAATGAAAAGAGGATTGACCTCAATCAATGGGTAAATAAATTAAAACGCATTGAGGAGAGAGCGGAGAGGTTAACCATGCTTTCCCAACTGGGCCAAATTTTAAATTCAACGCTGGACCACAGGGAGGTAAAGAGAAGGGCGATCAATGCTGCCACCCAATTAATGAAAGCAGAGGTCGGTTCTCTTCTTCTGGTCGATGAACAGAGACAGCAACTCTATTTCGATGTCGCCTTAGGGGATCGGGAGGAGGAGATTAAAACCATTTACCTAAATATGGGAGAAGGGGTAGGTGGATGGGTGGCTAGGGAGGGAAAGCCTCTGATCGTCAATGCCCCTGATAAAGAGCCTCGATTTTTCAAAGGGGTTGATGAACGGACAGAGTTTAAGACACGAAATCTCATCTGTGTACCTTTGAAGGTAAAGGGGAGGGTGATTGGCGTTTTGGAGGCGATCAATAAGAAGGGAGATGAGGCATTCAATAAGGAGGATCTCTCCCTTTTCATCTCATTGTCTGATCAGGTAGCAATTGCCCTGGATAACTCAAGGCTTTATCATGAGTTGGAGGAGATGTTCTTTCAAACCGCAGAATCCCTTGCCGATGCGATTGAGAAGCGAGATCCCTATACAGGGGGACATACTCAGAGGGTGACCTCGTACAGTTTAGCCACAGCAAATTATCTCTCTTTGGGCTTATTAGAAAAAAAGTGGTTAAAAATTGCCTCTGTGCTTCATGATGTGGGAAAAATTGGTATCGAAGATTATATTCTTCGAAAACCTGATCGATTAACTCCAGAGGAGTTTAATATGATCAAACAGCATTCCAATATGGGGGCAGAAATTATTGAGCATATTCGACCGCTAAAAGAGATTGTCCCTGGAGTCAAATATCATCATGAACATATTGATGGTAAGGGATATCCTGAGGGGTTGAGAGGTGAGGACATTCCCCTGATAGCAAAGATTGTGGCTGTGGCGGATACCTATGATGCCATGACTACGGACCGGCCTTATAGAAGTGCATTGAGCAAGGAGAAAGCCATTGAAGAATTGAGGAAATGTTCCGGAACACAATTTGACCAGGAGGTAGTTGACGCCTTTTTTAAGGCCTATGAAAAAGGGGAGATTTGAGGTTCAACCCCCAACTATATCTATTATTTAATTTGACGATCTGAGAGATTGATTTGTGCAAATTGAAGAGATCATTCAATCCTGGCGACGGTCAAGCTCCATTTCACCTTGCATCACCGAATTAAGAACTTTTAAAAAGAGAGATGGAGAGTACCGTCCTTTTCCTTCATTTATCCATCCCCTTTTAAAAGAGATATTACAAAAAATAGGGATTCAACAACTCTATTCCCACCAGGCAGAGGCCCTTGATGCAATAAAAGAAGGAAAAGATGTAGTCGTGGTAACCCCTACCGCTTCAGGAAAAACTTTGTGCTATAACCTTCCTGTCCTAAATACAAGATTTAGTTTCCCCCATTCAAAGGCCCTCTATCTCTTCCCCACCAAGGCCCTTTCTCAAGATCAGATGGTCGAGCTTCAATGCTTGATCGATCATCTCCAGATCCCTTTGGCCACATTTACCTACGATGGGGATACACCACCAGAGGTGAGACAGGCCATCCGTTCACGTGGAGATATTGTCATCACAAACCCTGATATGCTTCATACCGGCATCCTTCCTCATCACACTAAATGGGTTTCCTTCTTTCAAAACATAAGGTTTATTGTAGTGGATGAACTCCACACCTACAGAGGTGTCTTTGGTTCCCATATGACCAATGTCCTGAGGAGGATGGACAGAATATGTCGGTTTTATGGATCGAGGCCCCAGTTTATCTGTTGCTCAGCAACGATTGCCAACCCCAAAGAACTTGCAGAAAGGCTCCTTGAAAGGAGGGTATACCTCATCGATCGAAGTGGCGCACCATCTTCAGAAAAGATTTTTATATTTTACAATCCTCCGGTGATCAATAAGGAATTGGGGATCCGTGGAAGCCATATTAAGGCAGCCAGGCTCTTAGCCTCTCCTTTTATTAAAGAAGGAATCCAGACCATCCTCTTTGCAACCAGCCGACTCCAGGTCGAAGTGTTGACCAAGTATTTGAAGGATCGATTTGAGAAAAGATTAGAGGAGAGGGGTAGGATACGGGGATATCGAGGAGGATACCTTCCAAAGGTTCGCAGGGAGATTGAAAGAGGGTTAAGGGAAAAAGAGGTCAAAGCGGTTGTCTCCACCAATGCCCTCGAACTTGGAATTGATATTGGGGATCTGGAGGTCTGCCTCATAGCAGGCTATCCTGGAACGATTGCCAGTACTTATCAACAGGCAGGCAGGGTGGGGAGACGTTCCGAAAAATCTCTGGTCGTGTTGATTGCCCGGAGTCAACCTCTTGATCAATTCATCGTCGAAAACCCCGAATACTTTTTCGAGAGATCTCCAGAGCATGGATTGATCAATCCAGATAATCTCCTCATCCTCTTAAGCCACCTACAGTGCGCTGCATTTGAACTTCCTTTTACAGAGGGAGAATCCTTCGGTCGAGAAGATTTAAGGGAGATGTTAGAATACCTTGAGGAGAAGGGGACCCTTCGACATTCGGGCAATCATTGGTACTGGGCTCAGGAGGCATACCCCGCTGAGAAGGTAAGTCTCCGTTCTACGTCAGAGGATAATTTTGTGGTGGTCGATGAAACGAAGAAGAAGCAAGAGGTGATTGCTGAAGTCGATTTCACCAGCGCCCATACCACACTATATGAAGGAGCAGTTTATCTCTGCGAGTCGGAAACCTACTTAGTTGAAAAACTGGACTATCACAATCGGAGGGCTTACGTTAAGAAGATGCGCGGAGATTATTATACAGAGGCGATCGACTATACGGATGTCTCCATCTTGGATAGTTTCGAAAGGAGAGAAGGAGAAGCCCTCATCTATGAACATGGCGAGGTTAAAGTGGCCACTCGGGTAGTGGGTTATAAGAAGATCCAGTTCTATAGCCAGGAGAACTTAGGCTATGGGAAGATTGAACTTCCAGACCTTCACTTTCACACGACCTCCTATTGGATTACTTTTAGAAAAAGTGGTTTAGAAAAGATTCCTTACTCCCGTCAGGAAGTGATCGATGGAATCTTAGGACTGTCATATGCACTCCATTCAATTTCTGCACTTCATCTGATGTGCGCCCCCCATGATATCAACCGATGTGTAGGGGATCGGGGGGCAAAGTGGTTCCTCCGACTCACCAGAAATTCGAAGGGAATTTATTCTTCCTTCGATGCTTCTGAGGAATTTCCTTTGGAAGGGATGGACCTTTTTGAACCAACTCTTTTCCTTTATGATAATTACCCTGGTGGAATGGGGTTCAGCCATCAACTTTTTGAAGATACCCAAGCGCTTCTTGAGAATACGATGAAATTGATCTCCCAATGCGATTGCCAATGGGGGTGCCCTTCCTGTGTGGGGCCCACCAGAGAGGTGGGAGAGAGATCGAAAGAGGTGGCATTGACCCTCCTTAGGGAGATCCTTAAGTAGGAAAGGCTTAAAGGGTTTAAGGATTGATGTGATAAAGAAAATCCTTGACCTCGACAGCCCTCGAACCAATGACCCTAATATTGAGTATGGATCTTAAAGAAAGACTCAAAAGACTAACTTCAGTGCCCGAAACCTTCGAAGAACAAAAGTCTAAGATCCCCAGCGATTTAAGGAGGAGGTTAGAAGGCCTTCTTGAGCCGAAGAAGGTTTATCGGGAAAAAACCTTCCTACCTCTTGAAGAACTGATAGGAGGGGAGGTGGTTTTGACACCATATGGGGAGTCCTTCCAAAAGAGGACCCTTTATCCTTTAGAGTTTAGATGTGGAGAGATGACGCTATCGGAAATTCTTAATATTCCTACTTACCCTGCCCATCTCCTCTCAAGAGATGATCGGTTAAAGGGAATGGAGCTTCGGAAAGGTCTCTTTCTCGATATCGAGACAACAGGTCTGTCTGGAGGAACAGGGACCTTTGTTTTTATGGTGGGATTGGGTTTTTTCGAAGAGAATGGATTTCTGATCCACCAATTCTTTATGAGGGACTATTCTGAAGAGAAGGCTTCCCTTTCCCTTGTTGAGGAACGGCTCGATGAGTTCCAATTTTTGGTTACCTTTAATGGGAAATATTACGATCTACCTTTATTGGAGACTCGATTCATCCTTTCCCGGATTCCAACGAATATCAGGGAGATACCCAATTTTGACCTCCTTTACCCTGCAAGAAAGATCTGGAAAGGATCTTATGAGAACTGTCGACTAATTACCCTCGAATCCCAATTATTGGGAATGGAGCGGTTAGACGATATTCCTTCGGAATGGATTCCCAGCCTTTACTTTGAATATCTTCAAACAGGTGATGCTCTTAGAATTCAACCAATCTTTTATCATAATCAAATGGATATCCTCTCAATGGTTGCACTGATAGGGAGAATCCATCTTGTTTATCATGATCCGCGTGCTTCGAAACCAAGAAAGGGAATCGAACATTTTGCATTGGGAAGGCTATTCTGGGAACATGGCGATCGGGAGAAGGCCATCTCATCTTTTGAAATTGCTCTTAAGCGATGTGAAAACGATCTATTGTGGGAGGTGATGAAGTGGCTTTCAATGGCTTTTAAAAAGACAGGGCAAGGAGAGAGAGCATCTTCTCTCTGGGAGGAGATGACAACCTGGCCTTATCCAAAGGATAATTATCCATACATTGAGCTGGCCAAATATCATGAACATAGACTCAAAAATTATGAAAAGGCGATCTTCTATGTGGACCAGGCCCTCAAGAGACTTAAGCCTGATCAGCAGGATGAGATTGAGCATCTTCTTCAGAGAAAGCGGAGGATCGAAAGAAAAAGAAATGGGGATGCATCTCGATGATCGATTTCGATGGTTAGTGTGGCTTTCATTAAGCGAGATTGGAACGATGCTGGTCTTATCAAACTACGGAGCCCTTCTTCCAGTCCTTCAAAAGGATTGGTCCCTAACCAGTGCCCAGGCAGGTTGGATTTTTTCATCTTATCATATTGGATATATTTTTGCCGTCGCCTTTCTAACCTCCCTGACCGACTACATTCGACCCCAGCCCATTTATATCCTTAGCGCCCTTTGGGCAGGGTTCTGGGGAATTTTATTTTCCATATGGGCTGATGGGTTTTATTCCGCCTTAATCCTCAGGACTCTGATGGGTATTGGTCTTGCAGGAACTTATATGCCCGGGCTAAGAATGGTTTCTGAGAGATTTGTTTCTCGTGAGAGGGGAAAAGCGATTGGTATTTATGTAGGGGCATTCTCATTGGGTCTCTCCCTCTCACTTTTCCTAACTGGGTTATTTAACTCTCTTTTCAATTGGAGATGGGCTTTCTTCCTCACATCATTAGGACCAATTGGAGGGGGAATAATTGCCTTGTTTAAAATAGGGGGAAGAAACCAGAGAAGGGTAGAAGAGATTGTGAAAATGCCATTAGGAGAGATATTAAGAAATAGGCCTGCACTGATGATGATTGGCGGGTATATGGCTCACATGTGGGAGATGTTCGGTATGAGAGCCTGGATGGTAGCCTTTTTGACCGCCAGTTTTCTTGCCTTGAAATACGATTTTTCAAGAGCGGTAGGTCTTAGCTCCTTCATCACCGGAATCGTCATTTTGGCAGGAGCCATCTCCAATACACTGGGGGGAATTCTCTCCGATAGGTTTGGACGGACCAATACAATTATAGTCGTCATGTTAGGAAGTGGATTGGTCTCTTTCATCATTGGCTGGACCATCACTCTTCCATTATGGTTCATCATTTTAATATCCATTTTATATGGGTTGTTGGTCACTGCAGACTCATCCTCCATTTCCACTGGAGTGACCGAGTTGGCACACCCAGGCGGTTTAGGAAGGACGATGGCCCTCCAATCCCTTTTGGGATTTGGGTCCGCCTCTCTCTCCCCTATTGTTTTTGGCTATATCCTTGATGTGACGAACCCTAAGGATGCCCTGGAGACGGTTGGGTATTTCCCTCGTTGGGGATGGGCCTTCATGGTTTTGGGATTGGGGGGATGGGTGGGTTCGTTGGTCGTCTGGAGGCTCAAGAGGGTGATGAGATTTAGAGAGGGTCAAAAAATCTGATAGAACAAATGGAACCCTCTTGACAGAGAAATTTCATATTTTTATATTATCGATTGAAACCGTTTCATTTATACCTGAGCCTGGCTTTATTAAAAAGGAAATTAACTCATTTCCAGGGCAGATGACGGGGCTTACTAAACTTGGTAAAAAAGAGGTGAGGGATTTATTAAACTTTATCAGGAAAGGAGGGAGAGCCAATGCCCACCTATGAATACCAATGTCCGAAATGCAATAAGAAGTTTTCTCTCGTCCTTAGCATCAAAGACCACGACGCTGGGAAGGCAAAGTGTCCAAAATGTGGTGGGAAAAAATTGGAACAACTTATTTCAGCCTTTCAGGTAAAGACCTCCCGAAAGAGTTAAACTTCACCTCAATGGATAAGAGAAGCAGGGGGAAATACCCTCTGCTTCTCACTACTCTTCCTACATTCAAAAAAATTATAGACCTTCCTCAATAACTACCTTCTGGTTTATTCCCCCCATTTAGTCCCGAAGTCCCCTGTCTTTAGAGATCTTAAACTCAATGAAAGTATTGTTAATCTCTCACATTTTTTAGGCTGGGAGATAGAGTGGTTCTTTTGCTGATCCAATTTAATTAATGTAAATGGGCAATCCTTCTTTGGGGTTCTAATGTTTGAACCTCTTCTTCAGATTTGATATCTCCACGGATTCCAATCTTTATTTTCTTTAAGGGAATTTTCTTACCCGAAGAAGCGAGGGCTTCTTCTGTCGCCATAACAAGTCCAAAGCAACAAGGGACTTCCATATGGAGAATAGTCACACTCTTAATAGAGTTCATTTTAAATATCTCCGCCAACTTCTCTTTATAAAACTGGATATCATCCAGTTTCGGACATCCCACAACCAAGGCCTTTCCTTTTAGAAATTCTCCATGAAAATTTGCGTAAGCAAATGGAACGCAATCTGCTGTAATTAAAAGATCGGCATCTTGGAAGTAAGGTGCACCAATTGGAACCAGTTTCAATTGGATAGGCCATTGGGTAAGTTGAGAAACAGATTGCCTTATAGTCTCTATGCCTGATGGGGTTTCAGAAATTTTAAAATGCATGACAGTTGAAGAAGGACATCCTGTAAAAGCAGGCTGAGGTTTGGGTTGAATTTGTGTGTTCTTCTGTTGAAGGTGAGCTTTGACGGCTTTTTCATCGAAATCTTCAGCCTCTCTTTCAATTATTGTGATGGCACTTTCTGGACAATATCCGAGACAGGCTCCCAGGCCGTCACAAAACTTTTCGCTTACCAGTTTTGCTTTCCCATCAATAATCTGGATGGCCCCTTCTGCGCAATTGGGAATACAAAGCCCACAACCTGTACACTTCTCCTCATCAATTTTAATGATCTTTCTATTTACCATTTTTTCCTCCTTAGAGTTATTTTAATTAAAAAATAACCTTCAACTAATTTTTTTTCCTTGATTTAAGTCAAAGAATAAATAAAATTAGGAGTCTTAATTTAAAAAGATTTTTGTACTGTAATTTCAACTTACCTTCCAGAAAAACTATCTGAATTCACATAGCGGTTTATCATAAGCCTAAAATATTTTTAAACTTTCAATGAGAGGATATACTGAAATCTCGTAACACCTCACTCATCAGGGGAATCGGGTAGGGATGTCGGAGAAAATCTTATAGCGGAAACCTTTGAGTGCTCCCTGACTACAGAATCCCTTGAGTATTGAAAAGGCTACCATCTCCTTAGATGAAATCTCTTTCTTCAGACATTCTATTAACCGACCCGCTTTATAAGATTTTCGGAGATATCCCTGCCAGATTCATATAATTCCCACTTAATTGAGGGATTACGAAATCTCTAATTTTTCAGTTGACATTAGAAATGTTTAACGATAAATTGTTTAATAATTAAAAAGGGGAGGAATCTTTTGGGAAAGAAAAAGAAGATTGTTAAGACAGAGGGAATAAGTAAAAAAGATATTTCAGAAGTCCTGAAAGAATTTTATAAAGTGATCCTCAGGCCCAAGTTTGTAAAAATTGATAAACAGTTTGATCGAGTTGACAAGAAATTTGTTAAAGTAGATCGAAGATTTGTCCAGATTGACAGTCGTTTTGACCAGGTGGATAGGCGGTTTGTCCAAATCGATGGGAGATTTGATCTAAATGATATTAGGTTTGAAAGAATTGAGAAAAAATTAGAAGAACATGATGAAAAATTTGAGATATCCTTAGGCATTTTGATAAAATCTATCAAAGGTTTGAAAGACTTGAGACCGAATATTACTCCATTTCAGCAGTTAATCTCAACTCCGAATCAGTAATCTTCTGACCCTCCTACTCTATAATAATCCTCAAATTTCTTTGTTCCAGTCTCCTGAAAGACTATCTCCTCTGTTATAGTATAGGCTCCATCAATTCGCATCCTCTTATTCCTTTCGAAGATACACTTTAGCAATATTATTATAGAATGCTTAAATCATCATTTTTAGTCATAACGGAAATGGAGATGCTTACGTTATTTAAAATCCTGACCGTCTATCACTTTTATCCCCCTATTAAGTCATAGAAGTTTCAATGCAAAT
>JBBIRM010000117.1:0-8920 GCA_037441765.1 Deltaproteobacteria bacterium | reverse complement strand
CCCCAAGGTTCGAGAGCGCCAACTCACCACCCACTATTTGGGAACAATTCGATAAGCCCTTCTCGCTACAATAGGGAATTCTACATAGGTGCCTTTTAATTGGTGTCGATTTAATCTACTCAATCCCTTAACTTAGGTCTGAATTGAACAAAAAGAATAATCCCTCAATTATGGGTAGGAATTACATAAAATAATAACTCACTTAAGGGGGAAATTATATGAATCTGGTAGGGATATCTCCGAAAATCTTATAAAGCGGGTCGGACAATATACAATATAATGCCTGAAGAAAGAAATTTCATCTAAGGATATGGTAGCCTTTTCAATACTCAAGGGATTCTGTAGTGAGGGAGCAATCTAAGGTTTCCGCTATAAGATTTTCTCCGACATCCCTACCCGATTGCCCAGATGAGTGAGGTTTTATGTAAAATAAACAAATTCTCTTTTGAAGCATCGAGAAATCCGTTATAATATGCCCGAAATTTTTTCATTGGAGGAGGCAGATGAAAATCCACGAATATCAAGCCAAAGAGATTCTGAAAAGTTATGGTGTTCCTGTTCCAAAAGGAGAAGTAACTGGGGTTCCAGAGGAGGCCAGAAAGATTGCTGAAGATATCGGGGCAAAGACAATAGTGGTCAAGGCTCAGATTCATGCAGGAGGAAGGGGAAAAGGAGGGGGTGTCAGAGTTGTCTCCAATCCAGAGGAAGCGGAAAAGGCAGCGAGAGAGATACTTGGGATGACCCTGGTCACTCACCAGACAGGACAAACAGGCAGGCTTGTGCGGAAGGTTTTGATTGAAGAGGGAATGGAAATTCAAGAAGAACTCTACTTAGGGGTCGTCGTTGATCGATCGAAGGCATGCCCAGTGATCATGGCCAGTCGTGAAGGGGGTATAGAGATCGAGAGGGTGGCTGAAACCTCACCAGAAAAAATCATTAAAGAGTGGATAGATCCTTCTTTGGGATTAAGACCTTTTCAAGTGAACAAGATTGGATACGGATTGAGATTTGAACCTGCCCAGATAGGGAAATTAAGAAAGGTTATTACAGGCCTTTATCGGGCCTTCTATGAGAAGGACTGTCTTCTTGCAGAGATTAACCCTCTTGTCCTGACTAAAGAAGGAGAATTCGTGGCCATCGATGCCAAAATGAATTTCGATGATAATGGCTTATATCGGCATAAAGAGATTTCTGCACTCAGAGACCCCAATGAAGAAACCCCGCTCGAGGTAGAGGCTTCAAAGTATAATTTAAATTACATCAAACTGAATGGGAATGTGGGTTGTATGGTCAATGGTGCAGGGCTTGCTATGGCTACCATGGATATTATAAAGGTATTGGGGGCAGAGCCAGCCAATTTTCTCGATGTAGGGGGAGGAGCAACAGTAGAGATGGTCAAAAATGGATTTAAAATTTTAATGTCCGATCCAGACGTAAAGGTGGTCTTCATTAATATTTTTGGAGGAATTCTACGATGCGATACTCTGGCAAAGGGTGTTACAGAGGCGGTTAGAGAAGTAAGTGTAAATGTTCCAATTGTCATAAGACTGGAAGGGACAAATGTTGATGAGGGAAGAAGGATACTCCGTGAGTCAGGGCTCAACTTCACCGTTGCTCTAACTATGCAGGAAGGGGCCCAGAAAGTGGTCGAGGCATTAAAAGCAAAAGTGTAAGGTTGAGGTATAAATAATAAACTAACGCACGTCTCCACCTAAACCTTAATCTGAGTCTAATGATGGAGGAATTTTATGAGCATATTGGTCGATGAGAATACGAGAGTAGTGGTTCAGGGGATAACAGGGAATGAAGGATTGTTTCATACCAGACAGATGGTTGAGTACGGAACGAAGATTGTTGCCGGGGTCACTCCAGGTAAGGGAGGGCAGACAGTTGAGGGAATCCCTGTTTTTAATACTGTGATAGAGGCAGTCAAGGAAACCAATCCCAATGCTTCTGCTATCTTTGTGCCTCCTGCATTTGCAGGGGATGCGATGATGGAGGCAGCAGAGGCGGGTATTCCTCTTATCGTCTGTCTTACAGAGGGAATTCCAACCCTTGATATGGCCACGGTTATAAGATATCTTCGAGAGAAAGGATCAAAACTGATCGGTCCGAATACACCTGGAATTATTTCTCCTGGAAAGTGTAAGATCGGTGTGATGGCTGGATATATCCATAAGCCAGGTCCTGTCGGAATAATCTCGCGAAGTGGAACCCTTACATATGAAGTAGTTGACCAATTGACAAAAAAGGGGATAGGTCAATCCACCTGCGTTGGAATAGGAGGAGACCAGATTATCGGCCTAAACTATGTGGATCTTTTGGGTCTGTTCCAAAAGGATGATGAGACAGAAGCCATCATCATGATTGGTGAGATTGGAGGATCAGCAGAGGAAGAAGCAGCTCGGTTTATTAAGAGAAGAGTAAAAAAACCAGTTTTGGCCTTTATTGCTGGATTAACGGCACCTCCTGGAAGGAGAATGGGCCATGCAGGCGCTATTATTTCTGGAGGAAAGGGCACAGCCAAAGAGAAGATGGATGCACTGGAAAAGGCAGGAGTTCGGGTCATTAAAAATCCTGCTTTGGTAGGGGAGGAGACGGCTTTAATTCTTAAAAAAATATAGGAAAATCAATAAATTGTAAAAAAATATTTATCTTTTTTTTAATCTATGTTAATTTAATATATAGAATTTAAAAAGAAGGTTAAAGAAAATGATTGTAGAATTGAGAGGTCGGTTAAAAGAATTAGAGACACGCTTGGAAATCCTTCGAGGCCATCTTTGACGTTGACGGGAAAGAGAAAAAGTTAGAGGAGATTGGATTGAAGATGGCTGAGCCAAGTTTTTGGGAGTCAAATGAGACTGCTCAAAAAGTCCTTAAGGAAAGGGCTTTGCTTCTGGATACCATTACACCCTGGAAGAATGAAAAAAGAGAAGTGGAAGAGATGGGGGTTCTTCTCCAATTGATCGAAGAACAAGGAGATGAGAAAGAGGCCCAGGAGTTATTAGAGAAGATTAAAAAGAGTGAAGAGAAGATTAGCCAGATGGAACTCAAGAGGATGTTGGGAGAGGAGCATGACGAGAGAAATGCAATTGTCAGCATCAATGCAGGGGCAGGAGGCACAGAGGCCCAGGATTGGGTGGAGATGCTTCTAAGGATGTATTTAAGATGGGCAGAAAAGAGAAAGTACCAGACACAGATTATCGATATTCTTCAAGGGGAAGAGGCGGGGTTGAAAAATGTGACTTTCACAGTCAATGGGCCTTATGCCTATGGATATTTAAAAGCAGAGACAGGGATCCATCGGCTCGTTCGAATCTCTCCTTTTGATGCAGGAGCAAGACGGCATACTTCCTTCGCCTCGGTTTTCGTAATCCCAGAAGTCCCCGATGATATTCAGATTGAGATCGAGGAGAAAGATTTAAGAATTGACACCTTCCGTTCAAGTGGGGCAGGAGGTCAACATGTAAATAAAACAGATTCAGCGGTCAGGATTACCCACCTTCCGACTGGGATTGTTGTCCAATGCCAGAATGAGCGATCCCAACACAAGAATAAGGCAATGGCGATAAAGATATTGAAAGCACGACTTTATGAGAGGCAGTTAAAAGAGAAAGAAGAGAAATTGGAAGAACTTCATAGCACGAAAAAAGAGATTGCTTGGGGGAGCCAAATTCGATCCTACATTCTCCACCCTTACAAGATGGTCAAAGACCACCGGACCAATATGGTTCTCCATGATGTGGAGCGAGTGATGGATGGGGAGATCGATGATCTCATAAGGGCATATCTCCTTCAGGCAGCCTGAGAAATGGTTTGACTTTTTATGGGTGAGGAAATATTATTAGATGAAAAAATAGAGAAGGGGGCGGTAGAAGAGGAAAAGGGTTTGCTCGGAACCTTGGAAGAAAAGATCAATTATTTTTTGAAGAAATACCATGAGCTTAAAAAAGAGCGAGATGAATTAGCCATGGCCCTGGATAAAGAAAGGAAGAAGTCTATACTTCTGGAAAAGAAGATAGAAGCCCTTTCAATGGATAGGGAGAAGGTGAAGACAAGAATTGACCAACTTCTTTATCGTTTAAAAGGAATTGATTTATAACCTTTTCTTAATAAAAAACTCAGGGGATTTTGGGAGAAGAGGGTTTTGTGAATAAAGAAGCAAGTGGGAAGGAAAGACTGGTTGAGATAAAAGTTTTCGGGCAGACCTATACAGTGAAGACCGACGCCGAGGAGGAGCACATTCAAGCGGTTGCCCAATATGTCAATGCTAAGATGGAGGAGGTTTTAAAAAAAACAAGAAGTGTTTCCACATTGAGTGTAGCCATCCTGACGGCCCTCAACATCGCAGACGACCTTTTAAAGGAGAGAGAGCAGAGGAAGGCACTCCTTCAAGAAGTTGATAAAAAAACAAAGGATTTGGTGAGACAGATCGAGATCAATATAGGATGAAGTAAGTGGGTGATGAATATGTTAGAGGTATTATCATATTCTGAGTTTGTATTAGGTTGAGGAGTCAAAATCTCTACATGAGTAGATGAAAGATGTGATGGAAAGAATAGAAAGGGATTTCATTGGTCCCAAGATAACATGTTTATCCCGAGAGAGGGAAAAGATAGGTGGATACCCAATGATCCTATGGAAGATGATTAAGATCCTGCTCAAACTTTTCCTTGAAACCGATTTGGGAAGGAAGCGTTTTTTTTCTCCTAAAGACAGGGATAAAAACGTTTTCCCTCTCACATCCTGGGTAGGATTTTATGATATAAAGGAGGGTCAAAATCAGCCACCATCGAGCCAACATCGATTGGTGTTTTTCAGCCACATTCCAGAGAAAACTTCCTTTCTATTATTCCATCCCATCTCTCCATCTCCACTCATATAATAATCGCTCTTCAGGATTAGAAAAAAGGAGGTGAACATCACTTTGAAACTATCAGTCGAGATGTATATCATCATCTGTCTGGTGGTGGCATTTCTTGGTGGTGCGATTGGATTTCTGGTTAGGAAAAGATTTTCAGAGGCAAGGATCGTATCTGCCAAGGAAGTAGCCAGACGAATCATAGAAGAAGCAGAGAAGAAGGCAGAGATCATCGAGAAGGAAGCCCTCCTCAAAACGAAAGATAAACTCTACCAGGAGAAAGCTGAGTTTGAAAAGGAGACGATGGAGAAACGCCAAGAACTCCAGAATCTCGAAAGAAGAATCATTCAGAGGGAATCCAATCTTGACAAAAAGATTGAACTTCTTGACTTGAGGGAAGGGGAGATCAATCGGAGAGAAAAAAATTTGGTTCAGCAAGAAAGGGCCCTTCAAGAGCAAGAGAAGAAGATAGCAGAACTCCTTGAAAAGCAACGCCTCCAGTTGGAGAGCATTGCAAGGATGACCTCAGAAGAGGCCAAACGGATGTTGATGGAGTCCATGGAGAATGAGGCAAAGCACGAAATTGCAAAAAAGATTAAGAAGATGGAGGAGGAAGCAAGAGAGACAGCCGATAAAAAAGCCAAAGAGATCATCAGTTTAGCCATCCAGCGATATGCTGGGGAATATACTGCTGAAAAGACTGTTTCAGTAGTTACTCTTCCCAATGAAGAGATGAAGGGTCGAATCATTGGTCGGGAAGGACGTAATATTCGAGCCCTTGAAGCAGCCACAGGAATTGATCTAATCATAGATGATACACCAGAAGCCGTTATCCTTTCGGGTTTTAATCCGATTCGGAGGGAGATTGCTCGAATCGCCTTGGAACGATTGGTGAGTGACGGGCGAATCCATCCTGCAAGGATTGAGGAGATTGTCCAGAAGGTAGAGCAGGAAGTAGAGGCGGCAATTCGAGAGGCGGGGGAACAGGCCACATTTGATGTGGGAGTTCACGGCATCCATCCGGAATTGGTCAAGATGATCGGTAGACTGAAGTATCGTACGAGTTTTGCCCAGAATGTCTATCAGCATTCTTTAGAGGTTGCCTTCCTTTGTGGAATCATGGCCTCCGAACTTGGGATCAATGTAAAACAGGCCAAGCGAGCAGGTCTCTTGCATGATATTGGGAAGGCAGTGGATCATGAGGTGGAAGGATCTCATGGAAAGATTGGAGCAGAGTTGGCTCGAAAATATGGGGAATCCCCTCTGATTGTTCATGCCATTGCCTCTCACCATGAGGAGGAGAAACCAGAAACGATTTTGGACATATTGGTTTCGGCGGCAGACGCTCTTTCAGGAGCCAGACCTGGGGCAAGACGGGAGATGCTTGAGACTTATGTCAAACGATTGGAGGATTTGGAGAGGATCGCTCAATCTTTTCCAGGGGTAGAGAAATCTTATGCCATTCAGGCAGGCAGAGAAATTCGCGTCATCGTGCAACCTGATCGGATATCTGATGAGGATTCGGTGATTTTGAGCAGGGATATTGCACGAAAGATCGAGAAAGAGTTGACCTATCCAGGTCAGATCAAAGTAACCGTCATCAGAGAAACCCGTTCGGTGGATATCGCTAAGTAAGGTAAGAAAGATTCAAAAGGTTCATAGGCTCAGAGGTTTCAGAAGGCCCAGGAAGAGACCCAAAGAATTCAGAAAAAGAGTTTTTTCATCTGCACCCCCTATGCTTCCTTTGAGTCTTTGTAGTCCCTAAAATTGAGGTTCAAGGGAGCAATGCGAGTTCTTTTTATCGGTGATATTATTGGAAGGCCTGGTAGACGATCCCTTGAGGTCATTTTAGGAAAATTGATTTCGGATCAGGGGATTGATTTCACGATTGCAAATGGAGAGAATGCGGCAGGGGGAATGGGGATTACTCCTACGGTTGCCATGGAGATATTCCATCAGGGGGTTGATGTCCTCACTTCAGGCAATCACATCTGGGCTAAAAAGGAGATCATCCCTTTTTTAAATGAAGAGCGACGACTCCTCAGGCCTGCCAATTACCCTGATCCAGTTCCAGGAAGGGGGTCTGGGGTCTTTCCTTCGAGAAATGGAATAAGGGTGGGGGTTCTTAATTTGGAAGGAAGGGTTTTTATGAGGCATCTGGATTGTCCCTTTCGAATTGGAGGGAAGGAGGTAGAAAAGTTAAGAGAGCAGACCGATATAATCCTGATAGATTTCCATGCAGAAGCCACTTCAGAAAAGATGGCCATGGGTTGGTATTTCAATGGGAAGGTGAGTGCGGTATTGGGCACCCATACTCATGTTCAGACAGGTGACGAAAGGATTTTAGACGGAGGGACCGCATACATCACCGATGTAGGGATGACAGGTCCTTTAGACTCCGTGATCGGAATTCGTAAGCAGGTTGCCTTAGAACGATTGCTCACCCAAATTCCTTGGAAATTTGATGTTGCCAATGAAAATATTGAACTTCAGGGGGTCCTGTTGGATATAGATGAAGGGACAGGGAAGTCTCAAACCATTCAAAGAATCCGAATCCCCTTAAATGAATGGAGTGGATAGGATGCATAAGGGAAGTCAGGCAAAGAATGTATATGATGTTTTTAAGGAAAGAGGTTTTATTGAACAGGTGACCGATGAAGTGAAGGTTCGTGAACTTCTAAAAGGGAAGGTGACCTGTTATATTGGATTTGATCCTACTGCATCAAGCTTCCATGTAGGGAATTTAGTACCCATAATGTCATTGGCCCATATGCAACGACATGGGCACCGGCCTATTGCTTTAGTGGGTGGAGGGACTGGGTTAGTGGGGGATCCAAGTGGGAAAGATGAGATGCGACAGATCATGAGTTATGAAGAAATCAACGCAAATGCCGAAGGTCAGAAAAGGCAATTTTCTCGGTTCCTCGATTTTTCAGAAGGTCAGGCCCTTCTCTTAAACAATGCGGATTGGTTAACCAAACTTAATTACATAGATTTTTTAAGGGATATTGGTGTCCATTTCAGTGTGAATCGAATGCTTGCTACAGAGTCGGTTAAGATTCGATTGGAGACAGGGCTCTCTTTTATCGAATTTAATTATCAACTCCTTCAGGCATATGATTTTTGGTACCTTTTTAAAAATTACGATTGTTTGATTCAGATGGGGGGAAGTGACCAATGGGGTAATATCGTTGCAGGGATTGAACTGATCCGAAGGCTTGAAGGAAAACAGGCCTATGGGATCACATTCCCTTTGATCATGACTGCTGATGGAAAGAAGATGGGTAAGACAGAGAGAGGGGCAATCTGGCTTGATCCATCCCGGACGAGCCCTTATGAATATTATCAGTTTTGGATTAATACCGATGATCGAGATGTAAAAAGGTTTTTGGCTCTATTTACATTCCTCTCCATGGAGGAAATAGAAGAATATGGGAGATTAAAAGGAGCAGAATTAAGGAGAGCGAAAGAAGTTTTAGCATTTGAGGCTACCAAAATAGTTCATGGAGAAGAAGAGGCAAAAAAAGCGAGGGATGCCTCAAGGGTTCTCTTTTTTCAGGAAGAGGCCAAGGAGGATGCCATTCCAACAACGGTTAAGGAAAAGAAGGAATTTATTCAAGGAATTCCAATATTTAAATTGTTTGAGATAACTCATCTTTGTTCATCAGGCTCTGAGGCCAGGAGACTAATCCAGCAGGGAGGGGCATATTTAAATAAGAAGAGAATAAAGAAATTCGATCAACTTATTACCTTGGAGGATTTCGACCCTGAAGGAGCCATTTTATTAAGAGCGGGGAAGAAAAAGTTCCATCGCATAAAAATTCTTGACAAACTTTAAAGAATTTATTATTATTTTATTGCTTCAGAAATTTCCTTCTCTTTGAAAAATTTATCTTGACAACCTATTAAAATTGATTTATATTTTATAAGTTTCCAATTTGTTCTTTGAAAAAAGAATAAGGGGTTACTGTTTTTAGGTCTTAAATTTTAATTTTTAAGATTTAAACTGGAGAGTTTGATCCTGGCTCAGAACGAACGCTGGCGGCGTGCCTAACACAT
>JBBIRM010000116.1:0-8952 GCA_037441765.1 Deltaproteobacteria bacterium | reverse complement strand
AGGAATTTGTATTGAGGGAACTTCCATCATTGCAAGGGAGAAAGAGCCCGAACTCTTACAAAAAGGCATCCACCCTTACCTCATCAAGAGGGCAAAGAGGTTTATGTTTAACCCAGGAATTGATGTACTTCTACCTGCAAAAATCGCATGTAAATCTGCTTCAATCCATTCCATGCATGACCCTACAGAAGGAGGCTTAATTAATGGGTTGATCGAGATGGCCTGGGCTTCTGAAAAAGAGATTGAGGTCGATTTAGAAAAAGTTTATATCTATAGGGAATCGCATATCCTTTGTCAGAAATTTGGGCTAAACCCTCTTGGCGTCATCGCCTCGGGGGCACTGCTCCTAACCATCTCTCCATCAGACCTTCTAAGAATTGAAAAGGCCTTTAAGAAGTTTTCAATCCCAATTCATGTGATCGGTAAGGTGAATAAAGGGCCCAAAAGAGTTTTGGTAAGGGATGGAAAATCCTACAAAGAATTCAAACCTCTTCCGAGGGATGAAATTCTTAAGATTTATGACAGAGCATAGAACTAATAATTGTTAGAAGATCTTACAAAAATAATTCTGATCGGTCCGCTTGGCAAGGGGCCCATAAAATTTAAAAGAGGTTGATCATGAAGAAGTTCCTACTCACAATCTTTCTTATGACTTTAGTTACTTTATCCAACTTTTCCTGTGCTACAACACCCACCCGAGGCCTTGCCCCTGGGGAATTAAGGTTGTTGAGATTGGAGGTCCCTCAAGAATTGGATTCCCGAAGGGGTTTCCCCTTTCGGGTCAATATTCATTTTGAGGCAGATGGTAGACCAAAGATTAAAACAGCCTGTTTCTACCTGTCAGGAGATGGCCCCTATTGTTTTAAAATAACAAATGTCAAATATGGGCTCCCAGGGATGGTGGAGGTTGACATCAGGACCAATCTGGTAGGCTCCTTTTCTCTACAGGGCTATGTCCTCTACCTCAGAGATGGGAAGACTGAAATAAGTAATAAAGTAAGCACCCTGATACATATCATCCCATAAGGATCCACTATTCCATTATAGAAGAGAGGGGGACAATTTCGATCCCTTTTTCTTTCATCTTGGGTATCATCTCTTTGAGGGATTTGAGTGTGGAAGGATGGGGATGTCCAATACCAATGGCTTTCCCATGGGTCAGTGAAAATTGGATTAAGCTCTCAATCTTCTGCTTTATCTCTTCTTCGTTCAGGGAATTGTCGATAAAGAGATTTCTCTCCATTGCCTTTAGCCCAAGGGATTTAGCAACCTTTAAACCCACCGTTTGGGGGCTCGTTCGGCTATCGAGAAAATATAGATCCCTTCTCTTTAATTCTGAAAGAACAATTCTCACCTTCTCATGATCCTCCATCATTCGAGAACCCATATGATTACTCACGCCCTTTATATAAGGGACCTCCTCAATATCTCTAAAAAGTTGACGAAGAAGTGTCTCTTCGTCCATCTCCTTTAGAAGCACCCCTTCACCCGGTTGGACTCCAGGGTAGCCATGGGGTTCCATTGGAAGGTGGAGGATTACCTCCTTTCCCCTCTTGTGGGCCTCAGTGGCTATTGTTTTAGCATAAGGAGTGAAAGGTAGTATGGAAAAGGTGATAGGGAAATCCCACTGAACAAGCTCCTTTGAAATTGAATATTCTAAACCGAGGTCATCAATCACAATAGCCACCTTGGGTCGTAAACTTGTTTTGAGAACAGTTGCTTGTGGAGAGAGAAATGTTAGTTGATGGGTGATTCGACCCTGTAGGCTTAAGACTAATTGTAAAGAATCCTTTGTGGAGTATGCCTGAAGGGAAACAGATCCCCCAAGGGGTTCAAGGCCTCGCCTGAAATTTCCCTCCAATAGGGCAAACGGGATGGATTTGGGAAGTTTAATCTTTAAGAGGGATTGCTCCCAAGATAATTCTCCCTCTTTTTTTAAGATTGACTGATAGAGGAGAACATCCTTTTTGGGTATGCCCAATTCATAAAGTTGACCATAAATTATCTTATCGATGAGGGAGACGTTTTGGGAAAAGAGATCTTGGGGAAGTGGTCTTTCAGGGATCAGATAAATATATGCAATAACACTTAGAAGGATACCACCCAGGAAGGAGAAAATATAACCCATCCATCCTTTTAATTTCATTCTCCTCGATAAATTCGATGTGAACACACTTAGCCAGATATAATTTATTTTCCTCCTGCTATCTTCTTGAATATCTCCCAACTCTTGAGAAGTTCAAGGGCACGATCCAGTTGATGATCCAAAGGCTTTTTCTCCTTGCTCTCTTCTTTCTTTACTTCATCCTTCTTTGGCTTCTCTTTTGGAAGACCCTTTTCTATATCGTCGAGGTGTCTCTCCAAATCTTTTTCGGTTGGGTGTTTTGGAGTAACTGCTTTTTCCTCCTCACCCTGTAAGGGTTTGACGATGATGTCAGGAGTTATCCCCTTGGCCTGAATGGATCTTCCATTGGGGGTATAGTAACGTGCAGTCGTCAACCGGAGTCCGGACCCGTCTTTCAGAGGAAAGATCGTCTGAACCGACCCTTTCCCAAATGTTTGAGTTCCCATTATGATTCCTCGTCCATGGTCCTGAATGGCCCCAGCCACGATTTCAGCACCACTTGCGCTTCCACTATTTACTAAGACCACTAAAGGATAACGGCTCAAATTCCCATCTGGATGTGCTTTAAACTCCATCTTCTGGTCTTCTCTCCTCCCTTTCATCGAGACAATGATCCCTGAATCAATGAATCGATCGGCCACCTTCACAGCCTGATCCAGAAGACCCCCTGGGTTGTTCCGCATATCAAGGATCAAACCTTTGAGGTTTCCTTTACTCTGCTCCTCTAAGGTTTTTATTGCCTTGTCAAAATCATTGTCAGTTTTTTCCTGAAATTGGGAGATTCGAATGTATCCATAATATTTATCCAACAGTTCATAACGAACACTTCGAATGGGAATCACATCACGGACTAAGGTAAAATCTCGTGGTTTTGTAAACCCCTCCCTCATAATGGTGATGGTCACCTTTGTCCCTTTTGGCCCCCGCAATCGTTTTACGCTATCCATCAGGGTTAAATTTTTTGTTGGCTCCCCGTTGATTTTAATAATCTGGTCTCCTGCCTGAATGCCTGCCTTAAAGGCAGGGGTTTCTTCAATGGGAGAAACAACCGTTAAGATACCTTCTCTAATGGTGATCTCGATGCCTAATCCCTCAAAGCGACCCTTTGTCTCTTCCTGCATCTCCTTGTACATATTGGGTGGCATAAAGGCAGAATGGGGGTCGAGCGTCTCTAACATCCCTTTAATCGCCCCGTGGATCAGGTCTTTTGAATTCGTCTCCTCCACATACTCCTTCTGAAGGAGGCCCAGAACATCCGTAAATACCTTCAGGTCCTCATACATACTGTTGGAGAGGGCGGAAACCCTATGGGATCGGTTTAAGCCGATTGCCACTCCAAGCAAGAAGACCCCGAAGATGATAATACCGATCTTGATTCTCTTATTTTGAAACATCTCTTCCTCCTTAGATGATGAATCCTACCTCCCTGAACCTATCTTTCAGGGGACAATACAACTTTATCCAATTGTGAGATCCATTGCAAGGGATCCTGCGGTTTACCTTGATGGCGGATCTCAAAATATAGACAGGGGCCCTTCAATGATCCCACACTCCCAACAAGGGCGATCGTTTCGCCCTGGGAGACTATATCCCCTGTCTTCCTCAATAATTCTGAACAGTAACCAGAAACGGTGATGGTGTTATCCCCGTGGTCTATAATGATCAGGTTTCCAAATCCTTTAAACCAATCCGCGTATAGGACCTTTCCAGGTAGAACAGCCCGAACCTCTGCTCCCATCGGGGCTTTGATCTCAATTCCATTTTGCCCCCTTTCCTTGAAATGGCTGATCACTTTTCCCTGAACAGGTGGGATCAGTTTTCCACGAAGAGGTTCAATCTTAGTTCTTCCATAGGCCAGGAGGCTTCTTTCCTTTTCCAGTTTATCGATAAGGGATTGAAGCTCCTTCGCTCTCTCCTCAAGTTCGAGGATAAGTTTCTGATAGACAAGTTTTTGATTCTGAATTGATTTCAAAAGCTCCTTCTTCTCTTTTCTGGCTCTATTTATTTCCTGCCTTTTCTTATCCACCTCTAAGATTTTTCGCTCCCACTGGAGTTGATCCTTAAATAACTCATCCTGATACCTCTCTTTTAAGGCCACCTGATAGCGGTAAGTCTCAATCAGGCGGGCATCAGATTGGATAATGCTCTTTAAATATTTATCCATCTTTAAAAGATCATGGTAAGACCCCGTAGCGAGAAGGAAGACCTCAGGATGAACCCTCTCCATCTTATAAAGGGCAGTCAACCTTGAATAGAGATCGCTCCTGGTTCTCTCAACCCCTTTGGTAAGGTTTGCGATTTGGTTTTTAGTCTGATTCAGCCTCTCCTTAGTCTGGGCCAACTCCTTTTCCATCTTCCTCAACTCTTTCCCCTTTAGATAAAGATCGGACTCTAAGGTCTGAAGGTTCTCGAGAATCGAGGTCTCCTTCCCTAACAATTTCTTTTCCTTCTCTCTTGTCAGAATGATTTCCTTTTTGACATCTTTGAGGTTCTTCTTTTTCTCCAAAAGGTCCTTCTCAATCTGGTCGGATCTCCCAGCCAAAACTCCGATGGGGTCAATAAAATACAACCCCCCTACGATCATGCATCCAACAAAAAACATCCTCAAGGCTCGCATTAACCCCTCAATCTCCATATCTTAAAAACCTCATCGAAGCAATAAAACTTCCAAAGAGACCTAACAGCATCCCACCGATCAGGATTTGAAGTATGATCTCGGGAGGAAGGAAATGGATTGGAATTTTTACGGTCCACATCTGAATAGAGGAAGGAAGATGGAGCATCATGATTTCTTGCAACAGATAAAGAAGAAAGATTGCCAAACCTGTTCCAAAGAGACCCTGTAAGAGGCCTTCTAAATAGATGGGGACATGAATGAAGATTGGGCTCGCCCCTACGATTCGCATGATCTCAATCTCATCCCTACGGGCAGAAATAGTAAGTTGTAGGGTATTAGAGATGATGAAGATCATGGCAATGAGAAGCAGTCCCCCTAAGATCCACTGGGTAAGATTCATAAGATGGACTAAGGCAGAAAAGGTATCCACCCATTCCTGTCCAAACTGAATCTCCTCAAATTGAGGAAATCTTTTTAATCGTGATATTATCTCTTTGATCCTTGTTGAATTTCGATATTCCTTTTTCAACTCAATTTCAAATGAAGGGGGGAGGATCCCTGGCTGAATCCCTTCAAGAAGGTCCTTATGCCCTCCCAACTTCGATTCCAAAAAACCCAATGCATCAAAGGGAGAGATATACCTGACACTCTCAATTCCTTCAATTAGGCGTGTATTCTCTAAAAGGGTCTCCACCTCCTGGATGGGAGTCCCCCTTTTGAGGTATGCCACGACCTCGATCTTTTCTTCCCATATCTTGATAAAAGAGCCAAGATTAAAGGCTATCAGGGTAAAAGATGAGAAGACAAGCATGGAGATGGCTATAATTCCAACCGTGCTGAGATTGGGGTAGAGATTTCCTTTGATATTAAGAAAGGCTCGTCTCACCAGATGCCAAACAAAATATTTCATTCTCCTTCCTTTTGCTCACCCTTCGTCTTGAGATCAACCCTACCACCCAGTAGGTATATCACGCGGTATGGATAGCGTTGAATCAACTCTTTGTTATGAGTGGCAAGGATGATTGTTGTCCCTTTTTGGTTAAGATCGGTAAAGATTCTCATCACCTCATCGGCCATCTGGTCATCCAGATTCTCTGTGGGTTCATCCGCCAGAATGAGAGGAGGATTATTGACCAGGGCTCGTGCAATAGCCACCCGTTGCTGTTCACCTGCGGAAAGGGCAAGAATGGGATCTTTTGCCCTCTGATGGAGCCCAACCTTCTCCAATACCTCTGAAACCCTCTTTCTAATCTCCTTTTTTTGGTAGGCAATCACCTCTAAGGCAAAGGAAATGTTTTCACTTACAGTTCGGTCCCTCAGCAGTTTAAAATCCTGAAAGACAATCCCCATCGATCTTCTAAGGAGGTGGATCTTATTAAAACCCTTTGCAGTGATGTCCATTCCATTGACAATCACCTCACCCCGGGTAGGTTTTTCTGCACCATAAAGAATACGGATCAGGGTCGTCCTTCCAGAACTGCTTGCCCCATAGATGTAAGTGAATTCTCCATCTGAGATCTCCAGATTGACATCAGAAAGTGCCTCGATCTGGGTGGGGTATACCTTATAAACGTGGGACATCTTAATCATTTTTAAAAAATTATCACGAGGCTCATTTTTTTTCAAGAAAAATAAAGAGGTGAGATAACACCTCACCCATATAACTCCCACCTCAGTGTGGTATTACCATATGCCCAATGCTTATTCTTGCTTTTCTCTTTCCCTCGTGTTAAATTTAACAAAATTTTTTTAAGACGCTAACAAGTGCCCTGAAAAATCAACTATTAAGCAGTCTGTTAAACCTCCAAACCAATGGCAGAAATCATTCCTTTCAAGGGACTTCTATATAATGTTTGTAAGGTCTCCATCGAGGATGTTGTCGCTCCTCCTTATGATATCATTACACCTGAAAGACAGAGAGCATTATACGCAAAGAGTCCTTATAACATTGTGAGGATAGATCGCGGCAAAGAAGAACCTGAAGACGATGGAACCAGAAATAAGTACACACGAGCAAGGAGATTTCTCGACGCCTGGATAAAGGACGGCGTGTTGGTACAAAGTCATCGCCCCTCTTTTTATGCCTATGAAATTACATATACGATTCATGAAATAAGAAAACGAACCCTCGGATTTCTATGCCTTGTGAAACTCGAAGAATTAGGTAAAGGAAGTATTTACCCTCATGAATGTACACATTCCAATCCTAAGGAGGACAGGTTGAATCTCCTGAAGGCTTGTAAGGCAAACACCAGTCCTATCTTCTCACTCTACAAAGGCCCTGCAGATGGAATATCCAGGATTCTCTCGGAGAAAACTCTTAAAAATCCCTCCCTCCAGGCTCCCGATGAATTTGGTAATCTGCATCGGATCTGGCAGATCGATCATGAAGAGGAAATAGGAATCATCAAACGGGAGATTTTAGACAAATCCATTTTCATTGCCGATGGACACCACCGATATGAGACGTCGTTTGAATACTGGAGAGAAATGTCAACAAAGGAGGCTTCTCCCGCGGAAAGGCCCCTCTATGATTACACCCTCATGTTTCTCACCGATATGATGGATGATGGAATCACCATCCTTCCTACTCACCGTCTCGTTCGAGAAGCCCCAAGGGATATCCTTGACAAACTTTCCAAATATTTCGAGATTGAAACGATATCAAATGATTTCGACGTAAGAAGAAGGCTCTATGGTAGAAAGAATGTCTTCGGATTCTTTAAGAGATCAGAAAGGGTGTGGTATGTCCTGATCTATAGAGGGCAGGACTTATCGGAAATCCATCCCAATCTGAGGGAAATCGATGTAATCATTCTCCATGAATTGGTGTTTAAGAAGATCTTGATTAACACCGAAATCGCATACGAGATGGATATTAAAAGCGCATTCGAAAGGGTGAATAAGGGAGAGTTTTCTGCAGTTTTTTTCCTTAACCCGCCACAGGTGGAGGATGTTGAAAGAGCTGCATTTTCATCGATGAGAATGCCACCGAAATCCACCTACATTTTCCCTAAACTTTTAACTGGTTTGGTATTAAATAAATGGGAATGACCCCATTGGCTTTTCTTCAAACCCCTCCTATCCTATGATCTCCTGTTTTGGGGGCTTTTCAATGCCAGTTTCAATAATTTAATGACTCAATGGCTTTAAGCTTGCATATCATCCTTAGTAGGGCAGGCCTTTAGGCCTCCATATCATTCATTTCAAAGGCAGGGCTAAAGCCTTGTCCTATAAATTCGGTTATGGGGAAAAAATTTTGTATATTTTTTTAAATAACCTCCTTTTCACACACTTCTCGCCTTTACAATAAGGAGACGATAGGGCTTACTTCTTTTCCTGAACAGATATCAGTTCAACTTCAAAGATCAGGGTGGCGTTTGGACCGATTTGTGGTCCTGCACCCCTTTCTCCGTAAGCAAGATGTGGGGGGATGAAAAGCTGCCATCTGGCTCCCTCCTCCATCAACTGAAGGGCCTCGGTCCAGCCAGCAATAACCCCATTGACTGGAAAACTGACAGGTTGATTGCGACGGTAAGAGCTATCGAATTCGGTTCCATCGATCAAGGTTCCCTTGTAGTGGGCTGTGACCGTATCGGTTAGCTTCGGCTTTTTCCCGCTACCCTTCTTTAAAATCCTGTACTGGAGACCACTGGCAAGTGTAACAACCCCTTCCTTCTTCTTGTTTTCAGCAAGAAAGGCCTCTCCCTCTCTCTTATTCTTTTCTCCCATCTTCTTGGCCATCTCTTCCTTTCTGGCTTGAATTTCTTTCTGAAACGCTGCGATCGTCTCCTTTATCTCTTGATCGCTCATCATAAGTTTACTTCCAGAAAGACCATCCTTGATCCCCCTCAAAAGGAGATCCGGATTGACATCAATCGAATTTTTCTTAAGGTTTGTGCCGATATCCACACCGATTACATAGCTTATCCTATCCTTCTGGGTTTTGGGCACTACTTTCTCCTCTCCCAGTACCTGGCTCGAAAAAAAGAGAATTCCTAATACGATGATCCATTTGTATCTCATGCTGACCCCTTTCTGTTAATTTATTTTTGGCAAGGTTAATTCGACCTTTGCAACAATAGGTTTATTATAAAAGGATGTACTCAGGGATGCAAAGAAAAAAGACTCAAATGAGAAGGGCTTATGCTCTTTTCTATTTTTAATATCTCTTCTACATCAACCCTGCAATGGATCGCTGGGCAAAGGA
>JBBIRM010000115.1:0-8953 GCA_037441765.1 Deltaproteobacteria bacterium | reverse complement strand
CGCCCTTGACCCACTTGTTCTCACCAGTTTATCCTTCTTAACCTCTCCAACCATATGACCTGAGAGGATGGGTTTATCTACTCCAGGTGCAATCTCTGTATGTCCACCAATAAAGGCGATATGGAATTTCTGACAGGTTCGATAAATCTGGCGAAAGATTTTTTCAATCCCCTTCGGTTCTATTTCTTCTGGCAAGAGGAGGGTGACCAGAAACCATTTCGGAAGGGCACCTCTGGTGGCAAGATCGTTCATATTGACGACAACTCCATAATAACCAATCTCTTCAATTGTAAAGGTAATCGGGTCAGAAGTGAGAACCCAATAGTGATCCGAACCCTTCCCCAAGGAGATGACTGCTGCATCTTCACCAATCCTGGGGCCGACCACGACCCTCGAATCGACAATTGCATATTTATCCAAAAGCCTTTTTAAGAGTCTGATTTCTAATTTACCTGTCTTCAAATTCTCCTCCCGATGGTTTTGATTAAAACAAATTTAGTGGTGAGATGCAAGGGAGTGAGTGAATCAAAAAAAAGTAAAGGACTGTAAGAGGGTAGGGTGAAAATGGATTTATGGTTTGACAACCAACTCAATTTGAGGAGCGTTCTTGTCAATTTTTGTACCTACTGAAGAGGAACAGTAGGCACAGAGATATTCATACTCATCGCCCTCAGGTAAGACTAGAAGCAATCTTTTTCTAACAGGGACAGCTGCCTTACACATTGGACAATAAAGGGAGGTTGCCTCAAACTCTTCAAATCCTGACTCACGCATTAAATAAATTATAAAAAAATTTTTTCTCATAGACAATAGGATTCCAATTCCTTGGGAAAAATCATTGAAATATTGCAATGAGTGATGTTATAGAAAAGACGGGAAAAGGTTGCAAAGGGATGGTTAAAAAAATCGCCTATCTTCTTTTCTTTACCTTTGTTGGTTTTTCATTTTGCGCCTCTGCTCAGAGCAAGGTGGAGGAACTTTTTGAAAAGACTAAGATTCAGCCTCTCAATCAGCTTCAGAGGGCCCCTGAATTACGTCTTGAAAATTTAGAGGGTAAAACTATCCAGTTGAGAGGTCTTAAAGGAAAGGTGGTCCTTCTAAATTTTTGGGCTACCTGGTGCAGTCCCTGCAAAGAGGAAATGCCTTCAATGGAGAGCCTTTATCAAAGATTTGACAGGAAGGATTTTACCCTGCTTGCGGTCTCTGTCGATTTTGAAGAAAAAGAGAAGGTAAAGGGATTTGTGGAAAATAAGGGTTACACCTTTCCGGTCTTACTTGACCCTAAGGGTAGAACGCTTGACCTTTACAAGGTGAGGGCCATTCCAACAACCTTCATCATTGACAAGAGGGGTCTCATTTTGGGAAAAGCAATTGGGCCGAGAAAATGGGATAGGCCAGAGGTAATCACAATGGTCCAAATTCTTATTGAAAAGAGATAAAAGAAATCGCTTTGACTTTTCAGTATTAAGCAATTATAATCCTAACCGATTTTTATGGAGGAAAAGGGAAGAAACATCTTAAAGGCTTTTTAAGATATAAGGAGAATCAATATGGGGATAAGGATCGATCAAAAAAAATGTGTTTTGTGTATGGCTTGTGAAGTGGCCTGTGGATATCATCGGGATGATGGTTTTGCCTTCCTTTCCTCTTGTATCATGGTTACCCGTGGAAGGGAGAAGAAGGATTATTTTGCAGTGGTGGTGAAGGAGGAGGAAAACCTCATTATTGTCAGACCTGAGGGGTTAGAAATTAGAAAGCTCGGGGCAGTGGGAGAGGGAAGGGAAAAAGAAGATGCCTCTGCAAAACCCTTACTGCTACGTCAACCCTGTGACCTATGTTCTGACCGAGAGGAAGGGCCCCTCTGCCTTCAATTTTGTCCAGTAGATGCAATCTATCTGGAATAAAGGAGAGACCGGATATGGAATATTTGGCATCAAATAAAATAGCAATCGTAGACTTGGCCACATCCAAAATCACTGAAGAAGGGCTGGATGAAGATTTGGTAAGAGAGCGGATCGGTGGGGTGGGAATCACCCATACCCTTTATGAAAAATATAAGGATGAGGATCCCATTGTCTTAGGAACAGGATTGTTAACGGGGACACTTGTCCCGGCCTCGGCTTTAAGCATCATAACAGCAAAAAGCCCTTTGACCGAAAATCTCTGCCATGCCCCATTAACACTTTATGCAGGGATGGAGTTGAAATACTCAGGGTTTGATTACCTTGTCATTAAGGGAAATTCCTCCAGACCTGTTTATCTGTGGGTTCATGATGGCATTGCAGATCTTAGTGATGCCGGTGAGGTTTGGGGTAAAGATGTCTGGGCCTCAACCGATTGGATAAGGGAGGCCATGGGAGATCTCCTGATCCAAGTTTTGGTGATAGGAAAGGCAGGGGAGACATTGTCTCCCTTTGCACAGGTTCAAATCAACTACTGGCAAAGTGGAGATCGGTGGGGATTTGGAAAATTGTTTGGCCAAAAGAACCTGAAATTGATTGCTTTAAGGGGATTGAGCTTACTTGAGATTTCAGACCCTGATGGGTTCGTTGAAAAATGTAAAAAACTCCTTTTTGAGGTGAAGAAAGGACCCTTTGCCATAAAGAAGGGTATTGGGGAGATGTCGGCTACTCTTGGAGAAGACGTCCAGAAGTGGCTTGAACCCATCGTGCACAGCCATCGCTCCTGTTTCAATACCCCTTTTCCTACCAATACATTTGTGTTTCTTGACGAAGAGCCCAAACTTTTAAAAGAGAGTAAAAAGAACGAGCCTGGTTTTCTCATTACAGATATTTATGCCCTTCTCGGGTTTAAGAAATTAGGTCTCTCTGCCCAGGATACCTGTGAATTGTTAAGGGACTGTGCAAGATATGGGATAGATGCAAATGCTGTTTTGGAGTTGAATCAAAAGGCAGGAAGAAAAAAGCCCGAAGAGATTAAGAAGTCAATTCCAACTCTAAAGGGAACATTGGAAAGTGTCAGGAAGGGAAGGTTCAGCCCCTGGACGCCCAATTTTGGTCTTTCTCCGGACGAATGGGAGAGGAGACAGGCTGTCGCCTATATATTCGGGATCCATCCTATCTTTATTCAACTATCCCCTGAATTGAGTGAGGAGAGGTTGCTGGAACTTGCCAGTATCGGGACGGGTTTGGAATTCACATCAGAGACATTGGAAAAGGTGATTGCAGACATTACCAAATGATTTCTCAAAATGATTCCATTGCCTCCTTCTAAACACAATCATTCCTCCTCATTTAACTTTCAGCCTCAAATAGGCATCTATTCTGGGAAGGGGGCGTCTCATTCATGGCTATGGTTTGCTGAAATTCTTGACAGAATGGGTTGTTACGATGTGGTTTTCTTAACCGAGAAGGATATAGTTGAGAGGGGTTTGGAGGGGGTACATGTCTTATTGATGTCAGGGGGTGATACCTTTGCCATTGCAGAGGGGTTGGGTGAAAAAGGGGCAGATAGACTGAGAAGTTTTATAACACAGGGAGGACTCTATATCGGAACTTGTGCAGGTGCCTACCTCCCGCTAAGATCATCAATGCCATACCTCAATTGGTTCAATTTTATCGATGTCAAGATTTCGAACATCTCCCGGAGACTTTCTGAAGAAGAACGCTCTTTGTTGGAGAGGAGTTCCTGTAGTTCCTATGGTGATGATTTTATCTACCATGTGGTCAGAGAGGAAGTCGTTTTAAAGATGATAAATGGGTCTTTGGGCAATAGGGGAGAAGAGATCGTTGCTCCACTTTACGGTGGGCCATCGATTTTGCCCTCTGAGGATATCGAACCCATCGCCACCTATAAGGGCTTCACTCAAAAGACAAAGTTTCTTGTCAGAGAAGACCTTGCGGTAAAAACCCTAATCGGAAAGATCGCGGTAGGTAAAAAGTCAATGGGCGATGGGGAGATCTATATCTTTGGCCCTCACTTTGAACATCCCCATTACCCCCTGTGCAATCTCTACCTCAAGGAGAAGATCTTTAAACACTTAAAGAAAGGGAGACAGATGGGAAAAAATTTTTTTTATGAAGAGAAAGAACTCATCAGGGGAGATTCCTTAAAAGGGTATCTTAAGGATTTAAAGAGAGGGCTGAGCAATGCGAGGATTCAAGCCTCGGGGATGAGTGATTTTAACATTGAGTGGTTGATTGGAAATAAACTTTACCAATCTGAAAAGATAAGTGTCTTTCTTAATTTTCTCTGGGATAAGGTTAGAAAAATTGAAACACTTTCAGAACTGGAGATGGATGGAGCGAGGCTCAGGCAATGTATTGAAATTTCTAAATCCCTTCCTCGTAACATCCAGATGATCCGAAGGGGGATCAGAGAAGGGGAAGAGACGACATTCCTCGCTAAAGGTCTATTTGAAAATTTAAAATTGTTATCTTATTTTTTTTTAAATCTTTATTTTCAGTCACTCTTATCCCTAAAAAGCCATTAGAAGTTTCCTTAGGAGCGTGATTATGATCCGAAAGAGGGTGTGGGTTTTATCCCTTATCTTCTCTATATATTTTCTGACCCAATTTGAACCCTTCTGCTTTGCTACCGTGGAATACGTCAAGGAGTTTAAGAAAGAACCTAAAAAATTGTGTGCCCATTGCCATGTCGACCATGCCTATCCTGGAAAGAGTTTTTATGAAGCGGAGAATCTTTATAAATGGGTATTTATGTGGATCTCTGCTGTAGTCGCCACTATGATTTTTTCATATGGGGTGATTTCAAAAATATTGATCTGGCGAAGGGGGAGAAGGGAGAGTAATTGGAGAAGAAAGAAGATTCCTATCTTAAAGGTTCTATTTTACGATGCCTTCTTGCAGAGGGGGATCCTGCGATTGAATCCCCTTCGCTGGGCAAATTATATGACGCTATCGATGGGTTTTTCCATCCTATTTATTCTCATGCTTTTTATTTATGGATATGTGATCATTGCACAGGTGAGAACCTTTGGGATTCCCTCGTTGGGAGGAAAGATTTTGGATTTTCTGATGGACTTTTTAGGACTTAGCATTTTGGTGGGCGTCATCCTTTCCGCCCTGAGAAGATATGTTTTGAAACAGCCCCAATTGAAGACAGAGATAAGGGATCATATCGCTTTGCTCTTCATCTTTTTGATTGTGGTAACAGGTTTTTTATTGGAAGCCTTCAGGATTGCGGTTCTTCCTTTTTCTCTGAAGCATAGTGCATCTTTTGTTGGATTTACCCTTGCTCTTCTGTTTCGTCATCTACCCTTGAATTGGACGACTTTCCACTTTTATCTATGGAATCTCCATTTTCTTCTCGCCTTTGCTTTTATTGCTTATATTCCCTATAGTAAATTTGCCCATATCATGACTTGCCCTGTGACCACAACGTTTTCAAGAAGGTAGAGAGAGGAAAGATAATATGGAAGAAGAAAAAACCATACTCGTAGAAGAAAGTCCTAAACCTTCTGTTTCTCGAAGAAAATTGTTGAGGTTCTTGACCGCCTTTCTTGGGCTCTTTGGATTGGGAGCTATCCTTTCATCCATCATTGCCTTTCTGACCCCACCGCGAAGCGCATTAAAAAAGGTGGGGGGGTGGCAGGTTGTAGGAAGCCTCTCTGAATTCAAAGAGAATAGTTTAATAAAAACCTATTTCGGATTGCCGATCATCTTAATCAGGGATGCCAGAGGCATCCTCTCATTTTCTACGATCTGTCCTCATCTGGGGTGTATTGTGATATGGGATGAGAAGAAGAGACAATTTGTTTGCCCATGTCATGATGCCATCTTTGATGAAGCCGGAAAATGTCTAAAAGGGCCAGCGAAACCTTACAAACTGCTTCCAATGGAGATAAAGGTGGAAGGGGAGATGGTCTCTGCAAAACTTATTGAAGAGAAACTTCCGGAATATCCTTCTTGGTTCAGGATCACCATGATCAGTGGGGTTTAAGGATGGCTGATTGGAAATCAAGACTTTCCCAATGGGCTGAGGAGCGATGGAATCTTAGGAAATGGTTAAGTCCCATTTTGGATACAGAGATTACCGAGTATAAAAAGAAGATAAGGTTTTGCTGGGGCGGGATGAGCTTTGCGCTCATCGTGATCGAACTGGTCACTGGCATCTTTCTCGCCTACTACTATCAACCTACAGTCAAAGGTGCCTTCCAGAGCATTGTGTTCATCACTGACCAGGTCTATCTGGGGTGGTTGGTCAGAGGGATTCATCATTATGCCAGTTATCTGATCATCATCACGGTGGTAGTCCATATGGTGATCGTCTTCTTTCGAGGGGCCTATAAACCGCCTCGTGAAATGACCTGGGTTAGTGGAGTATTTCTCCTATTGATATGTTTTGCCTTTTCTTTTACAGGATACTTATTGACCTGGGATCAAAGGGGATACTGGGCGACCCGCATCGGAACGGGCATGGCAAGTGAACTCCCCCTAATTGGAGAATATCTGATGATCTTTCTTCAGGGAGGATATGGTGTGAAACAACCGACGATCACCCGTTTCTTTATCTCCCATGTTATCGTTCTGCCTTTGTTTCTCATTGGTTTCCTCTTAGCCCATTTTATCATGATCCGACGCCAGGGGGTTAAAACTCCTTTTTAGAGGGATATCAATGAGTGAAATGAAGAGAAAACCCACTTTCTATCCTGACCAATTTTTTACAGAGATGATCGTCTTTTTATTTCTTATTGGATTGGTCGTCACCCTTTCCGTTCTTTTGCCTATTGGGTACGAGGAGGAAGCAAACCCCTTGGTAACCCCTTCCACCATAAACCCAGAATGGTATTTCCTCTGGCTATTCCAAATCATGAAATTGGTTCCTCCTGTAATTGGAGTCCTCATCCCCTTTGTTCTATTAGCCATATTGATCCTTCTTCCATTTATGGATACCAAGGAAATCCATACATTTTATGACCACCGTTGGTTTATTTTGGGGGGCACGCTTGCTCTCGTCTTCATATTTATATTGAGCATTTGGGCTGTTTTAGGAGAGTAAAAGAAATGAAATCTATAAGGGATTGGCCTCTTCTTCAGACTATCATTTTTCTCATTTTATGGACGGGGGTTTATACTGTTTTTTTGGACAGGGAGATTCTGGCAGAAGAAAAATTGGAGATTTCCCCTGGTGAAAAGATTTACCGTGAACACTGTCTCCGTTGTCATGGGGAATCTGGAAGGGGAGGGCAGGGAAATTTTGGGGCTAAAAATCCTGCCAGCCGGATCATCCCTTCACTGAATACGGGGGCGATCAAACTTGCCTTGACAACGGACAGATTTGGTGATGTCCTCAATCGGAAGACCATTAAAGAATTTATCTTAAAGGGTTCAAAGGTGGAGGGAACGGAATCCACTCTCTCCCAGCCTGCCTTCAAGGAAAAATTGACAGAGGCACAGATCGATCAGGTATTGGACTATGTGGCGACGCTTCCAGATACTCGGCCCATCCGTTACACCATTCCAAGACTCCTTTTTCTTGGAGGTTTCTGGATCTTTTTAGGGTTGATCATATGGAGCATTCAAGCAAAGAGAAGGATTCTTAACTCCATGGACCTTCCAAAAATTCCACTTTCCCAACTCGACAGACTCCGATTGATGGAACTGGATGCCTGCACGGATTGCGGGGAATGTGTTATTTGGTGTCCAGTCTATCTTCAGGATCAGAGAGAGAAAATCACCCCAAGGAAAAAAATCGCTGATTTCAGAGAAATGGTAAAAGTCCAATATGGGCCAAATGCTATGTTCTTTGACTGTAATCCTGTTGATCCTGAGTCGATAAGGGATTTTGTCAAGAGCCTTTATGAATGTAGTACCTGTGGTCAATGCCACATCGTCTGTCCATCAAGGATTGATACTGTAGAACTTTGGGAAAAAATCAGGCGGACAATGGTGGAGCTGGGTTTCGGGCCACTGGAAAATCAGATTCCTTTAATAAAAAACACGAAGGCCTATGATAATCCCTGGGGTCAGCCTCGATCGAGTCGAGCCCACTGGGCGAGGGCTGGGAAAAAAGAGAAGACCTTGATTGCACCACCAAAAGAGATCAAAAAGGGTGCAGAAATCCTCTATTTTGTTGGTTGTACTGCATCCTTTGATGCCAATTTAAGGGAGATCGCAATCAACACTACCAATATCTTAAACACACTTGAAATGAATTGGGGATTTTTGGCCAACCAGGAGAAATGTTGCGGAAGCGTCCTCTTAAGAATGGGGGATAAAGAATTTGAGCGGATTGCCTCGGAAAATATTAGGATGTTTAACGAACTTGGCATCAAGACGTTGGTCACCTCTTGTGCAGGTTGTTTCAAGACGATAAAGCAGGATTATCCAAAAATTGGAGAACTCCATTTTGAGGTAATCCCCTTTGCCACCCTTCTTAGGAGGCTGATTGAAGAGGGAAAGATAAAGTTTAATAAAAAATTGAATCTAAAAGTCACCTACCATGACCCATGCCATATGGGAAGGGCCTGTGGGGAATTTGATGATCCAAGAAAGGTGCTTCAGGCTCTTTCAGAGGCAGGAGTTGAATTTGTTGAGATGGAAAGGGTTAGAGAAAATTCCAGATGTTGTGGAGCGGGGGGAGGATTGAAGTCAGGCTATCCTGATATCCAGCAAAAGATGACCCAAGAGAGAGTTCGAGATGCTGAACGAACAGGGGCGACAGATCTTATCTCCACCTGTCCTTTCTGTTATCAGGGGCTTCAAAAAGAAATCGTCACCTTGAATTCTCCAATTAGGATGAGAGACCTCGTGGAATTGGTGGCCTTAGCGATGGGTCTCCCTTCGACTCGAACAACTGAGAAAGAACCATCGGAAGAGAACTGAGCCTTCCTTTTGCAGGATTGATTTTGGTTGGGGATTCTCTATGAAGAAGTTAATATTTTTATTATTGGTTTTTTGGTTGTGCCTCATTGGGATGGCCCAGGCACAACCCATTCGGATTGCATATCTTCAGGCTGATATACATCAAC
>JBBIRM010000114.1:4954-9023 GCA_037441765.1 Deltaproteobacteria bacterium | reverse complement strand
CACAGTCTCACTTCATTTTCTTGACAAGGGTAATTATGTGTGATAAAAAGTTTTAAAACGAGTGGGAAAACCCCTATTTTTCGCAACCTTAGTGGAGCCCTTAGGATGGCCAAAGAGATATTAGTTGCGGTGACGGATAAATCAAACCAGGAAGAGTACCAGAGAATCTTTGAATTAACCGATTACCGTCTCGTTTTTTCGGAAAGAGGGGAGGATGTCCTACTTCGCACAAAACTTTTCAAACCGGACTTAATAATCTCTGAGGTAGACCTTGGGGATCAAAATGGGCTTGACCTATGTGAGACTCTTAAAACAGACCCTGAATCGAAACATATCCCATTCATCCTCGTAGCCAGCCTATTTGAAGATGTATCAGAAAAAGATCGAAGACGAGTCAAGGTTGATGGGGTCTTGTCCAAACCACTTCGTGAAGACGAAGTGCTTAATCTGGTAGATCAACTGATGGAAGAGGAGGCCATGAGGATGAAGGAGAAAGAGATTTCTGAAGAAAAAGAGGAGTGGAAATCTTTTGCAGATATTCGAGAACCCTCTTTAGAAAAAGAAGAGGAGATTTTATTAGGGGGATTGGATGAGGAAGGAGAGGAGATCATCGAGCTGGTTGACGTTGTTGAAGAACCGGAGACGAAAGTAAGCATTCATGAGTTTGTTTCACCTACCAAGACAGAAGCCTTAGGAGAGGTGGCTACCTTCGAGACTTGGGATACGATTGGAGAAGAAGAAAAACCCCCTGATAGGGGATTAGACCTCTTTCCAAAAGAGGAGGAGAAGACAGAAGTGTTTGATCTTGAATTGGGTAAAATCCCAAAAGAGGCTGGACCAGAGGAGGAGATATTTGAAAAGATTGAACTTCAAGAGATACTCGATAAAGTGGAGAAATTAAAACCCTACATTAAAAAGGAATGGCCTAAGGAGGAAGAACCAAAAGTTGTAGAAGGTCCTCCCACCGAAGAGAAGGTTGAAGAAAAATATATGGAATTAGAAGATTTTGAAAAAGCACTTAGCAGTGAAATCACAGAGACACCTTTAATGGAGCAGGGATTTCAGGTTGAACAGGAATTTCCTCCATTCCTCATGGAGGAGCCAAAGGCAGAGCCTCCCTCCCGAGGAGTCATTGAGGCAATAGGAATTGAGGAGGAACGTCTCGAGGAACTTCCAGAAGAGGAATTCCCAGAGGAACTTCTTGAGGAAATATTGGGGGAGGAAGAGGTAAGCCCCCTTGAAGAGGCAACAAAGGAAAGGTTTGAAGAGCGAAGGCAAGAAGAGATTCAAACAACAGAGGCTCCTTTTGAAGAGATGGCCCCCAGGGAAGTCCCCCTTGAAAGGGAAAGGGTTGAGAAACCCATAGAGGTTGAATGGCCAAGCCTCAGAGAAGAGCAGGGCCGACCTCTTATGGCGATGGTGGATAAAAAGATGGCAGAGGTCATTGCCCAGGGAGTTCGGGACATGATGGAGGATTTTATTATTAAGATTCTTCCTGAGATTACTCAGAACATGTTGAATCTCACCATAGATCGAATAGAAAAGATGGTTAAGGAAGTGGTACCAGACCTTGCTGAAAAGGCAATTCAAGAGGAAATCAAAAGACTTCAGAAAGGGGAAAAGGATTAAGGAGGAGAATAGTTGCAGAGATGGCCACAACAATTCTGGACAAATCTTATGACCCACGTAAAGTGGAAGAGAAATGGTATCAATATTGGTTGGAACATAATTACTTCAGGGCAGATGAAAACTCATCCCTTCCCTCCTACTCCATTGTCATCCCACCTCCTAATGTGATAGGTGTCCTTCACATCGGACATGCATTGAACAATACCCTCCAGGATATTCTCATTCGTTATAAAAGGATGCAGGGATATAATGTCCTCTGGATGCCAGGGACTGACCATGCTGGGATCGCTACACAGAACGTTGTTGAAAAACAATTGATGGAAGAAGGACTGGACCGGCGTTCCTTGGGAAGAGAGAAGTTTATCGAGAGGGTGTGGAAATGGAAAGAGCAATCAGGAGGAACCATCATAAATCAGTTAAAAAAATTAGGGGCCTCCTGTGATTGGAGCCGTGAGCGGTTCACCATGGATGAGGGCCTCTCGGAAGCAGTGAAAGAAGTATTCATTCGCCTCTATAACGAGGGTTTGATTTATCGTAGCAACTATATCATCAATTGGTGCCCCAGATGTCAGACTGCCCTTTCTGACTTGGAGGTCGAGCATGAAGAAGTGTTGGGAAAACTCTACTATCTCAAATATCCCTTTAAAGAGGAGGACAGTTTCTTGGTGGTTGCCACCACTCGTCCAGAGACAATGATGGGTGATACCGCTGTGGCAGTCAATCCAGGTGACAACCGCTATAAGGGATTGATTGGGAAGAAGATCATCCTTCCCGTTGTCCAACGGGAGATTCCTGTGATAGGGGATCCTTATGTAGATATCGAGTTTGGGACAGGGGCCCTTAAGATTACGCCTGCCCATGATTTCAATGATTTTGAGATCGGACTGAAACATGGTCTTCCGCAAGTTAAGGTGATTGATGAAGAAGGCCGAACGAATGAGAATGCAGGTCGATATCGAGGAATGGATCGTTTCGAATGTCGGAGACAGATTGTTGAGGATTTCGAAAAAGAGGGGCTTCTATTAAAGGTTGAGGATTACCATCACATGGTGGGACACTGTTATAGGTGCAAGACGATTGTTGAGCCAAACCTTTCCCTTCAATGGTTTGTTAGAACCAAACCACTGGCTAAGGAAGCCATCGAGGCGGTTCGGAAAGGAAGGACACGTATTATCCCCAAGATTTGGGAGAAGACCTACTTTGAATGGATGGAGAACATCAGAGATTGGTGTATCTCAAGGCAGATCTGGTGGGGTCATCGCATCCCTGCATGGTATTGTGACTCTTGTGGTGAAGTCATCGTTTCCAAAGAAGAGCCTCGTTCTTGTTCTAAATGCGCTTCCAACCTTTTAACCCCTGAGACCGATGTCCTGGATACTTGGTTCAGTTCTGCCCTCTGGCCTTTCTCAACCATGGGTTGGCCTGAGGAGACACCCGAACTAAAAAAATTTTATCCAACATCGGTCCTGGTTACAGGGTTTGATATCCTATTTTTCTGGGTGGCCAGGATGATGATGATGGGATTGAAATTCATGGGAGATGTCCCATTTCGGGATGTCTATATCCATGGTTTGGTAAGGGATGAAAGGGGAGAGAAATATTCAAAGACTCGCGGGAATGTGGTTGACCCTATCGATTTAATCGAAAGATATGGAGCAGATGCGCTTCGTTTTACTTTAGCCTCCCTGACCATGCCTGGGAGTGACTTGAAATTATCAGAATCAAGGACAGAGGGATACCGACATTTTGCCAATAAGGTCTGGAATGCCTCACGGTTTGCCCTGATGAATCTGAAAGATTTTAAATTGTTTCCAAAGGAGGACCGCAATCCAAAGGAATATAGCCTTCCAGATAGGTGGATCAGGGGAAGATTGAACCAGGCGATTCGTCAAGTTCAGGCTTCATTGGAGGAGTATAAGTTTAACGAAGCCTCGCATACCCTCTACCAGTTTATCTGGCATGAATTCTGCGATTGGTATTTAGAGTTGATCAAGCCCTACCTCTACCAGGATCATGACGAAAGAGCAAAGAGGCTTACACAGGAGATGCTTCTTGAGGTTCTGGAGGCCACCTTGCGATTGCTTCATCCTTTCATGCCCTTCATCACCGAAGAGATATGGCAGAGACTTCCATTAGATAGGTCCAATGGGTCAGTAATGAAGGCCGGATTTCCAAAGCCGGATGAGTCTTTTGACGACGAAGAGGTAGAAAAAGAGATGGGGCTCATCATCGACCTTATAACCGCGATTCGCAATATCCGGGGTGAGATGAATCTTCCCTTAGGAGAGATGATCGATGTCTTCTTCCGAATTAAATCAGAAGAGATAAAGGATAGGATTGAAAGGAACCAGTTATTCATTCAAATTCTGGCAAAAGTTAAGGGATTAAAGGTAAGTGAAGAAATTGAGAAGCCTGCTTATTTTGCGTTTGCGGTGGTTCG
>JBBIRM010000114.1:0-4944 GCA_037441765.1 Deltaproteobacteria bacterium | reverse complement strand
ATGTAGAAATCTTTGTTCCCCTTGATCGTTCAAGAATGGAGGAGGAGGTAAGGCGACTTCAGAAAGAGATTGTAAAGATTGAGAAGGAGAGTGCCTTGGTGGTGAAGAAACTCTCTAATGAGCAGTTTCTCTCTAAGGCCCC
This sequence comes from Deltaproteobacteria bacterium, assembly GCA_037441765.1. GTDB lineage: Bacteria > Desulfobacterota > BSN033 > BSN033 > UBA1163 > JBBIRM01. Next base: position 4,802 of record JBBIRM010000114.1, on the reverse strand, counting down.
TCCTGAGGTGATTCAGGAAGTAAGGGAAAAGGCTGAGGCCTTTTTGATTCATCGGAAGAAATTGGAAGAGGGGCTGGAAAAGATTAAGAAGATAATGGCGTAAGAAAAGTAGGAGCATCCAATGGAAATGGATATTGAGAAGGTTGCAAGACTGGCCCGAATTGAGTTGTCGGAGGAGGAGAGGGAGGCCTTTCGTAGACAGTTAGGAAAGGTTCTCGAATACATGGAACAACTGAACCGAGTCGATACATCTGAGGTGGAACCCACCTCCCATACCACTCCTGTCTTCAATGTTTTTCGTGAGGATGAAATTCGGATTTCCTCTTCTCAAGAGGAAGTCTTAGGAATCGCACCGGAAGAGGAAGACGGTCATTTTAGAGTTCCTCGAATTATTGAATAAGATTGGGCCGGGAGCCTGTCCCCAGACAGGGAGCAATCTAAGGGTTTCCGCTATAAGATTTTCTCCGACATCCCTACCCGATTCCCCGGATGAGTGAGGCGTTACGAAGATGGAAATTTATTCATTGACAATTCATCAACTTCATGACCTCCTGGTCAAGGGGGAGGTGACATCAAGAGAGGCTACGGAGTCTATTTTTGGCAGGATCAGAGAGGTGGAGGGAAAGGTCAAGGCCTATCTCCATTTAACTGAAGAAGAGGCCTTGGCTCAGGCTGAAAAAGTAGACCGCAAAATTTTTAAAGGAGAGCCTATTGGAGATCTTGCTGGTATTCCTATCGGCCTTAAGGATATCCTATGCACAAAAGGGGTGAGGACAACATGTGCCTCTAAGATCCTCGCCAATTATGTCCCCTTCTATGACGCAACCGTGGTAAAAAAATTGAGGGAGGCTGAGGCTGTATTTTTGGGAAAACTCAATATGGATGAATTTGCTATGGGCTCTTCAACTGAGAATTCAGGATTTCAAATCACCCATAACCCCTGGGACCTTAATCGGGTGCCAGGGGGCTCAAGTGGAGGATCAGCAGCGGCCGTTTCAGCAGACGAATGCATTGCTGCCCTTGGAACAGATACAGGAGGCTCCATCAGACAGCCTGCATCCTGTTGTGGGGTAGTTGGGTTAAAACCCACTTATGGAAGAGTTTCGAGATATGGATTGGTGGCCTTTGCCTCCTCTCTGGACCAGATTGGCCCGATTACCAAAGATGTGATGGATTGTGCCATCCTTCTAAATGTGATCAGTGGCTATGATCCTTTTGATTCCACTTCTGTGAATATAGAGGTCCCGGATTTTAAAAATTTTTTGATCAAGGATGTCAAGGGGATTAGAATTGGTATTCCTGATGAATATTTCATTGAGGGTCTTCACCCTGATGTGGAGAGGTCGGTCAGAGAGGCAATAGGATTGTTTGCCGAATGGGGTGCTGAGATCAAGCATATATCCTTACCCCATACTGAATATGCGGTAGCCATCTATTATATCATCGCCACTGCAGAGGCCAGTTCCAACCTTGCTCGATACGATGGCGTAAAATATGGTTTCCGCTCAGACCGATATCGGGATCTGATGGAGATGTATACCCAGACAAGAGCCATGGGATTTGGTAAGGAAGTGAAACGGAGGATTATCCTCGGAACCTATGTCCTTTCAGCAGGCTACTACGATGCCTACTATAGAAAGGCCTCTCAGGTGAGAACATTGATGAGAAAAGATTTTGAAGAGGCCTTTAAAGAGGTCGATGTGATCATGACCCCTACCTCACCAACCCCTGCCTTTGGGATTGGAGAGAAGGTAGAGGACCCTCTCCAGATGTATCTTTCAGATATCCACACGATTCCTGTGAATCTTGCAGGAATTCCTGCTATCTCCATTCCCTGTGGGTTCAGTAAAGAAAACCTGCCCATTGGTCTCCAGATTATTGGAAGACCTTTTGAGGAGGGGATTCTTCTCAGGGTCGCCTACACCTTTGAGCAACAAACGGATTTTCATCTTAAGAAACCAAACCTTAATTAATAAGGCGGTCAAGGGGTCGAGGGTTCAAGGGTAAGAGATGTGTTTTCTCTGATCCAATCAAGATAGGCAAGGGAGCCTTGAGCAATAGGAAGTGCGATGATTTCAGGATTGGTATAGGAATGGAGGGATTTAATCTTCTTTTCTAACTGCTCAAACCTCTGTTTTTGTGTCTTAATAAGAAGAAGCCATTCCCTTTCGTCCCACACCTTTCCCTCCCATCGATAGATAGAGCGAATGGGGAATATAAGGTTTACACAGGCAGCCAGATGCTCATTGACAAGGGAATTGGCGATTTGGAGTGCCTCCTCTTCTGATCCACAGGTTACCAGAACAACAATGGGTTCAATTTCTGTTTTCATCCTTCTCGTGAATCCTTGTTAATTAATATGTTTTGATCAGTGGGTCATTAAAAAATTCAATCTTCTTTTCATCCACCAATCCATCTTTATTCCACCCCCGTTTTTGATAATAGATGTCAAGGATCTTCTCATAATCCTCTCTTTTTAGGATCTTTCCTGCATGGGGTCCTTCGGTCATGGGTAAGTTGAAGACCCTTTCTGGTGGATAGTCATCCTTACGGGAGATGCCAAATCGCATATTGATCGCCCTGGTGAGGTCATAGATGTCCTTAGAGCGTTGGAGGAGTTCGTTAAGAGTGGTTTCCACACCTGTCACAGCGGAGTAAAATTCTGCATATTGATTTTCATCAAAGCCGAGTTCAATCCAGGGTAGCCTGCATACCCCTAACATATCAAACAGGGGCCTGAGGGTTTGGTGATAGATTACTAAATCAGCCTTTTTTTCAAGGGGCCAATCCATTCCCATCTCCAGTTCTTTGGCAATCGTCCATGCACGGGTGTGATGGGCTCCAATGTCCGAGGTGCCATATCCTAAGGCCATTGATATGGCAATCCGGGCATCGTAGGCGGATTGTTCCAGCCCCTTCACATGAGAAATGATGGGCTGTAGCTGAGGCCATTGTTTAATGAGACCGAGGCTCCCCTCTGCAAGGATATTTCCAATCCCTTTTCGATGGACAATTCGGTGAATAATCTCTAAGATGACCTCCTCGTCTCCCCATCGAAGTGCAAGGCCATCCAGTTCTTTTTCGGAGAGAAGTCCACTTTCTTGGGCCTCCATCAACACCCCGATCAGATTTCCTGTAGAGATGGTATCGATTCCAAGTTCATCGCAGAGTTGGTTGGCCTTGAGAATGGCCGAAAAATTTTGGACACCCACATTGGGTCCAAACATACATGCGGTTTCATATTCAGGTCCCTCAACCACTGTGCCTCGATATTTCCCTTCTTTCACCAGGCAGATATTCCCGCAGGCCATCGGGCAGGCAAAGCAGGAGGAGTCTCCAATCTTATATCTTGAAAGCATTTCATAGCCATTGACCTTCTTAGCATGTTCAAAGACCCCTTCTTTAAAATTGTAGGTGGGCATCACGCCTGCCTCGTTTACATAATCAATTACAGACATCAACCCCTGCTCCTGCCAGAAGGTAAAATTTTTATTCTCCCTGAGGTTCCTGAATGAGGACTCGGAGGCATTTCGAAGCCTCAGGAGGTCATGGACAGGTAGATCTTTCGAACCTCGAACAGCAATTGCCTTCAGGTTTTTTGAACCCATCACTGTTCCAATGCCTGTCCGCCCTGAATTTCTTCCCCAATCGGAGGTCACACAGGCAAATCTTACTCTATTCTCGCCTGCAGGACCGATAGTGGCTATCTTAATATATTCATCCTTAATCTCCTCCTTAATCAATCCTTCCGTCTCAAGGCTCCCTTTTCCCTTAAGTTTCTCTTTTGAAATGATTTTCACCTCTCCGTTATCTATCCAGAGATAGGAGAGATTTTCCGCCCTTCCAGTAATAGCGAGACCATCTATCCCTGCCTGTCTAAGCTCGGTGCCAAAGGATCCTCCCATGCTCGAATCGCCATAGATCCCAGTTTGAGGAGAAATAGAGACAAATGATGTTTTTCCAGAGGCAGGGAGATAGAGGCCGGCCAGAGGACCTGGTGAGATGACTAAAAGATTTTCTGGACCAAGAGGGTCGATCTTTTTTCCTTGGAGATGATCCCAGAGGAGTTTTGCTCCAAACCCTCTTCCTCCAACATACTTAAAGGCAAAGGCCTCATCAAATTCGATGGGCTTGATTTCTCCTCGAGTAAGGTCTACCCAGAGGATCTTCCAGAAATAACCGCCTTTAATCTTCCGCTTTTCCTTTTTCGATGTCTGCATATCTACGAACTTTCCTTTCCCCTTTTTCAACATATTCCACTTCTTTCATATGGGCATACTTCAATAAACTGCTCATCCGCTGGGCCTGGCCCAAGACATGTTCTGGTAAAAAGAGTAGGGCATTCTTAGGGCAGGCCTCCACACACTGGGGATGCCCATTACAGAGGTTTCACTTAAAGGGGGTCTCAATCTGCTCGTGATGGAAGATCGCACCAAAAGGGCAGGAGATCACACACTGCTGACAGGAGATACACCTTTCTGGGTCGATATCAACGATTCCATCTTTCCTAAGAATGGCCTCCGTAGGGCAATTCTCCATACACTTTGCCACTTTGCATTGCCGGCAGACTATAGGCATACGGATGATTGGATGGGGGTAAACCACCATTACTCGAATAGCGCTCTTCTTAGGATTGTTAACACCAAAACGATGAACTGAACACACTAACTCACAGATTTTACACCCAGAGCAACGCTCAGGGACAACTGCCAATTTCCAAGACATTTACTCCTCCTACAAAACAAAATAAGAAATCCCCATATTCAAATCATCAATAATTATCAAAAATTATCAAACTCTAA
>JBBIRM010000113.1:0-9036 GCA_037441765.1 Deltaproteobacteria bacterium | reverse complement strand
TATCCAAACAATGTGGTATTCTGTCCGATATACGCTGTGTCCTGAAAATCGCGTTTTCATCCATAAATTATAACCTATCGCCGCCGCTCTCATTCACCCACGGGCAAGCACGTGGAACTCTGCCCTTCGGGTCGTTTAGAGAGGGATATCCTCTTTCTTGCTACCGCTGATGAGGAGGCAGGAGGAAACTGGGGAATTCGGTGGGCTTTAGATAACATCCCCTCCTTGAGCGAAGCGGAATATGCCTTGAATGAAGGTGGATATATTATTCTAAATGAATCGGGGACTGCAGACCGATATGAAATCTCGAGCGGGCAGAAGATGGTATTTCAGTTACGATTGAAAGCCAGAGGAACTTCAGGACATGCCTCAATGCCTCGTCCTGAAAATCCAAATGTGAAACTGGTTCATGCCCTCGAGGCGGTCACAAAATGGGAACCCCCCTACCAGATTCTTCCAATGGTAAAGGAATACTTCTCCAAGATGGCTTTCAAAAAGCCTTTAGAGGAGAGAAAATTTTTTGAGGACATTGAAGAGAAGCTTCTTTATCCTTCATTTTCAGCAAAGTTTACATCCAACCCCATGTATAATGCGATGGTGAGGAACACAATTTCTCTGACTGTTATTCAATGGGGAAGTAAGGCCAATGTGATCCCCTCAGAATCGAATGCCATTCTGGACATTTGGAATGAGGATGCTGGTATAGGTAATCAAACAGATCGCCACCTAATATATTAAAAAGTGGATATTTTCAATAACGTCCCTCCTCTTCTCCTAACGGCTGGGGCGTATCCGACGTTCGCCAAAGGTGAATGTCCCGAAGGGCGGGGCGAAGTCCCAGCGGATACGCACCTGTTATATGACCGAGCCGAAGGCGAGGCAATGAAACCGACGGTGTCTGCAGAGTTCGGCTTGGCAGTATTTTCGTCAATTATTCGCTTATCCCACCTTCTGCTATTAATGCATCATCTGTATACATTTGTTTATTGTAGAATTAAACTCGTGCTTTATCTGCCCAATTAAACTATCGGTGCTAAAAATTTTCCAATATACTGGAATGAACGCTCTTTTGCCTTCCCGCTCGGCTCTTTCGATTTTAAAGCTGACGACTAAATGCCATGCATCATAGATAACTTTAAAATCAGTTGGTCTTTCTGTGGGTGAGAAATAAAACGATCTCTGTGTTGTCTGATAGTTTCTTTCGTTATAAGTTTTGCACTCTATGTAATTTGGCCTTCCGTTCCTGTCTTTAAGGAAAATATCTGGATAACCTACAGCTTTTTTCTTCCCCTCCTTTGTTTCTGGTCTATCTGCATTAAGTCCGATTTGATTCAAAGCCTCAATCATAAAGGGCTCGATATGGTTTCCAACTTCATTTTCTCGTCTTGTAAATATCCCTTTTTCATTGGCATTCTTTGTTGCGATTTTCGTAGCTGCAATTACATCTTCCAATAATTGCTTATCGTCTGGATTATCTTTGTCGAATGGAATTACATTACAACCAGACATTGCTTTTATAGCAATCTTGAAAGGAATATTTTTAAGCGGTTTAAGAAATTGAGATATGGTTTTCTCTAATTCTTTTATGTATTTTTCTTGTTCGTTTTTTGTCATGTTTTTAAACCTTCTGGAAAACTAAGATGTTTTCTTTTTGCATCACATTGTAAAGCCCAAAGATTATTTTATCTATGTTTTTGACCAATTTAAAACCAATCTTTTCTGCATAATTTATAGTGAATTCAACGGTTTTTACTTCCTCCCCCATATATGTTGCATTTCCAATAACTATAACCGCATATTTTTTAGGTTTGAGAACTCTAAACATTTCTTCCAGATTTTTTTTCATATCATCATTATAAAGATCAACCCTTCTCTGACCCTTACCCCTCACCCCAATAAATTCCTCTCTAATCTCCGACAGGTCATATCCCAACTCTTTTAAAGCGTGCGCATCGTTTGAAACATAGTCCAAAGCAATTGAGTATGGTGGGGAAGTAACTATTCCGTCAATGCTTTCATTATTCAAAGGTAATGCCCTTGAGTCACCAGTCTTGATATCCATTTCACCTAATTTTAAGTTAAGTTTTTTCACAATCTCGACATAATCCGAGACTGAAGAAAGCATCACTTCTAAATTTTTTAAAAATGCATTGGAAAACTCTCTCCCTCTCCTAGCATTATCGCTTATAGCTACAAGTTTTGCCATTTTGTAGAAATTCTTTACCTTCTCATCAGGAATTAAATTAATGGCGTCATCAATAGTTTTTCCTTCCAAATTGAACAAGGAAGGTCTTATCCTCTTTGTTATCTCTTCTTTCCATTCTCTTATATGCGACAGAACATGGATTGATTCTGTTTTTACCTTACTTTGAAGGATACACAAAGGAGATATATCTATACCAACGCAATTTATTCCTAAGAGTTGGGCCTCAACAGCAGTAGTGCCGCTTCCAATAAATGGATCAAGAACAGTATCGCCTTGGTCAAGCCCAATAACATTCAGAAGTGCTCTAATCATCTGGGGATGAAATTTTCCTTTGTAGGGATAGATCCAATGTGTAAGATACTGATTGACGGAGCGTGTTCTATTCTTTTGTATAATCTGGAAATAGTCGGTGGGTTTACCCTTTACGAACTTGAAATACGCTAATTTTTTTCTGAGCATTTCTTCATCTTTAGTTTCTATTAACTTGAACTCTCTCAGCCCGTTAGTCACTTCAAAATGTGCTCCCAGAGACTGTAGTTCGAGTTGAGCCAATGCCAATTCGTAAATAAATTGGACATTATCAAGGAGGAGCAACTGTTTATCTTTGGGTAAATCCTCTGTATTATACGCCCAAAAAGAATCTAACTCCTCTGCTCTTTTAAGCATTCGTTCCCCTTTGAAGTTTTGTATTTCATTTGTCATAATGTCTCCTTTACATCATACAGTAAACCTTTCAATACTTTTAAATCTTCCTTCGATTGTTAATCCGCCGAGCCGAATTTCATATAACGGCTGCAAACATACGAAGTGCCGAGCGTAGCGAGGCATTTGGGTGAGGGCGTAAGCCCGAACCGTATGTCCGCTGTTAGGCGACCCGTAGGGCGAGCCACGATAGTGGCGAAGCGTTTTGCTTGGCGACATTTTATTTTTCCTCCAAGAGCCGTATTGGAATCTGATTTATTGTGAATCTCACAGGAAAGTTTTCTTTCTGTTCTATTGTTTCATATCCAGACTCTGCTATTACAAGCATAGGAAGTTCGATAAGGTATTTTCCTCTCTCCACAAATTTCTTTAAATCCTCTAATGCACCACCGTATATACCTCCTTTTTCTGCCTCCACAGGTATAGGGATTTTTAGTTTTAGATCATGCCCAAATAGTTTTAAAGAAATATCCATCCATAAAAGACAATCTGGACTGTCAATACCATGAATGTCAATTGGATTTAAGGATAAACCAATATCACTACCCTCAATATCAATTTTCCCACTTCCTTTGTATTTCAAAAGAGCATTGTAAACTTTCTTCTCATTGACTTCTGGCATTTAGTCTCCCTCCTTCAAGAATTTCACAAACATAGGACGAAGAATTTCTAAGGTTTTCTTGATATCGCCTTTTGACGCTTTCTCTGGAAAATCTCCATCTCCTTTTAGAAAACGGAGCATGTTCAATCCTTCAGGACCTAAGGTATTTATGCATTCTTTTTTAAGTTTTTCGACTTTTTCCTCTAATTCTTGAAATCTAACAGGGGGTTCTGGTAATTCTTGTCCAATTGATTTTAAGGCGGCAGAGTACACATTCCACTCTTCCAACAACCTTCTTTCTTTCTCGGAATAATCAACAAGTTTCTTATTCAATAGCTCAGCAGCATTGCGCAGTGTTTTTCCATTTAATAATGCGATTATCTCCTCCTTAGGTGTATTGTATTCATCCTGGAGGTTCTTCAATTTTTGAAAAACGTTTTCCAAGTTATTTTTAAAATCATCGAAAGGCTCTTTATATTCAATAGAGATACCATACTCTACAATGAGTCTGAGCTTTGAAATAATGTCGTCGGCAGAAGCGATGAAACTCCTATCCACAAGAGATCTCCGTATTAACTCAACTCTTATTTTTTCATCCACAGGACTATTAAAAATGCGTTCAAACCCAACTTTGGCATCTAATATCTCTTGAAGATTTTCTTTAGCACTACCTGAACTTTTTCTTAGCCATGCGACCAACATCTCTTCTTTGATAAGTAAAGTTGTAATAGTTTCATTAAATTCTTTGAGGTTATCAAACAAACTCACTACTTCTTGGATGCTTGTAGAATCGTCAAATATCTCTTCTGGGACGCTCTTAGTTTGAATGCCCCTGTCTTCCAAAAGCTTTCGATTTTTATGTCTTAAAGGATCTCTTACAGATTCTTTAAATTTCTCAAAAAATTTTTTTACACCCTCCTCTGACCAATCATCAGAAAACACTGGAATATTCTTCTTCGCACTTTCAGGTAGGTGCTTTGCTTTAGTAGTTAATTCCTTAACCTTTGAAATCAGCTCTTCCATGGTCCATATCTTTCTTTGAATTACCTCTCTGACATCTTCTTCCATAATCATGCCTCCTCCTTTATTTGACTAAAGATATATTTTAATTTGTTCAACTTCTCATTCAAAAGGCTCAAATTTTTGGAGACATCTTCTAAATATTCTTTCCTTTCTTTTACGCTGGCTTCTAATGCCTGAAGAGTGGGGCTTCCGTCTATCCTCATTTGCTTTGAAACTATTGTTTTTATGTCGTCCTCTGTAATTCCTATAAATTTAGTTGCTTCGGGGTACTCCCAAAAATTTTTCTTTATGTTTTCCGACGCATTCTTTAACTCCTCTACGGCCCTTTTAACACTGTCAGAGGAATACGCAAGATTTCTAATATTCCTTTCGATATTTCCCTCGACAGCCTTCATAAATGTGTTTACAATACACTTAATCAGCGGAGCAGCGCTCCCTGTGTCTTTGAGGGTTTCTTTGGCTATTTCCAAAATCTTGTTAATCCCATCCTTGGCTTTTACTAGTTTCTCTTTGTCTTCAAAATTAATTCCGCTTACGCCAAAATTACGAATCACTTCTTGTTCTAATTCCCAGCAATCCTTCAATGCAGGAAAAATCTCTCTCTCGAATTTTTGAATGGATGTTTCTATGTTTTTAAAATTAAAATCTACTCTTACAGTTTTCCATAATGCCTCAAGTAATCTATTCATATCTTCATCTGAGTGTAATTTTAAGAAATGTTCTCGGGGAAGAATTCGGGACAACTCAACCAGTTTATTTCTTTCTTCACCACGCCAGTATCTTTTAAGTCTCCCTACAGGTTCTGAGTCCTTTAAGTCCTTCTTTTTCCCATAACGAGGGAGAAGGTCGTCAGACAGTGCTATGTATCCCCCTCTTGGCATTAGCGTATTTAGATCGCCTGCTCCTCTTCCCTCTTTACCACTTCTAAATAGTTCCCTTATTTCTGATAAGAGTTGTCTCTCTTGTGGAGTTAAATCTACGAATGCAAGGGCAAGGCCATTTATGGCAATATCTCTATCCATTTGCCCTTTCCCCCAAACAGTTCCAGTATCCGGGAGGTCACCTTTATAAAAGGTATCAGGTTTTGGAATAGAACCACGTATAATCTCATTAATGGCCTCACTATATATCTCCGATTTCCTTGAAAGAAGAATGTCCCCTTTATTCTCTTTGAGATTTTTCAGATACAATTGCAAGCCACCCGGAATTCCTTCTTGAATTTCACCCGTTACACTAAGAAGAAAGTCTGTAAGCAATGGTGGGAATTCAACAAATTCAAGTTTTTTATTTTCTTTTAGCCATGCAAGAAAAAGTTTCTCGTCTTTCGGTTTTTCACCGGTTGAGAAAACACATAGGATGCCTTTACCATCGGGTAGAGCATTAGATATGAACTCGTCGGTCTCAGAGTAATTTGCAAAATCTCTTTTTGAGGCAAAGAAAAGAATTGTAATATCCCCTTCTATCCACTTCCAAATAGGGAGAGACTTTCCTTCCCATTTCTTTCTCATATCTGCTGGTAGATGGTTTTTTACAATCGGATTCATTGATGGGAATGGGAAAGTTTTTCTTATCTCTTCTACTGTAAGTGGTAATTGTAAATCTGTTTCTTTCAGTTCCCAGAGTCTACCAACAATTCCGTAGAGTGCCGCATTTTCTTTACTAACTTTTTCATACAGGTTAAGCATCTCTCCCAATCTATCAGATAGTTCCGGGCTTCCAAGTTCGTATTCAAGAATGTGGTCAAATACTAGCTTAAATAATTCAGGTAAGTCTTTATCATCGATATAAGTAAGCCAATTCTCCCCAGATAATGCTTTTACAGTTCTCTTAAAATACTCTGAAATTAGTAGAGCATTATCTCTATTCATGCTAAATGCTTCTACCAATTTATCCGCTAGTATTCCTGTATCAAGGCTGTTAGTGTCTATTACATACCGCTTTACATTCTCTCCTGTTATTGGTTGTAAATTGAGCAAAAACGGAATCTTAGAAGGATTTATCGAGCTCGTAACAGCCGACGGTACTTGTGTAGGCTCTTGACCTATCTGGTCCAGTTCACTTTTTATTATCCGAGACGCTGCCGCAGAATCTATAGTGATGTTGTCTTTCTCCTTGAGCACTTCGTAGGCTTTGAATAATTGTCTTGCTTTCCCTCTGGAAAGCCACCAGCATGCATTACTTCTTCCAGCATGGCTAATGAGTTTCTCTCTTATGTATTTTATATCTGTCGGCGGTAACACAATCCTTTTTACTCTATCTCTATCCGCCCCCCCGAGCTCATAAACACCTGCGGGGGCAAATGCTAAGAACTTAAGATAATCTTTGTCTTCTAGCCACTCTCTTAGTGGACTCCTATCTTTTGTTTGAACCTTGGTTTGAAGAACTCCATATTGTCCCTCTAATTCATCAATAAGCAATATCACCTTTAAGGCCACAACATCGGAATTGGAAAATTCCTTTACAACTATGTTTACAAGTTCTGGGGCATCATTTTCTAATTTCCCTCGAGGATCTAAAATTCTCCTTACCCCCTCACCATTTTTTCTGAATAACGCCTCTTTGAGTCTCTCAACTTTTCCCTTAACGAGAGTAAAAATGTCCCCGGGCGTGATAATCTTGTTATTCGCATTTATAGCCTCTCTGAATAAGTCTTCTGCTATAAAGAACAAAGGAAGCAGTCCCTTATCCTTTGCACATTTATGGATATTATAAAGAAATTGAGTTTTTCCGACACCAAACGTTCCAATTACTGCATAAGCAAGATGTTCTAGCTGGTCAGTCGCATAATCACCCAATATTTTGGATAGCTTACTATCGATTTTTTCATGATCTTTTGAAAGGTGTTGCCAACTTGTTTCGTACTTAGCTATTACCATGTATAGTTCATCTCCTTGTGATTATATAAATGTGACACGCCAAGCAAAATGTCGCCTAACGGCAGGCTTTGCGAAGTGGCGGTGAGCGGAGCGAACCGCTGTTTGGGTGGAACGGAATCGGTTGTGTTTACGCTCCGATTCCGTGGAGCCGTAAAGCTATTGTTGGGCGAAGTGCCGCTCGGCACGCAAGCCGTTCCACCCAACCCTCCCGAAAGGGAGGGACTGAGCAAAGCCCGGCGAAGGCGGCATTTGGGTGAGTGCCATAAGGCACGAACCTTTTATGCTGTGTTATATGCCGCTTTGCCATTTTTATCGCCCCTTTCCTTTTTCCCTTCAAATTCAAACAACTTGGGAGCATTAAAATTTAAGGAAAACTCTTTGATGCGTCTTTCTGCCAATTTTACATACTCTTCGTTTATGTCATATCCAACATAGTGACGCTTTGTTTTTAGTGCTGCGATTGCAGTCTGTCCACTACCTATAAATGGGTCTAAAACAACTTCGCCCTCAAAAGTGTAAAGTTGAATCAATCTGTAAGGTAATTCTACCGGAAAAGGTGCTGGATGCCCTACTTTTGTTGCAGGTTCTGCGGCAAATGTCCAGACGCTTTTAGTTAATTCAAGAAATTCCTCCTTGGAGATCGTGCTTCTTCTATCAGGAGGATATTTCCTTGTGAACATACCCTTAGAAAAAATCAGGATATATTCATGGATATCCCTCAAGATAGGATTTTTGGCAGATAGCCATGTTCCCCAAGCAGTAGAAGGACTGCCACTTGAAGCTTTATTCCAGATAATCTCGCCACGCATTAAAAAATTTAAATCAAGCATATCCTCAACAATAAAGGCATGTAGCGGGATATATGGCTTTCTCCCAAGATTAGCTATATTGATACACGCTCTTCCGCCGGGCACAAGAACCCTTTTAACTTCGCTCCATACCTTTTTCAAAAAGGCTCTGTACTCGTTTAAAGTAAGGTTCTCATCATACTCCTTTCCCACATTATAAGGCGGTGAAGTAACCATTAGATGAACGCTGTTATCTGGCAACTCTTCCATTTTTTCACTTGTCTTGCAAAAAATTTTGTCAAGAAACTCAGGAGGAATTGGATTTTCCACATATTTGATTATCTGCTCTTTTGGCAGCTCTTCATATAATCTGCTTGTATAAAATGGAGTGGAATCGTGATTAATCCGCCCTGGTGAGCCGAAAGCACTTGTTTTGGTACCGACTTTTCTTCGATTATATCCCATTTCAATCCTCCATCCAAAGCTCAATCCATCTCTTGTATGGATTGAAATCTAATTTTGACCTCTGCCAGCTTATTTTGACACCTTTAGTTTCGCTATCTTCAATTAATGTTGATAACGCTTCTTTAGTAATTTCAACGCCTCTTGGATTTGTTCCAGGTTTTGGAAGTTTAATATAATTTTCTCTCCCTATTCTATCAAAAAGCCTCTTCTGCACGTCTAATGGAATATAATAAAATCCTCCAACATCGTTCCAATTGATTTGAATTAGCAGAATATCGCAATGAGGATAATAGTTTTCACGAAATTCTTTTGCCTTTTGAGCATCAACAGTCCATATCAGTTTGACACCGCCAAAACTTTTACCTGTAATTGTTT
>JBBIRM010000112.1:0-9197 GCA_037441765.1 Deltaproteobacteria bacterium | reverse complement strand
GATGGAATCTATGGCGGATTTAAAAAGAAAAAAACCCTTTTACGGAATTTCTGCCCTCTGACCGTCTATCACTTTTATCTCCTATTATTAATCAGGACAATTAAATGTTTACAGTTATCCCCCCTTACCTTCCCCCATGGTCTGCTCTTATTGACTTTCCCCGACGAAAATGTGTCTTAATTCGATATAAGAAATGAGACCAAATGAGGCAAGGGACAAGCCCTTGTCCTACGTTTTAGATTCGTTTAATTTCTCGTAGGGCAAGCCCTTGTGGCTTGCCGAACCTCTTATTGCCCGCATTCGAAGGGTTTGGAACCCAACCTTCACAGTCTTTCAAAGACTTTTTTAGAAGTTTTATATATCTTGACAAGAGAGATTGTGGAAAGATAGATTTAAATTATAAGGCTGATATCAAGGAGGGATTATGCAGAGGACACTATCAATTGTCAAACCAGATGGAGTGAAGAAGAATCTGATTGGTGAAGTGATCAAGCGTTTTGAAGATAATGGGTTAAGGGTAATTGGCTTGAAAATGATATTTATGGATAAAAAAGAGGCTGAAGGGTTTTATGCAGTCCACCGTGGTAAACCCTTTTACGAAAGTCTGACACAATTCATGTCCTCTGGACCCTCAGTCGTAATGGTTCTTGAGGGAGAGAATGCGATTCTAAAAACCAGGGAGTTGATGGGTGCAACTGACCCCAAAGAAGCCAAAGAAGGAACCCTCCGGCGTCAGTATGCGACAGATATTGAGAGAAATATCGTCCATGGCTCAGATCGTCCTGAAACGGCTGCATTTGAAATCAATTATTTTTTCAATGCCCTGGAACTGTTTCCGTCTACAAATAACTTGAAAAATCTTTAGAGATAAAACTTTAATGGAAAGTGGTTTCAAAAAAATCGATCTTAAAAATCTTAGCCCCACCGAGCTTCACCATCTCATTTCCTCCTTCGGGAAAGAAAGATACCGAAGCACCCAGATCTTGAGATGGCTCTATCTCAAAGGGGTTCACTCTTTCGATGAGATGACAAACCTTTCTAAAAAATTTCGTGAAATATTGGGAGAAGTCAGTTTCATCTCCATCCTCAGTCCCTCTCTTCTGGAGAAGAGCCTTGATGGAACAAAAAAATTTCTTTTTCAACTTGAAGATGGAAATCGAATTGAAAGTGTTCTTATCCCTGATCAAAAGCGGTTGACCCTATGTCTCTCAACCCAGGTGGGGTGCGCGATGGGGTGCCGATTCTGTCTAACAGGAAAAATCGGATTAAAAAGAAATCTCTCCTCCTCAGAGATTCTCAATCAGATCCTTGCTGTAAGAGAAACGCTTTCCCATGGCACCTCCCTCACCAATATTGTCCTTATGGGAATGGGTGAACCCCTGGCCAATTATGGGAATACATTGAAATCGATTGAACTGATGACTCACCCGGATGGATTCAGATTCTCCACTCGAAGGGTTACGCTTTCTACGGTTGGGCTTCTTCCTGAACTGGAAAGATTGACCAAGGAGAAGGTTCAATTCCGATTGGCGATTTCCCTCAATGCCTCTGATGAGGAGACAAGAACTCGGCTGATGCCCATTAACAGGCGATATCCCATGAATAGGATATTAGAGGTCTGTCGAAAATTTCCCCTCAGGCCAAGAGATCGAATCACTTTTGAATATGTAATGATCGATCATGAGAACGATTCTCCCAAGGACGCAAAAAGATTGATCAAATTAATAAAGGGGATCCCCTCTAAGGTCAACCTCATCCCTCTTAACGAGGCCTCTGGAATCCCTTATAAGAGGTCTTTGGAGGATCGTATTCACTTATTTCAGGAGATATTGATGGAAGGTGGCATCACCGCAATTGTTCGCAAAAGCAAAGGTGGTGATATCTCCGCTGCCTGTGGTCAACTTCATGGAAAAACCTTAAATCTATCAAACCGAAATGCCCTTGAAGAGAGGCCTTATTTATAACGTCTCAAATACCTTTCCAGCCGGTCCATCCCTTCTACAATATTTTCCATTGAATTGGCATAACAGAACCTGAGGTATCCCTCTGCATTGGACCCAAAATCGATGCCAGGGGCCACCCCTACCCTGGCCTCCTTTAAAATATCAAAAGCCAGGTGGTAGGAATCTTCTGAATAACGCCTGGCATTTGCTAATACATAAAAGGCGCCAATAGGCTCCACAGTAATTCCAAATCCTAATTCCTTTAACCTTGGGATCAGAAAGCGCCTCCGCTGGTCATAGGTTTCCCGCATCTTTGCCACATCCTTCTCGGCTTTTCTCAATCCTTCAAGGGCTGCCCATTGAGTAAAGGAACTGGCGGAGATGAAGAGGTTCTGTTGAAGTTTCTGAAGAGGTCGAATAAATTCTTTGGGGGCGATTAAATACCCTAACCTCCAGCCTGTCATGGCATAGAGTTTGGAAAAACCATTGATTACGAAGGCATGGTCAGTAAACTCGAGGATGCAATGCGCCCTGCCTTCATAGACCAAACCATGGTAGATCTCATCGGAAATGATGTAAGGAGGATACTGTGCGATCTTGGCCATCCTCTCTTGGGTCATCACATTTCCAGTGGGGTTGGAAGGGGAATTGACAATAATCCCCTTTACCCTGGGATTAAGTTTCTGTTCAATCATTTCAGGAAGATATTGGAAGCCTTCCTCCTCAAAGACCTCTACAAAGATGGGGACTCCATCCACAAATCGAATGATATTTGGATAGCAGGGATAATAAGGATTGGGAAGGATCACCTCATCACCCGGTTCTAAAAGAGTAGCAAATAGAAGAAGCATGGCAGGAGAGGTCCCTGAAGTCACAATAATCTGTTCAGGTGAAACGTTTACATGATATTTTTTCCAGTAATCCTCTGCGATCGCTTCCCTCAATTCAATTAATCCGAGGCTATGGGTATAGTGGGTCTTTCCTTCACATATGGCACGATATCCTGCTTCGCTGATACATTCTGGAGTATCGAAATCCGGTTCACCCACCTCGAGGTGAATGATATGCTCCCCTTTTCTCTCCAACTCTTGAGCCTTCTCTAAGACATCCATCACAATAAAAGGGGGAATCTCCTGTGCCTTCTTAGATACCATCTCGCCCTCTTACCTCCTCATGTGTTTTTGTTCTGGATTATAAAAATTTCTGCCTCAGGCAGGTGCGCTTATTTTGAATTTTGTGCATTGAATCTTGTGCTTATCTGGATGCGATCTCCCCTGCACATCCTTAACTTCTTCTTGGCATTTCCTTCCCTTACTGAAATCTCCAGCAATCCAATACTTCCAAAGAGGGCCATCACTTCTCCCTTCTTCCCATCCCAGTAACCATTCTTTATACCCCTGATCCTCTCTTTTCCAACCTGAATCAGAAACGGTCGATTTCTTATAAACTTGTTGAATCCTTCACGGTCTATGTTAGTGATAAGATTTCCAAATGAATCGATATGTATCACCTCTCCCTCAATTCTTGTTTCTTTAAAGGCTGGAACTGAAAAACTTAACGTCTTCCATGAATCTATCTTCTTTCCAAATGACTTCGGTGAAATTCCCAAACTCAGATGACCTGCGACTGGTGCAAAGATATCCCTTCCGTGAAAGGTTGGGCTTACCTCCGGAAGATGGAAACGTTTTTCGTTAAGAACATAGGCCTCTCTTACTTTCTCCTTCTTAAGGGCAAAACTGAAGATTCCATTATCAGGTCCGACAAAAAAGTATCGGTCTGTCACAAGGAGGATAGGATTCCTTTCCCCCCCAACCTCTGGGTCAACCACCGCCAGATGGATGGTTCCTTCTGGAAAATAAGAATAGGTATTGCCCAGCACAAAGGCTCCCTCGAATATATCTTGCGGAAAAATCTGATGGGAGATATCAACGACTTTACAGCGTGGATTGATCCTCAAGATTACTCCCTTCATTGAAGCAACATAATGATCCTTAGCCCCAAAATCGGTCAGTAGGGTAACAATGGGATTTCTCATAGAAGGACCTCTGTTTTAGAGGGGGCTATAACCCCCAAAAATGAGTCTTTCAATCTTTCTCTGATAAGGTTTTCGGATGATCCCTTTTTCTGTAATAATTGCATCGATCAATCTGTGGGGGGTGATATCAAATGCAGGATTGTATACCTTCACTCCTTTCGGAGTTACCCTTTTTCCACCAAAATGGGTGACCTCCTCTTCTGCACGCTCTTCAATAGGAATCTCTTTTCCGGAATTGAGGCTGAGATCGAAGGTAGAGGTTGGGGCTACCACATAGAATGGAATGTGGTGCCATTTTGCCAGAATGGCGAGACTGTATGTCCCTATCTTGTTTGCGGTATCCCCGTTCTTAGCAATCCTATCCGCTCCCAATAAAACGATGTTAATCTTCCCTTTCTCCATCATCGCCCCAGCCATATTGTCCGTGATAACAGTGCATGGGATTTTTTCCTGAACCAATTCCCAGGCTGTCAATCTTGCACCTTGAAGCAAGGGTCTTGTCTCATCCACATATACGTGAAATCTTTTACCCGATGACCAGGCGGCACGAATCACCCCAATCGCTGTCCCATAACCAGCAGTGGCCAACCCCCCAGCATTACAGTGAGTCAGCACCCCACTTCCCTCTTCGATAACAGACTTTCCATTCTCACCCATCCTTTGGTTGTTCTCTAAATCCTCCTCATAAATTCTTAGGGCCTCCTCTTCCAATCTCTTTTTTGTCTCTTTCACCCCATAGATGGAAACTTGACTAACAATCTCTTCCATTCGTTTCACTGCCCAGAAAAGATTGACTGCAGTTGGTCTTGTCTGCCTCATCTTTTGACAGGTATGGTGGAGAACATTTTTAAAAAGATCAGGACGGTTTGTGCTCAATTCTCTTGATGCAAGGGCAATACCCATTGCGGCTGCAATACCAATGGCAGGTGCTCCCCGAATGGCCATCGAGCGAATTGCCTTTTCAACAGAGGAGGCATCTCTGCAAGTTAAATAATGGACCTTTTGTGGGAGCTTCCGCTGGTCAAGGATTCTAACGTAATCCCCTCTCCACTCAATGGTTTTAAATTTCATCCTTCCTCCACCTTAACCTTCACCTTTTACTCTTTTCCTTAACAACTCATTAACCATCTTGGGGTTCGCCTTCCCCTTTGTCTGCTTCATAACCTCACCAACCAAGAACCCAAATATCTTCTCTTTTCCTTTTCGATAATCCTCCACCTGTTTTGGATGTTCTCTTAATACTCTTTCGATTGCTTCCAAAATCCTCCCTTCATCAAGAATCTGAAACCAACCCCTCTCTTGAACGATCTTCTGCGGGGGCTCCCCGCTTCGATACATCTCTTCAAAGACCTCCTTTGCTATCTTTCCACTGATCATCCCAGCCTTAACCATGGAAAGCATCTCCGCCAAGTGGGAGGGCGTGACTGGACATTGGTCAATCTCACGGCCATCCCTCTTTAATTCCCTGAGAAGATCCCCCATCATCCAGTTGCTCACAGTTTTGGGCTCAGAAAATAGTCTGACAGTCTCCTCAAAGTAATCTCCCATCGCTTTGGTTGAGGTTAAGATTTTAATATCATATTCAGGAATTCCATAATCCCTTGCAAAACGCTCCCTTTTCTCAGCAGGAAGTTCAGGTAGACCTTTTCTTATCTCTTCAATCCAATGTTGATCGATTTTTAGAGGAACGAGATCAGGGTCAGGAAAGTATCGATAATCATGGGCCTCCTCCTTCCCCCTCATGGATACTGTGATTTCCTGATTTGGATCCCAAAGCCTTGTCTCCTGGATCACCTCTTCTCCATCCTTGAGAAGTTCGATCTGACGTTTTATCTCATATTCGAGGGCCATCTCAACATGTCGAAAGGAGTTCATATTTTTTAATTCCGTCCTTATCCCCAATCCATTCTGACCTCTCGGCCGAACAGAGACATTGGCATCGCATCGAAAGGTCCCCTTCTCCATGTCACCCGTGCAGATTTCAAGATATTGAAGAATGGCTCTGAGCTCTCTTAAATAGTCCCCCGCCTCTTGAGGAGAACGAATGTCAGGCCCGCTTACAATCTCAACCAGTGGAACACCTGTTCTGTTAAAATCCACATAACTGTATGGGGCCTTTTCAATGGTCTCGCCATGTTTGAGTTTTCCTGCATCCTCTTCTAAATGAATACGGGTAATCCGAACCCTTTTTTTCTGCCCATCGACAATTATTTCTATAAAGCCTTCTTCAGCCAGTGGGCGTTCATACATAGAAATTTGATACCCCTTTGGTAGGTCAGGATAAAAATAATTCTTTCTTGCAAAAAGGCTATAAGGGGCAATCCTGCAGTGAGTGGCTAATCCCAACTTTATGGCAAACTCAACCGCTTTTCGATTAACGACTGGGAGGGAGCCAGGTTGCCCTGTGCAGACAGGGCATGTCTGGGTGTTTGGTTCTTCACCAAACATGGTGGAGCACCCACAAAATATCTTGGATCGGGTGAGAAGCTGGGCATGGACTTCCAAACCAATGACAGGTTCATATTCCACAAAAATCCTCCTTTTTAGATTTTTTATAAAATTATAATATACATTTCTCCTTGTCAATTGAACCAAAAGAGAGTTCTGAAAAAGTCTATAAAACGAAATCCCGTCTAATTCGGTTGACAAAGAATTGGGATTCAATTACCTTAATCGAAAGTGAAGAGATCATTTCAACCCCTCCCTTCTTACTCGTTGATTAAAAAAGGAAGGACTACCTTTCTTTTAAAAAATAGTTATAAAGATTTACTTATAAGTCTCGGAATCGAAGACTGGAAAAACTTCCTTCAAAGGAACCTCTTCAATATAACTTATCTCGAGGGAAGAACCCCCCATCCCTCTATACCCATCCACGAGGGGGCGAGGATGGTCATTCGTCAGTATTCCCACGGAGGGTTATTCCGGGGCTTGTTCGGAACACTTTTCTTCTCTGGCTCGCGTTCCTTTCAAGAACTCAGTCTTACTGAAGAGATTCGAACCCGTGGAATCCCAACAGTTGAACCTCTTGGTGCTGTCCATCAATATGTCTTTCCCTTCCTCTATCGATCATATCTCCTCACGCTTGAAATCCCTCAGGCAATTGACCTGATTCAATATTTTAGCAAAATGGGTGATAAACAAACTTCCGAAGACCTCTCTCATAAACGCCAAGTAATTAGGTCTTTAGCCTGCCTCCTCCGTCAATTTCATAAGGAGGGTTTTTTTCATGGAGACCTCCAGTTAAAAAATATTCTACTTTCAGGAGAGAAAATTCTCCTCATCGATTTCGATCGTTCCTATCGAAGGACCCCTCTTCCCCTCAAAAAAAGGATGAAGAATCTTCTCCGCCTTAACCGCTCCATAGAAAAATGGAGAAGGCTTGGGTTACCAATTACGAGGAGAGATTGCTTGCGTCTCTTTCAGGTCTATGCTGAAGATGATCCAGAATTTCAGAGAGCCATAAAGAAGGTTATTCGAACCTATTCCTTTCGCCTCTTTCTCTATCGGTTGGGTTGGATGATAGAAGGTTGGGTGGCTAAAATTCTTTAAAGAAGTCTTTTAGAAATGGAGAAAGGGAACGGTGGTGATAGAAAAAGAAATGGTCAGCCCCTTCAATAATAGAAAGGGTTTTAGGTTCTTCAAGGGTTTTAAACCACTGATCAAGCAAGGGGATAGGACAGAAGAGGTCCTGGCTTCCTACCAGAATCAACTTTTTCTTTTTGCATCCCTTGAGAAATTCAAAAGAATATTTTTCTAAGGGTGGGGCAATTACTACTAACCCTTTAATTCTTTCATCACCCACACCCACAGCAATACCCACCCAGGCGCCAAAGGAATAACCCAAAAGCAGGGTAGAAGAAGATAAACCTGTTTGCAGAGAATGGAGGAAATCGATGGCGGATTTCACATCCTCCTGCTCTTCTATCCCTTCTCCATAATCTCCTTCGCTCCTTCCGACACCTCTGAAGTTAAAACGGAGGGTGGAATATCCCTCTTGAAATGCTGTTTCAACAGCCGTCTGAATCACGGGATTATACATATCACCACCAAATTGTGGGTGGGGATGGCATAAGATTAAATTCCTTTTAACAGGGAGGGCCTCTTGTATATTCAAGAGGCCCTCCAATCTTATCCCTTTGGATTTAAAAAATACTCTCTCCTCTTTCATCCCTTTCCTAAAAAGGGGAAGGCTCTCTGGTGAGTCTCCTCGAAAAGGCCCCTTCTCTTCTTCGGAGGCTTCTTCTCCTTTGAGGACTCAATCTTTGCTTCTATCTTCCCTTTCACCCATTCCAATACACTTCTCAATATCTCAAGGAATCGGACTTCGAAACGAGTGATATCTTCCTTTTCAATTCTCTCATTTAGGGACTTCAACCACTCGTCCAATTTCTCCTTGATCTTCTTTAATAGTTGAATGTAGTGGGAATCTATTTCCTCCTCTTTCTTTTCAACTTGGATATAAATGGTGCTAAACCCTTCCCTTCTCTCTATAGCAAAGGTTGTAAAAATCCCAGATAGAATCATTGGACTCAAGAGAAACAAAAGAATAAGAATAAAGCCTTTATTTTTCATATTGAGATAAAAATTGGTGGGCGATGCGGGATTTGAACCCACGGCCTTTGGTTCCGGAGACCAACGCTCTATCCTACTGAGCTAATCGCCCAAGCCTAATAATTTATTATCATAACTTCTTTTAAACTGTCAAATGTATTATAGTTAGATTTTAAATACTTTTTCATAACTCTCTTAAAATCATATTGACAAGGCCAGGAGATTTAAATAGGTTAAAAGAAAAAGCAGAAAAGAATATAGAAATTAAAGCGTAGGGTAAGGGCTTGTCCCTACCGAATTCGGTATTATGACGTAGGGTAAGGGCTTGTTCCTTACCGAAAATGGTAGCGGTAAGCCACAAGGGCTTACCCTACGAAAAAATTAATAAATTAATCCGTAGGGTAAGGGTTTATCCCTTACCGAAAAGGGTAAGCCATAAAGGCTTACCCTACATGTGGAAAACAAAACTTATTGTTGACTAGAGAAGTATTTTTTAGTAGTATGAAATTGAACTGATAATTTGACTAGGAAGTTCAATTTACAGATTTCCGATTTCAAATGGTATTATTATAATATGTCGTTACATGTCGTTTACCTTTCTCAGTTAAGTAAGTACCTTAATCCAGCGATAACGAGTGATTTTTCTTGAGTATCGTAGTGAAATGGCC
>JBBIRM010000111.1:0-9242 GCA_037441765.1 Deltaproteobacteria bacterium | reverse complement strand
GTTTTTATTTTATTCCCACTCAATCGTGCTTGGGGGCTTTGTGCTTATGTCGTAAACCACCCGATTTACGCCTTTGACCTCGTTGATGATTCGTGTGGAGAGTTGTTCTAAGATTTTATAGGGCAGGCGAACCCAATCCGCTGTCATCCCATCCACACTTCTCACCACCCTCAACGCAATTACATTCTCGTAAGTTCTCACATCTCCCATCACCCCTACGGTCTTAATAGGAAGCAAAATAGCAAAGGACTGCCATACCTGGTCCAACTTTTTCCATTTTTTCATCTCCTCTAAAACAATCTCATCGGCTGATCTTAAAATCTCTAATCTCTCTCTGGTAACCTCGCCGATAATCCGAATCGCAAGTCCAGGCCCTGGAAATGGCTGGCGTTTATTCACCTCGTCAGGAAGACCCAGGACTTTTCCCAGCCTCCTCACCTCATCCTTAAAAAGTTCCCTCAGGGGTTCCACCAATTTCAACTTCATCTTTTCAGGCAATCCGCCCACATTATGGTGACTTTTAATGGTAACGGAAGGCCCTTTTGAGGATACGCTTTCAATAACATCAGGGTATAGCGTTCCCTGTGCCAGAAACTTCACCCCTCCGATCTTTCGTGCCTCCCTTTCAAAGATGGATATAAATTTTTTCCCAATCCTCTTTCGTTTTTCCTCAGGGTCAACAACCCCTTTCAGGGTGTTTAAAAAAGCGGCCTCTGCATCCACATAAATCAGGGGGATTTGGAAATGTTGTCGGAAGAGATGAACGACCTGAGAGGGCTCTCCTTTTCTAAGAAGACCGTTGTTCACAAAAATACACTTAAGGCGATCCCCTACCGCCCGGTGGAGTAAGAGGGCAACTACCGTAGAATCCACCCCTCCACTTAAAGCACAGATTACTTTCCCTGATCCAATCTTTCCTCTCATTTCAAGGATTATCTGTTTTAAAAATGAACTCATGGTCCAAAGTCTTTTACATCCACAGATCGAGAAGAGAAAATTTCTAATTATCTCTGTTCCTTTTTGGGTATGTTGAACCTCCGGGTGAAATTGAAGTCCATAAATCTTTCTGTCATTATCTTCCATGGCAGCATAGGGAGTGTTCTTTGAATGCCCAATAGCCTTAAATCCATTAGGCAGGGTATGGATTTGATCTCCATGGCTCATCCACACTTGTAACTTACTTCCTTTCCCTCCAATCCCTTTGAAAAGTTCTCCATCGTGATGGAGGATCAACTTTGCTTTTCCATACTCCCTTTTTTCGGAAGGGATAACTCTTCCCCCAAACTGCTGGCCGAGCAACTGCATTCCATAGCAGATCCCTAAGATAGGTATCCTCATCTCAAAAACCCCTGGGTCACACCGGGGAGCATCCTTCGAATAAACACTGGCTGGTCCTCCGGAAAGGATGATCCCTTTGGGCGATAAAGAACGGATCTTATTGACCTTTATATTATAAGGATAGATCTCGCTATAAATCTGACACTCCCTCACCCTCCTTGCGATAAGCTGAGTATATTGGGATCCGAAATCGAGAATTATAATCTTATCAAAGGGGGATTGACTTTCCATCGTTTTTTGGCTCTCAGATTTGGGATAGAAGGGAAGTTGAAAAAGGAACTTTTATGACCTCAATGCTTTAAAAAATATCTACCATCTTTCAACTCATATTGATAGGAGACCCCTTTCCGATAGTAGAGGTCGCTCTTTCTTAGCAGTTTAGCGGAAACCAACTCTTCGAGTTGGGATGGATATTTCCCCTTCTCCAAATAGTAAACCTCAAGGGCATTTTTTATTCGGTTCATCTGGGCTTTATGGACATATTGGGTGGGGGCTTCTATCTGGACACGCTCGATCTTTGAATCCCAAAAATGTTGAATAAAACTTGGCTTAAAATAAATGAGAATTAAAAAGAGAAAGATTAAAAAAGCCCCAAAATAGATAAACGCCAAAGCCTCTTTGAAATTAATCATACTTACTTTCTTAACGAGGCTTGGGGTTCGAATCCCAACCACTTCAATCATCCCCATCTCTAAAAGGTCGACAAGAATATCACTGGCATTAAACTTCCCCAATAGACTCCGATCTATGATCTCCTGAACGGTCCGAGTGCCATCGACAAGGTTGTAAATGAGTTCCTGCTCTGAGGTTAACTTCTCTCTTAGATAGGAAGGCTGGGGAAGTGCATCAGATGGTTTGGCCTCAACGGGAAGGACTTTTTTGAAGACCAAATGTGGTGAAAAAATTTTCTTTTCGATCTCTGACCACTCATCCACCATGCGCAGGATATTCAGTAAGACCTGTTCTGTGCTTAGAGCAAAAGGTATCTTCTTATAACTTTCTACCAGCTTCAGATCAAAATTGAATACCCCATCTTCCCACCAGAAGAGATCATATATAGTTTCATAAATCTGCGTGGAGATCACCTTTAGGACATCCTCTTTGGTCAGAAGTTTGAGCTCTACAAGGATTTCTCCTAAATATTTGAGAGTTTCTTTTTGGATTCTTAACACCCGTTCCAACTGCTCTTCCGTAATCAGTTGGGCCTTAACCAGTATCTCTCCTATGAGGTCTTTCTTCCCGCGGTAGTTGGAGTAAACATGGACTATCATCCCATCGACAAAATAGATTTCAGCGAGATTCTTCCCACGGCGGATTTTTAGAACCCCTGTTTTCAGTTGTTGCCCAATCAATTGAATAATTTCTGTAATGCTAAAATCTTTTAGGGTTCCTTGAAGTGCCATTCAATCTCCTTTTTTAGCTCTTAAAGGGATTAAAGTCTAAACCAAAAATATTTGAAATTCCTTTAAAGAACCTAATCTCTTTCCTCAATTCCAAATTTGGGTTTGAGTCTAAATGTCCTTCGAATGGATATAAAGTAGAACAGGACAAAAAGAATCCCCCAAATCAAAACCTTCCACCAGTTTGAAAAAGGAGAGGAGATAATGGAAGGTATCGCTCCCTCCCAATAAGAGAATCTTAGAATAAAAACGAAGAATATAAACAGTAAAAGCAGTCCCCGAAATGGGTGGTTTCCCCAGAGATATGCGAAACCCACAAAAATGAAGGAGAGAAACCGACCAATGAGATGATTCTCCTTTTGAAAAGTTTTAACCTGCATTGTTTTCTTCTCCGCAATCTTTGGATGAAGTTTCTCTTTCTGAATGAAGATACGATAACAGTTGAAGCAGACGAACTCCTGTTCTGTTTCTCCCAGATAGAAACGGTGGGTTGGGCTCCCACACATGGGGCAACGTGTTAAAAATCGCCTTTCCCGTGCATATCTCGACATTCCCATCAAAAACCCCAGAAAGAGGATCGGGGCAAGAGCGGGAAGCCTCGATGGAATTCTTTCAAACCAGGCCTTAAATAATCTAAAAAGAAACCCCTCCTTCCCAATATATTGGCTGAGGAACCTTCCCCAAAGTCGCCGAGAGGTTAATACTTCATCCACTACCAAACGATTCATATTGGGTGAGTCGATCGCCATATAGTAGTCTACCAACTTGGGGTCCAACTGCCTTGCCCTCTGAAAGGTACGATCGATTTTACTGGATAAAAATGTTTCTTGGGAATAGGCGCGATAAAGGTTGTAATGGTAAGCGGCTTTTTCAGGATATAATTGAATGGCCTGCTGGTAGGCATAAATCGCCAGTTGGGTCTGTTTTTGGGCCAGATATACATTGCCAATATTTGAAAACCCCTCGCTTAGTTTATCATCTGATTGGAGGGCCTTGCGATAAAACTCTTCCGCCTGGGCATAACGGCCCTGCCTCTTCTCAATCAGACCCAACGTGAAAAGAACCTCAGGGTCATCGGGCGAGGTGGTAAGCCAGGCCCTTAATCTCTCCTCGGTTGTTCTATTCCAGTCTTCATGGTTTGCCTGGTTTAAGTCCAAAACAATATCGGAAGAAGGACTATCGAGAAAGGTGGAGGAGGTCTTTAGGAAGAAAGGGAGATAGACCACAAAGATGAAAAATATCAAGATCAATTGCCTCTCCCTTTTGCTCACATACCCCCATAAAAGGATAGACCAGTAAAGAAGAGACCACAAAATATCCAGCCTGAGAAAAAAAGGGATAAATAGAACAAAAATCTTAAGGGTGTTGAGAACCAGTTTCGAGATCTCTTGGGTGAGACCTCTTCGAATATCATAGAAATAGAGGGGGAAGTATTTAATCAAAAGGATAATTCCAAAGATGATCAATGCCATAAGAATGGCATTGGATAAGAGATAAAACGTGTTATAAAAAAATTTTAAGGAAGTTGGGTAATAACTGATCTGGGCTATCTCTCCTTTTACGATTTCAGAAAGGACCTTATGGATTTTTAAGGGGTTCTTGTGCCAAAGGGCCTTTGCCATTGCAAAATAAGGATCAGGTATTTCAGGAGAGAATTTTATTGAATATTTTGCCATCTCCAAGGCCTGATCCACCTCACCCCTCTCAATCGCATGGTTCGATTCCCTGACCAGAAGGAGGGAAAGTATAGGAACATTTCGGATCCCTCTGTCCAGTTTCACCTGGTAAAGGAGATCCAGTTCCTTGGGGGTTAAAGGAGAGGTCTTCTTAAGAGTCCAGATCCTCTCTTGAGGGGAGGTTTCAATCGAGAAAAACTCTTTGGAAAAAGGAAGGGTCTCTCTTTTGCTCAATACCCCTGCATAGTAGAAAAGGGTCAGCAGGGAGACAATCAGTATGAAAA
Source organism: Deltaproteobacteria bacterium (assembly GCA_037441765.1). Taxonomy (GTDB): domain Bacteria; phylum Desulfobacterota; class BSN033; order BSN033; family UBA1163; genus JBBIRM01. The sequence goes on along the minus strand of JBBIRM010000111.1, from coordinate 4,544 downwards.
TTGCTTTTTTCAATCCTTTACCTTCTAAACTGATTTCAGGGATACACTGGGTTTATTCCAAACGATAGTTGGGGGCCTCTTTGGTAATGATGACATCATGAACATGGCTTTCCCTTAATCCCGAGGGCGTGATCCGGATGAATCTCGCTTTCCGCTTTAAATCCTGAATATCTTTTGCCCCCAAATATCCCATTCCTGCCTTTAATCCACCAATGAGTTGCTGGATACAGAAGGAAAGCGCTCCACGGTAAGGAACCCTTCCTTCAATACCTTCTGGAACCAATTTAGACTCACTTTCTACCCCTTCTTGGTAGTAGCGATCTTTGCTACCCTCTTTCATCGCCTCCAGAGACCCCATGCCCCGATAGACCTTGTAACTCCTTCCTTGGTAAAGGACAATCTCTCCAGGGGTTTCATCAGTTCCAGCAAATAGGTTTCCAATCATCACAGAGTGTGCACCTGCGGCAAGTGCCTTCGTGATATCACCAGAATATTTAATTCCACCATCAGCAATGATTGGAACCCCATTTTTCTCCGAAACCTCTGCGGTTTCAAAAATAGCAGAGAGTTGGGGGATCCCCACTCCTGCAATCACCCGGGTGGTGCAGATAGAACCTGGTCCCACTCCTACTTTGATTGCATCCGCTCCTGCCTTGATTAGATCAAGGGCTCCTTCTTTTGTGGCTACATTCCCACCGATGATTTGGATGTCAGGATAATTTTCTTTCGTATCTCGAATGGCCTCTAAAACATCCTTGGAATGTCCATGGGCGGTATCTACAACCAGGACATCAACACCTGCCCTGACGAGGGCTTCTGTCCGGGCCTCTCGGTCCTTTCCTGGGCCAATCGCCGCACCCACCCTCAATCGACCCAGAGAGTCTTTACAGGAATTGGGATACTTTCTCATCTTCTCAATATCTTTGATCGTAATCAGGCCCTTCAGGTTATTGTGCTCGTCGACCACCAATAATTTTTCAATTCTATTTTTATGGAGAATCTCTTTGGCTTGTTCTAAAGTGGTTCCCACGGGAACTGTGATCAACCTATCTTTGGTCATCACCGTTGAAATCTTTTCATCCAGTCTCTTTTCAAATCTCAAATCCCGGTTGGTAAGGATCCCTACTAACTTTCCTTCCTTGGTGATGGGAACTCCTGAAATTCGATACTTCTTCATGATCTCCATGGCTTCATAGATCTTCTGATCTGGATGCATGGTGATGGGATTGATTATCATTCCACTTTCTGATTTTTTAACTTTATCGACTTCGAGGGTCTGTTCCGAAATGCTCATGTTTTTATGGATAATTCCAATCCCTCCCTCCTGGGCCATACAGATCGCTGTCCTTGATTCCGTGACCGTATCCATGGCCGCACTCACCAAAGGGATGTTGAGTCGAATCGTCCGAGTCAACTGGGTGCTCACCTCTACATCATTTGGCAACACCGCAGAATAGCAAGGAACGAGCAAAACATCATCAAATGTTAAACTCTCTTCAATCGGTTTTAAACGGAATTCCATGATCTCCCTTCATCCTCTTTATAATTGATATTTGATATATCAAATGGGTGGCTTTTTGTCAACCTTACCATTGGTCCCAACTTCTTCTCAATGGCCATAAAAAATTTTCCGAGGGATTCGGGTCTGAGGGCAGAGATGGATACCCCCTCATATTTCTGACAGATGATCTCTGCCTCTCGAGGATTGATGCGATCCTCCTTATTAAAAATTTTTAAGACAGGGATGTGGCCAAGCCCCAACTCATCAAGGACCTTTTCCACCGATTCAATCTGCTCTGGGAAAGAGGGATTGCTTATATCGATTAGGTGGACCAACAGGTGTGAATCCTTCAATTCATCAAACGTTGGACGAAAGGCCCCCATCAGGTCCTTTGGTAAGTCTTTTATCAATCCCACTGTATCGGTGACCAATACCTCCCTGGTTCTTTGATGAGTTTGTGTTGAGGAAGGAAATCTCAGCCTCCGAGTCCCTGTATCCAGGGTGGAAAAAAGAGTATCTTCCACTAAAAAATTGCTTTTCGTAAGAAGATTAAAGAGCGTCGATTTCCCTGCATTGGTATAGCCGATAATGGAGATAACCGGTACCGAGGTCTTTCTCCTCTTAGCCCTTCTCTGCTCCCTCCTTCTGCTTAGCCTCTCCAACTCTTTTTCAAGGAAATGGATTCGGTCTCTTACCCTTCTTCGGTCAATCTCCAATTTCGTTTCTCCTGGACCTCTTCCACCGATCCCGCCGGTCAACCGAGAAAGTGCCAGTGTCTTTTTTGCTAACCGAGGAAGAAGGTATTTTAATTGAGCCAATTCAACCTGAACCTTTCCCTCTCGGGTATGGGCCCTTTGAGCGAAAATATCTAAGATGAGTTGGGTTCGATCAATCACCCTTAATTCAGTCCGGTCAGAAATCATCGCCAATTGTCCTGGTGTTAAATTTTGATCAAAGATGATTAGATCCACTCCCCATTGCATACACTTGATCAACAATTCTCTTAACTTCCCTTCTCCAATAAGTGTGGATGGGGAGACTTCATGAGTGCGCTGGATAATCGTATCCACCACAAAGATCCCACTGGTATGAGCCAATTCTTTCAACTCTGATATAGAATGTTCTAATCGTTCTCGACTTTCCTTACCCACACTGATTAGAATGGCCTTCTCCTTGAATTCTCCTGAGTCCAGGGAGCTTTGTTTCTTTTGAAATTCGTCCTCAAGAGATTGTATCCATTTTAAAAAGTCTATATCCAAACTCCCTATTGGGATAGGGGGTTCAACGACCCACACCTTTTTCTCAGGATTCTCCGGAAGGTGATGAGCCAATTGAATCAGACCGGGCTTAGAAAAGCCATCCATGATAAGAACGGCGATCATATCCAGTCTTAGAAGGGCAAGATCGCTTAAATCTTCATTATTCAAGGGTTCTCCTTTGAGGTGAGTATGAATGAGCCTAAGCCCTCTTAGGCGAGACACTCCTGTTCTATACCGTGATAGATCAGGGAGCATCAACCCCCTTTGATCCCCCACCATCACATATTCAACGCAACCTCTCCTCCCAATTAAAATTCCTATCTGACGTCGAATTTCTGATGAGAGATCGGTGAGCAGTCCGGAGAGTTCAGGGGTGATGATCTTTTGAGGTGGAGTCTTTCTTCGGTAGATGTGCTCAAGCCTTCTGAGTTGACTTGGCTTGAGACCGATGAGATTTCCGTAGACCTTGTTAATCTAATTCCTCCTTGTAAAAATATTAGTATCTCCATCATTGGAAGTCAAGGCCCTTCAGGGATTAAAAATTCTATCCTTCCTTCCCCATCCTCCCTTACCCACCGAAAGATTCTAATATTGGAGAGAAAATTTTGGACCACCCATAGGTTAGTGAGAAGATGTTTGGTAACTCGGTCTGTCGTAAGGGATGAATTTCCTCTGGCCAATGCCATAAAGGGAACAAGTTGATCGGCCAAATGCTGATCAACACAACCTCCTCTGCTCAAGTAGCGATTGAAAGAGTAAAATACCTCCTCAGCAACTCTCTCTGCGGGTTTCCCTCGCTCTCCCAATGATGAGAAGCCAGCGATCACTCTCTCAAACTCCGCTATAAGAAAGAGGAAGGAACCTGCTCCATGGGCTGGAACCCCTTCAAGAATTTCGATCTCCACAGCCATTTTTAATTCTTTCTCAATCAACTGAATCAAATGATCCCCCTGCCTTTTGGCAACATGTTTCGGAAGATTTGAGATTGCAGAAATAACCCGTAGTCTTTGTAGAGGGCCCCTTTCGTTCAAAGAGATAGGTTTCAATTCTAAGGCTGGCTCAATCTCCAATTCGATAATTCCTCCTCCCTTGGGATACCATCCCCATCTCTCTATTCTCCCTTTCACATAAATTCCCATCCGATTAAGGGTGGGGAACAATACCTCTGTGAGATAATGGAAAGGAGGGCTCCAGGGAACATGAGTACCTCCCACCAGGGTTAACCTTGATTTCCCTCGCGATAGACATAACGGTAATAGAAGAGTCTGAAGAATGAGGGAGACAGAGCCGGCTGTACCCACTTCGAACTTGTAATCTCCTGGAGAGACCTCCTTTGGGATGAATTTAATTCTGGTAGAACCAATCTTCAGACCCTCTACCTCTGCGCCTGTCACCTTTGCCAATGCCTCTACCCCTTTGAGGTGCTGAGGTTGGAGACCAGGATTCTTTCTTCCAGCCCTTATGTGATCAACGACAAGGGGCTTTTTCAATATGGTAGAAAGGGAAAGGGCTGTTCTTAAAATCTGTCCTCCACCTTCTCCGTAAGAACCATCAACCTCGATAAATCCTTCATTAAAAAGCTTCATCCAATAATGAGATTATTTAAAAATTGACAAACTGTCAACAATAAGTAATGAGACCTCTGAATAAGTATTTAAAACGAGTTTTATAGACTGGGGAGGTGGGGTGAAAAAGACTGTGTCGTAATTCAAAATAAGAAATGAAACCAAATTCGGTAAGGGACAAGCCCTTGCCCTACCTTTAAAATTGTTTAATTTCCCGTA